>CAUJFU010000397.1 GCA_963169055.1 Myxococcota bacterium
GCAAACATACAGAAAAAGACGGAGGATACGACCTCCGTGTAGGGTGTGATCAAAGGTCGGGGCGTATGGCATACGCCCTTGCCCCATTCACGGGGATTTTGATCGCTGTGTACGAGCAGACAACCTGCGGATGTCGTATGACGCAGTGGAAAAGGGAAAGCGTGAAGAATCAAGCCGTTGTAGGGGCGGTTCGGGAACCGCCCGCGCAGGCAATAGCGGCCTTTTTCGTATCGGTATGACAGTTCAGTCTCTTTTCTTCACCCAATGCCCGTGGGGTGATACGAAATCTGCCCATGCCAGAGCCCCCCCGCTGGATGGGCTTTACATACGAAGTGTCCGAGTGTTAGCCACACCTTGCTGCCCCTACGTGTTGCGATCACACCAGTACTGTAGGCTTTATTTTGAGAAGGGGCAGTATCTTGAAAACCAAGGACTTTTTACACCGATCTCTTCGGACAGTGATCGCAGATCAGGGAGAGAAGTGTGTTGGAGTGTGCTCTTTATGCGATCACAAGCGCGGCGGCGATCGAGACCTTGGGGGAAGGTTTCGCGGTAGCTTTTGAGTTCGAGGAGTCCTTGTTTGGCGGAGTGGGGTTGGGAGGCGAGGGCATCGGCGCGGAGAAAGTGGATTCGAGCAAGGAAGGGTCGCATTCCGCGTTTGGCGAAGTGTTGGATGTACCAAGAGGAGAGAGGGAGGCAGCGAGCGGGTGCGGTGGAATAGCAGCGTTGGAGGAGCAGATAGAGGGCGGTTTCTTGGGCGAGGGGATCTTGTTCGAGGCGTTGTTGTGCATCGAGCAAGGGGAGCCAGAGAGAAGGTTCGCTGCGGAAGAGGAGAGATGCGATCAGGTGTTGGAGGATCTGTGAGCGCAGCGGTGCGGGGAGGTCGGTTTGATCGGGGAGATCGAGCGCGTATTGTGCGCAGAGCGCGGGAGAGAGCTTTAAAGCCCAAGGTAGGTGCTGTTGAGGAGGTAGCGAAAGAGGAGGGACGGGAAAACGGCGGACGCGGGAGGTGGAGAGATCGATGTGTGCGCCTTCGCCTTGGTTGAGGCGAAACGGGAGAGATGAGAGAGAGGAGTTGCCGATCTCGACTTGTCCTGTCCAAACTGCGATGCGCAAGGTGTGGGTGTGTTGTGAGATGGCGAAGTGTGTGCCTTTGACGTGGACTTGCCAGCGTTTGTGATGAACAGCGAAAGATTCGTATTGTTGGGGAGTGACGGCGACTTGGACACGACCGTGTGCGAGTTGGAGGGTCGTCTTTCGGGCGGCTTTGCGTTGGAGAGTGATGCTAGAGCGTGGGGCCATTGTGATCGACCAGTGGCCTTTGGAGACGATCGTTGCGGTGGATTGGTCTGTTTGGAAATGGGTGGAGCCGTCTTTTTGTGTTTGTGTGGGGGAGAGACCTTGGAGGGTTAAGGGTTCGAGGGGTTCGAGATGCGGCCAGAGGAAAAGCGCGAAAGCGAAGGCTCCGGCGGTTGCGATGCTTGCCCAAGCGATGCGGAACCACGGTCGTTTTGGGGATGGGTTGGAGGATGTGCTGGGCGAGGGCGAGAAGTCTTGAAATAGCAGGCGTCGGACTTTGGCGAGGCTTTCTTGCTCTTGTTCTTGGGAGGGTAGGCAAGCGTCGTAGGTTTCGCGCAAAGAGGCCGACCCCCATAAGTCCGAGAGATGGGGGCTTGGGGAGGTTTTTGGGGTGGTTTGTTTGTTTGTGTGATCAATCATGGATCCAATCCCCCACATCAAGGCCCTGACGACGGAGTTCGGCGAGGGCGATCTTTCGGAAGTCTTGACGTGCGTGAAAGAGACGAGAAGCCGCCGTACCGACGGGGATATCCATCTGTTCGGCAGCTTCTTCGATGGTGCGTCCTTCGAGATCGCACAACACGAGAGCCATGCGCTTTCGAGGGCTGAGTCGATCCAGAAGTTGCCACACCACGGCTTTCATCTCCTCGTGAAGAAAAAGTTGTTCGGGCAAAGGGTCGGGCTGAGGGAGCGTGGACTCGGGGGTGATCTGCTCGACCACTTGTTCGACAAACGAGCGCCAACGGTACTTTTTGCGATACCAGCCCATCGCGGTATGGGTGGCGATGCGTTCAATCCAAGCCTCAAGACGCCCTTTCCCTCGGTATTGTGGCAAGGCGCGCAGGGCTTCCGCGAAGACTTGTTGTAAGCAGTCTTCGGCGTGATCGATCGACCCCGTCATGCGGGTGAGTCGCCGCAGCAGTGCGGGAGCGCAAGTGTCGTAGAGTTGGGCGAATGCGCTGCGTTCTCCTGCGAGGATGCGCGTGGCGAGCGCAAGATCGTGTTCATGCTCTGTTGGAGCCGATGGGATGGGGTCTTGCGTCGGTGGAGGTGAGAGTGACGGCAACATGATCCAAAAAGCTCCGATGAACCAAGTCAACCAACAGGCTGCTTTTGCTCTGAAACACTTCGTTGTAGGAGAGAAGCCGATCTTTCAAATTTTTTTGAGAGAGGGCTTGCGTGGTTGGGTTGGTTTTGTGGGGTTCCACCCCACACCCTGCAAGGGAGCGCGGCTCCCTTGACCCTGCGTTGGCGGAGTGCATGAACGTTTTTCAGACAGACAACTCCGCCGCTTGGAGTGGCGCGAGCACGGGTTTTGATATACTGTGCCAC
>CAUJFU010000398.1 GCA_963169055.1 Myxococcota bacterium
CAAAAAACATTATGATGCGTATTCGTCTCTTCCTTGAGCAGATGCGTATTCGTCTCTTCCTTGAGCAGATGCGTATTCGGGGCCGTTCTTGCTGCCTTTTTCACCGCACCTTGCGGCTCGCGGCTTCTGGGGGCGGGTCGATGGGGCTTGCTCTCACAAGCCCGATCCAGAGAGCGGGCGGGTCATCGACCCGAAAGGCTTTTGCTCTCCCTATGTTGGGAACTGCTCGCCGAACATGACATGTTTCTTCTCTTGTTTCAAGATTTGTACTCAGTGTCTGTTTTCGTGTAAGAAGGACTGTATGAGGGATGTGCGGAGGATGGGAGAGGGAGGCGACGAAAAGGGCAGAAAAACAAAACCCCCTCGTGTTTTCACAGAGGGGGTTTTGAGAAACCGTGATGTCGTGTTGGTTATTCGAGGGGGTCACGCTTGACGATGTTGGAGCGTTCCACTTCGCCTGTGACCACGTTGACGTTTCCACGGAGGCGATAGTCAGAGTAGGTTGCATCGCAGTCGATGTCTGCACGCGCAACAACCAGATACACAGCTCCGGTTCCAACGCCGCTGGTGCCGTAGTAGTATTGGAAGTAGTGTGCTTTGTCGATGCCGAACTGAACGCGTTTCCAGATCAAGCCTTCCCAGTTGTTGGTATTTTTCGTATAGAGAGATTGGCCGATGTTGGGTGCTGTGCAAGGGTCGTTTGCGGGGCTCGAAGCGCTACCTGCGTTGTCTGGTGTGGTACCCCACGTGCTGATGGTGTCTCCCAAACCAACGGAACCAGGGGACGGAATACCGTTGCTCATGTCGTTTTGGGCGCTGCTGGTGGGGAAGTGGCGAACGACAGGGTTACCGCTGTTGGTGTCAGTGTGTTCGTCGTTGTACCAACCTGTTGCGCCCTTGCTGACGGCTGCCAAGTTGACCGTCACTTCCGAGGTTTTGGCTTGGCGGGTAAAGCGGAGGTAGGTGGGGATGGCGACAACGGCGAGGATACCAATGATCGCGACGACGATCATCAATTCCACGAGGGTGAAACCTTGTTGGGACTTTTTGCGGAATTTGCTCAGCATGGGATGCTCCTTGCTTAGTGGATGGTGCGCAGGGAATGCGCGGGGTGTGGTTTGCTCAAAAGAGCCACCACGATCGGTTGATGGTTTCCTCTCTAGGCATAAAGCGTGCCTTCTTTCAAAAAGGCATTGCGCGCCAAGATTATGATGAACTTTTGCGCTTTGGGGGTGGTGTGGGGGGTGGTGTGTGGGGGGGGAATTTGGGGTGGCGAGGTGTACTTATGACAAATCACGTCAGTGACAAATCGCGTCAGTGACCAATTTTGTCACTTGGGGGAGATTCCAAAGCGCGTCGGAGTTCTGTGTAGGAAAGCGAAGCGTCGGAGGGAGGAAACGAAGAAGGGAGATCGGTCGGTGGGTCTTCTGGGGAGGGATCGTCTTGCATCTGGGCGATCTGTTGTTTTCGCAGGGCTTTTTGGCGGATGTAGAAGAAGGGCAGGAGGAGGCAAAACAGCGTGAGCCACAACGTTTCGTGGGCCAACAGAGCGATCCAATGGTAGTGGCTGCGCAGGTGTTGTTGCCAAGCAGGGAGCAGCCGAGCGTGAGGTTGTCCAAGGACGTTCGAGAGAGCTTGATCAAAGGAGTGGCCTGTGCGCAGGAGTTCGAGGACGCGGGGCAGAAGATCGGGGGCGTGGGCGCGCAAAAATTGGAGGTGCGCGAAGCTGACAGCGTAGGCGAGCGTGGCGGAGGAGCCATCTGCGGGAAAGCGTTGTGTGAGCGAGGGGATGGGGGGGATACGACCGCTGATTTGGGCGCTGGCGAGGGTAAGGAATCGGTCAAATGCGGTGTAATCGTTGGATTGTTGCATCGCGACCGCTTCGACAAACCACAGCGGCATCGGTTGAAATCGGGCTGCGCGAAAAAGCACCAAGTGACTGAGTTCGTGGACAAAGGTTTGGTAGATCTGAGGGAAGCCTTGGCCGGGCTGTTGGCGCAGAGTCATCAACCCTTGGCGTGGGTACGCGAGGCCGGCAATCCATGCGTGCGGTGTCCATGCGTGCGGCTGGATCGCGGCATAGTCGCGATCGACACGAGCCATTCGGATCTCGAAGTGGGCGTGTTCTTTGTAGCCCAGTTCTTCGGCGATGCGTAGATAATCTTGCTCCATCCGTTCTGCGATGCGTCGGGCAAGCCAAGCCAGATCGGTCGGATAGCGCAACGTAAAGTGCTTGGTGCGCAGCGTTTGTGGGAGCTGCTTTGACACGGCGAGCGTCGCTCCCTTTTGAGGAAAACCAAACCAAAACAGCCCCACAAGAACCAGCCAACCAAAGCGAGCAAAAAAACGTTCACGCATGGGAGTCTTCGAAGGGATGGGAGTCTTCGGAGGGATGGGAGTCTTCATGGAAGGGGCGTTCCCCAAACAAAGCTGTTCCCACACGGATGAAGGTGGCACCTTCTTGGATGGCGACGGCAAAGTCGTGGCTCATGCCCATCGAGAGGTGCGGGAGAGAGCGGCCTGTTTGTTCTTGGAGTTGGTCGCGCCAATGTCGTAGTGCTTGGAAGAACGGGCGCGTAGCTTCTGGATCTTCGTAGAGTGGAGGGATCACCATCAGACCTTGGATGACGATGTGGGCGGGGGCTTGTTGAAGGAGTTCGCGGGCTTCTTCGAGGCGATTGATCCCTGATTTTTGGGATTCATGGGCGACATTGCATTGAAGCAGCGTGTGGAGGGGAAGATCGGGCGGTTGGCGCTTGGCGAGTTCTTGGAGAAGCGCCACGCTATCGAGGGTGTGGAGCCATGCTGTCCGTCCCACGATGTATTTGCATTTGTTGCGTTGCAGCGGTCCGATCAGATGCCAACGCAGCGCAGGGCAAGTCGTGGCGAGGTCGTCGGCTTTCTGACGCCATTCTTGGATGTAGTTTTCGCCGAAGTCGCGTAGTCCCGCATCGTAGGCTTCTTGGAGGGCGGTGTTGGGGTGCATTTTGGACACGCCCACCAATGTCACTTCGTTGCGAGCGCGGCCTGCTTGGTCACAAGCGGCTTGGATCGCTTGTTCGATGGCGTTGAGACGTTGTGAAAAGGATGTGACGTTCAAAATGAAGCTCCTGCTTGAAGCGATTCGAGGTGCGAAAAGGATGTGACGTTCAAAATGAATCTCTTGCTTGGAGAGATTCGAGGCGCGAAAAGGTGGCGGTGTTTAAAAGTAAGCTCCTGCTTGGAGAGATTCGAGGCGCGAAAAGAGGTGGTGCAACGGCAGCCCCACGACGTTGAAGTAGCAACCTTCGATGCGTTGGACAAACCAAGCGCCCTTTCCTTGGATGCCATAAGCTCCCGCTTTGTCCATTGGTTCGTGGGTTTGGATATAGCGTTGTATCTGTTCTTCGGAGGCTTGGCGAAATTGGACACGGGTGGAGACTTGGCTTCGATCGCGGATGCCTTGGTTTCCGTGAAAGATCGCGAGACCTGTGATGACTTGGTGTTCGCGTCCCACGAGCCTTTTAAGCATCTGCAACGCGTCTTCTTTGTTGGCAGGTTTTCCGAGGATGTGTTTGTCTTGCACGACCACCGTGTCGGCTGCGATGATCCACGCTTCGGGGTCTTGGAGGGCTTCGAGAACACAGGCTGCTTTGTGTTCTGCTGCGCGCACTGCGTATTCGGCGGGATCTTCGTTGGATTTGGGCGATGGTTCGGGATGATTCGCGGGGTACACCTCGAAGGAGAGCCCCATCTGCTTGAGCAGATCGATGCGTCGGGGAGAAGAAGACGCCAAGATCAAACGACCGAGAGCCATGATTCAGATGCCTTTCGCACGAAAATTGAGCGGTCAAAGCGACCTTCGCCTGCCGCAGGATATCGGCACCAAAGCGGAGCACTCCGCAGAAAGTTGGCGCAAAAGCTAACGCAGATCGCCATGTTGTCAAACGTCTCATTTTGTGTGGGAGGGATGGGCGAGCAGCGGTGGTTTGGGGCAAAGATCCGCCAAACATGGCAGATAACCCGGGTTGGGAGTGACCGATGAGCAGCGGTGGTTTGGGGGCTTGTCTTGGTGAGAGGGGGCGGGTATCTTGCGCGCGTTGTTTTGAGAACGACAACGCCCAACACCCGAAACAAGGAGGAAAACATGAGCGAATCGCGCAACGTCTCGCAAGAAACAGGTCAATACACCCGCCACAGCATCCTGCGCTACGAGAAGATCTTCGGCCAAGACTTTGTGAGTACGGGCGGCCTTGCCGTTGTCAAAGAACTTTGCGCCATGCTCGATCTGCGCAAAGGAATGCGAGTCTTGGATATCGGAAGCGGCTTGGGTGGCGCGGCTTTTTACATGGCAAAGACCTTCGGTGTTGAAGTGTTGGGCGTCGATCTCTCTCAAGTGATGGTCGATATCGCTTTGGAACGTGTTCAACAGCGCGAAACAACGGGCGTGCGCTTTGTGCTGGATGATGTGTGTACGATGCCCCTTGAAGATGCTTCTTTTGATGTGATCTGGAGCCGCGATTGTTTCCTGCATATCCCCGACAAAGCAGCGTTGTTGAAAAAGCTTTATCGCCTGACGCGACCGGGTGGACAGATCTTGGTGACAGATTACGCACGTCGTGCAGGCCACGTCTCGGAAGCTTTTGAAAAGTACTTTACCAAGTCAGGCTACCATCTGTTGGATCCCGAGGCTTACGGCGCGCACTTCACCAACGCAGGCTACCTCAACGTCGAAGCCAGCAATCAAACTCCCCGATTTGTCGAGCTGCTGCATCAAGAGATGGAGATGTTGCAAGTTGACCGAGACAAGTTTTTGGCCGATTTTACAGGCGAAGATCTCGATTACCTGTTGCGTCGGTGGGCTGACAAGCTGGGCTATTGCGCCGAAGGAAGCATGGTCTTTGCCCGCATCCACGGACGAAGGGCAGCTTAGTTCTTTTTGAGAAAGAGCAAGACAGATGTTGCGTCGATTTTTGTGGGGTTGGTTGGCGTGTTGGGGGTTGCTGGCGTGGCCTTTTGCAAGCGTGACCTTTGCGCCAATCGTGGATCTTCCGCAACAAGTCGCGCAACTGCGTTTGTGGTGGGGGCTTTCGGATCCTGCTCAACAAGCCTTGTATGTCAGCCATGCGTGGTTCCCAAACCATCTTGCGTATGTGTTTTTGGGCGCGGGATGGGGGATAGGGGGAGCCTTGGGCGCGGGGCGCTGGGGGATGTGGCTGCTGGGCGGCGTTTGGTTGGGTGGGGTGTTTTCTCTGGCGTGGCGTTTGAAACGCCCGATCTGGATGGCGGCGTTATTGGGGATGTCTTTCTTTCATTTTGCGATGTATTGGGGTTTTTACAGTTTTTTGTTGGGGCAGGCTGTGTTTTTTGGGGGACTGGCGTGGTGGCTACGCGAACCTGAGACACGAACCGTACACGCGGAGATTGTGGGGGGTGGGTGTTTGGGCATCTTGTTGTATGGAGGCCATGTGTTGTGGTGGGGCGCAGCGTTGGCCTTGGTTGGATTGGGTGGGCTACGTCACGGATGGCGCTGGCGTTGGCGGCTGATCGGATTGCTGCCTTCGTGTGTGCTGGTGGGGATCTGGTGGACTCGATGGAGCCATCTCGAACAAACGCACCGCGTCTTGTGGGGATGGCCTTGGACAGCGCGATTGTCGCCTTCGTACATGGCGCATTTCTCCACGGGGGCGGTGCAAGGATGGCTGGAACCGTTGTACTTTTGGGGCGTGGTGGCTCTTGTCGGAATGGGGATCGTGCAGTCGTGGCAACACAAAAACCAAACAAGCGAACCAAGCGAACCAAGCGGAACAAGCGGAACAAGCGAATCTTCGGAGGCCCCTTGGTTTGACGGGCGCGTGTTGTTGTGCGCCGCTGCCTTGTGGTGTCTGGTTCTTGTCTTGCCTTCCACTTACCAACGGACCGCTTTTTTGGGGGAGCGGTGGATGCCTTCGGTGTTTATTCTGTTTGCCCTCTCATGGCGTAGCCTGCGCCTGAGCGCCTCGCTGCGATGGGCTTTGCCAAGCCTTGCGTGGCTTACGTGCGTTGGCTTTGTCGGATGGACCGCAGCGATCTGGCAAGACGTCGAACGCTACGAATACGACGGGATGCACACCGTCTTGCGCACGCTCCCCCCCCAACCCACCGTCCTCGGAATCGACCTTGGCCAACGCAGCGCGTGGCTCAAGATCCATCGACCCTTCTTACAAGGTTTCGCCTATGCCCAAGCCGTTCACGGCGGGCGACTCAATGACTCCTTCGCTGGAATCCCTTCCAGCCTTGTGTTGTTTCGCCCTTCCGTCAAAAAGCCTTGGACCGAAGGACTTGGTTGGTATCCCCAACGCCTCCAACCCCACGATCTCACTCACTTCTCCCATATCGTTGTTTTTGCCTCAAAAACCCAACACCACCACTTCGCCCTGCGCTGGCAACTCCTGCCTCTTACACACCACGGACGTTGGCGCTTGTACCTACCGCCTCGTTCTCCCCAACCCCTTCGTTGAGGGCAAAATGTTGGGGTTGGAAGAAAAATCGCTGAAATGAAAGGCAAAATGTTGGGGTTGGAAGAAAAATCGCTGAAATGAAGGGCAAAACTGTGGGGTTGGAAGAAAAATCGCTGAAATGAAGGGCAAAATGTTGGGGTTGGAAGAAAAATCGCTGAAATGAAGGGCAAAACGGTGGGGTGGGAAGAAAAATCGCTGAAATGAAGGGCACAAAGGTGGGGTTGGACGAAAAATCGCTGAAAGGAGGGG
>CAUJFU010000399.1 GCA_963169055.1 Myxococcota bacterium
CGCAGCCAATGGACGCGAGGGCAACACTGCGAGCGCGACACCAAAGACAGCACCTACTCCAACCGTTCGACCACCTGCGGCTTGAACAGCCAAAAGAACGACGGCGGCGCATACGAATCTTATTGCTCGGCGGAGCGCAACAATCGCTGCCTCATGATGTGTTCGTCTGCCTTGGACTGCCCGCTTGGATATAGCTGCGATATCGCACAAAAGCAGTGCATCAAGGAATGTACAGCCAACAAAGATTGCGATGGTGGCGAGACGTGCAACACCGCGACTCAGAAATGCGCAGAGTGTTTGCAAGATAGCCACTGCCCGTCGGGCCGTATCTGCAAAGCGGATCGCTGTGTTGTGGGAGAGTGCAAGGCCAACAAAGATTGCGCAGGAGGACTGACTTGTACGAATTCGCGTTGTCGGGAATGTGCGGCAAATACGGATTGTCCGGGCGGTCGAAAGTGCGATAGCATCGGTCGATGCGTGCGTTGCTTGGTGGATACAGACTGCGCAGCGAGCGGACAAACTTGCGACAAGGTTCATGGGACGTGTTATCTCAACCAAGCTCGGACATCTTGTATGCCTTGCCAACAAGATTCCGACTGTTCGGCCCTTCACCTCTGTACCGAGCGCGTGTTTGGCGATATCAAAGAAAAGGTCTGCACAAAGCGTTGCGTACAAGACAGCGACTGCCCTGACTACGACACCACCAACAAATCCTCCCGAGGCTACTTTTGCAACACAACGGCAACCGTTCCTTATTGCGCGCCGCTGTGGTCATCACAAGCCTGCGGTGCGCTGTGGACCGACCGAAAGCCTTGCAAAGATCCGAGTGCTTGCGGGGCAAGTAGCGGGGTTTGTTCGAGCGAAGAAGCCCGTTGCAACGTGGGTTGCGGCAACGACAGGCAATGCCCATCTGGTTATAGCTGCAAATACGGCGCGTGTACCAAAGGATGCACAGGGGATGCGGATTGCAACGGCATACAAAAGTGCCACACCAGCCTGAAGCTGTGCGTCAGTTGCCTTGCCAACGCGGATTGCAAAGATCCTGAAAATGCCGTGTGTGACACCCAACAAGGCCGCTGTGTGCCTTGTGTGACGGACGCCGAATGTCTCAGCAAAGATCCGCTCAAGCCCGTCTGTGAGTACGACAGCAGCAAAGGCAAAAACCAGTGTCGTATCGCTATTTGCCTTGCCGACAGCAACTGCAAAACAGGCGAAAAATGCGAAGGCGGGCGATGCCGTGCTTGTAGCGCCACAAACCCATGCGCAACAGGCGTCTGTTCGCCCAAAGGCCAATGCGTGCAATGCAACCAAAGCAGCGATTGCAAGACGGGAGAAGCCTGCGAATCCAACCGATGCTTCCCTACAACCAGCCGCACCGCATGTATGTCTTGTCAGGCCGATAGCGACTGCGCTTCGGATCACAAATGTGTGCTGCGAACAGATTACGCTTCTTATAGTGGGCGAAGTGAAAAAGTCTGCCTCAAGACCTGCACCAGCACAGGCAGTCTTTGCGCGGAGCAAGGTTATGTCTGCCACTACCCATCAGGGTTTTCTCCAACCCAGTCCTACTGCGTGCCGATGTGGGGTGGAGGGTATGCCTATAACAAAATGTATGACGTCGGCTCCTGTGCGAGCCTTTGGACGGCAGGCAACAGTTGCCAACCCAACGGTAGCCGCTCTACGGTATGTGGTTTGGGAAGCACATCGTCTAGCTACGGGTACGGCGTGGAGTCCTACTGTTCGGCCAATGCAAACGAAGGCTGTTTGATCGCCTGCCAAGGCTCGAACTACGGGAACACAAACCAAGAATGTCCGAGCGGGATGAGTTGTAGCTGTGCCAGCAAGCCTTGTCGATGCGTTGCAGGAACCACAACGCCATCGGTGGATTTGCTGTTCGACACAAAAGGATTCGCTGTGCCAATGGACGCGACTCAAAACCTGACGTTCCAAGTGACATACATCATGATGAATGTGGGCAAAGACCCCAGCCCCGGCTATGACGTGGAGATCATCCTCGCGCTTGACAAAGACCTCAAGATGCCAGTTTTGACCCTGCACACACAGCTACATAAAGGCTTGGGAGCGGGTTTGACAGAGAAGCTCACGATCGGACTGGTGATCAAAGAAAAGCCCGGGGCGTACTACATCGGTTTCCGGATCGATCCAAAAGGACTCGTCACAGAAACGGATGAAGCCAACAACCTCTCTGTTTGGCCGATCTCCGTCAAATAACCCTCCCCTGTGCTACGCCAACCTCGCTCTTTTCCCGCGACAAAGCCCCACAAATAAACAAACAAGCAAAGCCCCACCCCAAAAAACAATCCGTGATTGCGCTGTTATCGGGGATTTATTTCTTGCCTTGGGAGAGAAGGCGCTTGAGCAGTGCCTCACCGTGGCCTTTGCCCAGCACGCCTTTGAGACTGTTTTCGTAATGAAAGCCGGGATGATGGTGGCCTTGGTGGCATTGTGTACACACCGAAGCGGGGACTTTGCGTTGGATGTTATTTTTCTTGGAAGCAGCGGTTCGCACGTGCAAACCGCCGTAGCTATGGCAGCTTTCGCATTGGACGTGGGCGAGGTGTTTGGGCTGACGGAGATCGAACAAGCCCCCGGGCTTTTGCCAGCCGACGGTGTGACAACCGATGCAGTCCATATCAAACTGCTTTTGCTTTTTTTCGAGTGTGTGATAGGCACCTGCGTGGCGTGTGGTCTTCCAAAAGTCGTAAGCAGGGGCGTGACAAGCGCGGCAAGTCTCGGCTCCGACAAAGAAATCGCCGTCCTTGGTAAAGGGGATCGGTTTGACATTTGCCATCGCTTCAAAATTGGCTTTTTTGACGGCGGCTTCGTAGGCTTTGATCCGCTCCAAGGTTCGAGGGAGATCGGTGATGCGTTCGGAAAGAGCGTAGAGTTGGTGAAGATAGGGACGCCCCTTGTTGGGTAGTGCGGGTGGATCTTGCATGGCTTTTTCGAGGGCTTTGATCTGTAGCTTGGTGGTTTCGGCTTGTTGGGTGTAGACGGCTGCGATCGGGGCGAAGTCGGGGCCTTGGCGGTTCATCTGCTCGGCTTGACGGAGATAACCTTGGATCTGTTGTTGTAGGTTGGCGATCTCTTGTTTGCGTCCTTCGGGGGTTTGCAACGTGATCCAAACGCCATCGCGTTTAAGCGGATCGTAGATCGCCAAAGCACCGGCCTTTTGACCATCTTTTTCCGTCAACATCAGTAGCGCGTTGCCACCGCGCAAAGCGAGTGGGGATGCGATGCCTTCGCCTTCTTCGCCATCGATCACGAGATCGATCTCTTGTGTTGTTTCGGCGATGGATTCGGCTTTTGCGCGTCCCAACGTCGACAACAAGATCACCCATCGCGCCCCC
Source organism: Myxococcota bacterium (assembly GCA_963169055.1). Classification (GTDB taxonomy): domain Bacteria; phylum Myxococcota_C; class UBA6777; order UBA6777; family UBA6777; genus JAKLKB01. The sequence continues at coordinate 3,372 of CAUJFU010000399.1, forward strand.
TCACGACGTAAAGAAGCGGCTTGTTGCTTGACTGCCGGCAGCGGCTCGATCAGGCGCAGACCATGACGCGCCCAATAGTCTTTCGGCCAAACCACCGCCTGATCGGGCTTTGAGATCGGTTCGCCTGTCAACGCCACGATCCCCACCTTGACGCCTTCCACCTCCAACAACAGCCGAGGCAAAAACGCCGCTTGACCGTCTTGCACACGAACCAGATTCGAGGCCACAGCCCGCATCCCGGAACGGGCCAACAAACCATCCAATGTCGCCCGACCCAGCGCCAGATCATACGGCCCGATCCCCATCGCCTTCGTACCGATATCGCGCATCGTATCGGCCAAAAGCCCTGCCTTGAGGCGAGCTTGTGTCTGTTTGGCCGCCTCGATCTCCAATCCCTCAAAAAACAAACTTCCCGCGTCCAGACCCAAAGCGCCGATACCTCGGGCTTTTAGACCCATCATCAATCCGCCCAAACGTGCGACTCCGCCCAACATCCCTGCCTGACAACCGCACGGCTCGATGTAGCCCTTGATCCCGCCTGTGTACGTCAACCCAAACGCCCTCGCTCCTTGCACCACACTCGGCGAGATCGCCACTTCCTTCGGCAAAACACCGACCGTACCTGTGGACCGAGAAGAAGCTATCCCTCCCAACCAAGGCGCAGAGGCGGGCTTCGTTGTTGCCCCTACCGCCGTTGGGGCGGATGTTGCAGCTTGTTTTTGGTCTGCTTTCCCCCGATGGATCGGAATGATAGGCTTTGAATCGCCTTTTGTTGGCTTCGATGGACTTTCGCCGAACTGCGATATCATCGTCTTGCGCCTAACGATATCGTCCTGATTTGGTTTCGATGGATCGGCAGCCATCAACAACCCGCTCAACCCAAGCGCCACGCATCCCAAGATCATCGGCTTACGCCATCTTCTCCGTTCCATCGCGTTTTCCTCCATCCGCGAGACAGCACCATCGCGATCCTGTCTGATTGAAACCTGCCTGTTCAAAACCTGCCTGTTCAAAACCTGTCTGCTCAAAACCATCCCAAACAGCCGAGCTATTCCTTTTTGGCGGAAAACCTAGACAAAAGATAAATCCCCCCGCGTTCGCGCCCGTTCGAGCGGCAGGGCTGTTTGTTTGAAACACCTCTGATCATCCCGCCGATA
>CAUJFU010000400.1 GCA_963169055.1 Myxococcota bacterium
GACGGATGGATCTTGCGCGGGTTCGCTTGTTCTGGCAAGTACCCAGAGGGCCTCCCATGTTCGTTTCACCCTCACCCCGTCGCTGCGCGACGCCCCTTTCCCTGCGACGCTCGCAAAGCCTCGCTGCAAGGAGAGGTGAAAGCACAGGGCAATCCAAGCTTAATTCTGGGACGGCGTTTTGCGTGTTTTGCGCAGAAGGTAGAAGAAAAACAGCCCCAACAATAGCACCAACCATCCGAGCGGAGGTTCATCCGCACGGCGTGGCCCGTCTTCTTCGGTTAGATCGAAAAAGCTTTTTCCTGCGAGGACTTGTTGTTGTTTTCGGCGCAGTGCTTCCCATTGGGCTTGATTTTCAAGCACGGTAAAGGAGGTCTGAGGGCTGAGGATGCGGGCGTACCAACTCCAACGGATCTGCGCGAGCCAGTTTTCTTGCCCGCCCAAACGTAGCTGTTGCAGCAGCCAACGCCCATAGATCGCAAGCCCCGCTTGCCACGGATCGTTGGGGAGTGCGGTGGGTGGCATCTGAGCCACGGAGGGGACGCGCAATACGAGGCTATCTTGCCCATCATTTGGCAAGAATACGCGAGGAGACTGCACGTTCGGCCATGCCCGCACTGCCCGCAAAGAAAAGGGTTGAAAGACCGTCGGAGCGGTCTCTTGGATCTCTTGATCGCGTGTTGGGCCGTAAAGGGTGTGGCGTGTGAACTGATCTTGCGGGTTGAGGCTATAAAAAGACGCAGAATCGGGGCTTAGAAACGGAACTCCTTGGAGCCTTTGCTTGAGGATCGCGTCTTGGATGCGAGGGGTGAGTACGACGACTATAGGGAAAGAGTCGCGTGCTTGGGTGGCGTGTTCGAGGTAGATGCGTTTGAGGACGCGCACAAGAAAAAGTCCGCCTTGGGCTGGATAGCTTTCGAGGTGTTGGAGCAAGTCAGCGGACCAAGCGCTGGTGTGGGCTTGATAGTTTGCGAAGGTGACACGGGTGTGTGTGGGGTCGAGATTGTAGCGTTGATGAAGCTTGCGGATCTGCTCGATGTAGAGGGCATAATGGCTTTTTCGTCCCTGCGAACAATCGAGGATCGCATGGAGATAGGGTTTGCGCGTTAGTGTGGGGAGCTTGGCTTTTTGTTCGTGCGGGAAGAACAACAGGTGATCTCCCCACAAACGTTCGATCGGGCGCTGCATCCGAGATTTCACACGGCTATCGTCGAGATGGTGCGTGCTTGCGCCGATCTGAAGAGAAAAAGGAGCTTTGTGCAACAGCGTAAAGCTCGTTTGGCGCGTCTCGCGAGCAAGGACAGGAAACACCCGCAGTCGTAGTGTTGTCGCGTCTTCGTAGTACAACAAGCCGGGATCTTGGCGCGCACGAACGATCTGTTGATAGACCCACAGCGTCGCCTTTTTTTCGGTCAGCGCGCCATCCACTTTTTTCCCATCGATCCAAAGGGCATAGGCGCTTGCCCAGACGCCGAGTGGGATTTGGAAAGAGGTTGAGAATTCTTGCTGCCAAGTTCCGTGGTTTGTAATCCGAAGAAGGATCGTGCTTTTGTAAGCATTAATCGTTGGATCGAAGTGAGTGCTTGTTTGGATGTGTGTCATCTTTGGTGTGGTGACGCGAAACGCTGGTTGAGCAGGGGCGACGGTGGGCTGCGTGGTCGCTTGGGTGGCGGCTGTGGTGGGATTTTGCGTTGTGGCGGAGAGGCCGGTTTGGGAGCTTATAGACGGAGACGGCGTAAACATCTTGGAGGCCGGTACAGGCGATGGTTGAGCAGGTTGCGCGTTCGGCTGGGAGGTCGGATGGACGGTGGTTTGGGGCGAATGCGGCTGAGAGGTCGGATGGACGATGGTTTGAGGAGAATGTGGCTGAGCGGTCGGATGGACGGCGGTTTGGGGCGAATGCGGCTGAGGCGAAGCTGGTTGCGGCGCTCTGGCGGTGCGGGAGATACGAGCGGTGGTGGTTTGGGAGGGAGAAGTGTTGCCCAAAAAAGTTTGAGAGAGTTCGTCGATTTTATTTTGCGATAAAGTCATGTTGTCAAGCACGATGCTTTTGTAGAGGGAAGTCAGAAACGGAACACGCTTTTCGTCTGCGATCATGAAACGGCGTCCGCGCCTGCGTTGGTGGTGTTGGCGTAGGGCGTCGATGCTGTTGCGCAGGAGAGCGGGATAGATATCGGGGGCTTGGACACGAAGGTGATCGGGCTGGTAAAGATAGGCGAGTGCGCGGTGGAGTGTGGCGCGTTCTTGGAACATATAGGTGAGGATGCCTGTGGGGACGGCAAAAAAGGAAAGGACGGCGACGATGCCAAGCAGGGTTGCGCGGTAATGCAGGCGAAGCGCTCGCCATTCTTCCGCAAGCATCCTGCTGTGCAAGACCATCAACAGGGTCGGAGCAAGCATCAGAAAACCCAGACCCATCACCAAGATCGCAAGCAATGACAAGGGTAAGAAAGGCAAGAAGATCACAAAGAAAAACAGCGTGTAAGGATACACGACCATACGCAACGAAAACAGCGCCAAGCGTGCGCGTGGAAGCAGCGGAGATGGAGCAAGCAGCGCACCTGCCGCGAGGATCGCGCAAAGATAGAAAAGCGGATGGCTAAGTTCGCCGACGATCTGAGGTGTGTGCATCCCGCGCATCCCAAAAAGGCTGCGTGCGTTGTAGGTCACGAGTCCAGCAAGCGGCAAGACCAACGCGATCAAAAGACGCCAGAGTGGGGCATAACGCGATGTTTTTTGGTTCTTTCGCAGGGCCAGTAGCACACCGCGCAAAAGAAAAAAGAAAAAACAAATCGTAGTGCAAATAAAAAAGATCAGAAAAAGGCGCTCAGAAAGATATGTTTTTGTTCGCAAATACGGCACAAGGATCTGGATAAAAAAGTACCACATCAAAGGAATCAGCAGCGCGTAAAAGAAATTAGGGAAAGAAGCGGTCTCGTCTTGGTTGGGTGTAAAGTAAGCGATCAACATCAACAAAGCATGAAAAAGAACAGGCATCGTGAAAGCAAAAGGAAGTAGCGACAATTCTTCTCGTTGACTCATCCACTGCGGGATGTTGAACGGCAAAAGCTGGGACATGTCTTTGAGCGAAAAATAAAGAAGGCCGATGTATCCGAACAAAAGCAGCGGAGCCAGCCAAGCAGGAAGAGGACGATGTTTGTATCGGAAAAAACATGCAACAAAGATAGAGCTAATAATCCCTGCTCCGATCAGCATTCCATAATCTGCCCAATAGATTTTGTTCTTTTCTGGCAAAAGACTTTGGATCAATGTGTATTGATAGAAAAAAGCTAACCACAACAAGACTTGTGGGAGGGTGAGGCTGAGCAACAGCCAGTAGGGATGGTTGCTGCTTTGTAAATCGAGTTGCCTCGATGGTTCGGCGGACTCAAGGTGGGGTTGGGTTGGGACGTTCATCGGGTACACTCCAAAGACAAAGAGAAAAGAGCACCAAAAAGCTAAAGTACACAAAGATCCCGACGCTCTGATGAAGGGTGTCGGCGGCGATGTGTGACGCGATCGATGGCATGTCAGCCAAGTGTTCAGCGGAAAGAATGCGTGCGGTGTTGGCAAGCAAAGTCAACAGATAAGCCGCACAGCTACTTATTAAAAAGCGTACAAAGCCAGTACGAAAAGAGCGAGCACGATACAGCAGAGTAGACCATGCAACAAGCAGTGCAAGTAAAAAAAACTGAAAACCAGAACAGTTTTTATGGATAAGCAAAGCTCCATCTTGTCGTAAAAATCCTTCAGATACCACGAAGTGATACGTTTTTCCAGACCACCAAGACAGCGCCTGCGTGGTCGGGCCGAGCAGCCAAAGCAGTGATTGGGTGTCGGCCTGCTGATACCAGCGTTTGCCAAAAAAAAACAACGCCACGCAAAGGCCGAGAGTGGCAAGATGGCGAAGAAAGGCGGGAGTTGTGTGTGTCTTCATCGAGCCTCTTTTTTGGGTCACAAAAGCTGCGCGAGTTCTCTTGAAACGCTGCGCGAGTTCTCTTGAAACGCTGCGCAAGTCTTCTCGGTGAGAAGAACGGCACAACATCACGTTAAGTGCAGAGAAGACTTGAAGGGGTTGTAGGTGTCGCGTGAAAATTGGGTGAAGATTTGCGAGTGTGGAGCGGTCAAGGTTGAAGCGCAACAGAAGTTTCTCGGTGCAAGGTGATCTTGGCGGTCGCCAAGAAATGAAGGATGGAGTAGGCGATGTGGTCGGTAAGATGGTTACAAGAAGGTACGGTTTCTGCGGATGCAAGCGCTGAATTGGAATGTGACGATGCGCGTGCGTTTGTATCGCTGTATCAACAAGGGCTTCAACAGGGCTTTGTGTACGCTGTGTTTGAACGGGCTTTACCAGCATTTGCGCAGGTGCAGATCGCTTTGTTGTTGCCCGATGGTACGTCAGTAGCGTTGCGGGGCGAAGTGGTTCAAGTGATGCGTATGGCCGAAGGATCCGGCATGACGATACAGATCCGCCAAGATCCAAACACACAAAAAGAACTTGCGGCTGCCCACGAACGCATCGCGGCATTGGCAGAGTCCGAGAACGTCGAAGAATCCGAGTCGATCGATACAGAAGAACCGTTTGTCGGAGAACAGTTGTCGGAAGAAGAGATGGCTGCTTTGGAGGCTGAAGCTGCGACAGAAGGCGAAGTCACCCGACGAATCGGGGATATCTCTGTGTTGCATCAACTCAAAGAACGCGGCACTTTTGAGCGTGCACGCTTGGCGATACGCGCAGATCGGCAGGAAAGAGCGTTGCTAACACAAGACGCTCACCCACAAGTCTTGAAGCTTTTGCTGCAAAATCCTCGACTCAGTTTGGATGAAGTCCAAAGTATGATGCGAAATAAACATATCACAGGCGAGATCATCCAGAGGATCCTGAAGGATCGGCGCTTTCAAGGTAGCGAAGACCTGAAGATGTTGGCGGTTCGCCATCCAAAAACACCAACACCTTTGGC
>CAUJFU010000401.1 GCA_963169055.1 Myxococcota bacterium
GGCAGGGCGGATCGCTTATGACGAGACGCGGATCAAGACGATCACAGCGTGGGTGGCGGGTCGATTGGAGCGGATGTTTGTGGATTATACGGGAGTGCGGGTACGGCGAGGAGATCACCTTGTGCGGCTGTACAGCCCCGAGCTGTTGGCGACACAACAAGAGCTGTTGCAAGCGTTGATGACCTTACAGCGACTGCGAGGGCAAGAAGGGATCTTGCGTCAGACGGCGCAAGGCAGCCTTGCGTCGGCACGTCAAAAGCTCGAACTGATGGGATTGAAGGCATGGCAGATCCAACAGATCGAGCAAAAGCGGGTTCCTTCGACGCATATCAACGTGTACGCACCGCTCGGCGGGATCGTGATCGAGAAGAAAGCGTTGGAGGGGATGTACGTCACGACAGGAAGTCCGCTGTATACCATCGCGGATCTGTCGGAAGTATGGGTGATGTTTGATGTGTACGAGCGAGATATGCCGTGGATTCGGGTGGGGCAAGAGGTGGATTTTGGGATCATGGCCGCTCCCGATCAACGCTTTCGGGGGCGGATCGTGTATGTGGACCCGACGCTCAATCCGACGACACGCACCATCCGCATCCGCGCCAACGTCGCCAACCCAAACGGATGGCTCAAACCAGAGATGTTCGTGGATGGCCGATTGCGCGTCGCATTGAACGCACACGGACACGCCCGTCCACCCGCCCCGCTGGGGCGTTGGATCTGCCCGATGCACCCTGAGATCACAAGCTCACGCCGTATCCATTGCTCGATCTGCGGTATGCCCCTCGAACGCCAATCGACGGCCAAGACCACACACATCGATCACTTGGACCCGTTGGTGATCCCGAATGAATCGGCCTTATGGACAGGAAAGCGAGCGGTCGTATATGTGCGAAAGCCCGGAAAAGCGGAAGGGACATTCGTGGGTAGAGAGATCCAGCTTGGACCGCGCACAGAGACCCACACGGTGGTATTGGGGGGATTGCGCGAGGGAGAAGAAGTCGTTTCAAACGGAGCGTTTAAGCTGGACAGCGAACTACAGATCCAAGCCCGCCCGAGCATGATGCAGATGCCCAAAGAAGCGGAAGATCCGCAAAAAGAAGCGGCCCCCCCGAAAGGCACGCGCCTCACAAAGAAGGTCAGCGCTGCATTGCGAAAAGAACAAGCGCGGTTGTACGGCCATTATTTCGCTCTTTGGCGGGCTTTGGCGGCAGATCAGTTCGAGGCATCGAAAAAAGCTGCGGATGCACTTCGTGCCTTGGCCCAAACACCACGTCCGCTGCGAGGTGATGAGGCCGCAAGATGGGACGCTTTACGCGCTCGGCTGATCGATGCTTTCCAACGGTACGCCCCCAAAGATATCGCAACGCTTCGGCAAGGCTTTGACCTGATGTCCAAAGCGGTGCTTCAACTGCAAGAAGCGATCGGCCATGAAACCCCCCAAGCTGTGTATCTCGCCTATTGCCCGATGGCTTTCCAAGATACAGGCGCTTCGTGGCTACAAGATCAAGAAGACATCCTGAATCCCTATTTTGGCGCACAGATGTTGCGCTGCGGAGAGATGAAGCGCCGCATCGAAGCCTCTCCCACGCCTACGAAAAAACATCGAATCGAAGCCTCTCCAACGCATCGTCCGAAACATCCGAAACATGGGGAGAATCGATGACACCGAAACACCCAGAAGACCCATCAACGCAACAAGGCTTCCCTACACAACAAAGCTCTGCATTGTTGGGCAGCCACAGGGGGCTGCCCCTACATACCACACAGCAAAGCTCACCTACACAGCAAGACTTGCCTACACAACAAGACTTTTTGAACCCCGCCACAGGGATGGACAAGTCGCCGTCGATATCGCCCGTACATGGGGGCTCTTGGTTGGATCCGCTGATATCGTTTTGTTTGCACAACAAGCTGGTGGTGATGTTGTTGCTGTTGTTGTTTGTGGTGTGGGGGGCGTTTGTTGCGCCCTTTGATTGGCGGTTGGGTGGGCTACCACGCGATCCCGTTCCTGTGGATGCGCTCCCTGATCTTGGCGAGAACCAACAGATCGTGTTCACTCGATGGGAAGGGCGTTCACCGCAAGACGTCGAAGATCAGATCACCTACCCTCTGACGACGGCCTTGATGGGCCTTCCACATCTACAGACGATCCGCAGTTATTCGGACTTTGGTTTTTCAACGATCTACTTGATCTTTGAAGAGAAAGCGGCCTTTTATCAGAGCCGTTCGCGCATCCTCGAAAAGCTCAACAGCCTGCCCAACAACACGCTTCCAAACGATGCCAAGCCTGCGCTTGGGCCCGATGCAACGGGGCTAGGGCAGATCTTTTGGTACACACTCGAAGGCCGAGACGCCAAGGGCCGACCTGCGGGGGGTTGGGATCTTCATACGCTGCGAAAGGTGCAAGATTGGTATGTGCGTTATGCGCTTCAATCGGTGGCGGGCGTTTCGGAAGTGGCATCGATCGGAGGGTTTGTACAAGAGTACCAGATCGATGTAGATCCCGAAAAGCTCCGTGTCTACGGCTTAACGCTCGAAGGGATCTATCGGGCAGTTCAAGCCTCAAACCAAGAGATCGGAGCGAGAACAATCGAGATCAACCGCGTAGAGTACGTGATCCGAGCAAGAGGGTATCTCAAGAAGGTGCGGGATCTTGAGGAAGTGGTGGTGCGGGCGCGTCAGGGAGCGCCGTTGTACCTGCGAGATATCGCACAGATCGCGATGGGTCCGGCCACAAGGCGCGGTGCGCTCGACAAAGACGGAGCCGAAGCGGTGGGCGGCGTGGTGGTGGCGCGGTATGGAGCCAACCCGCTCGCGGTGATCCAGCAGATCAAAGCCAAGATCAAGGAGATATCGCCCGGCCTTCCGCAAAAACAGCTACGCGATGGAAGCCTCTCGAAGATCACCATCGTTCCTTTCTACGACCGATCCAAGCTGATCCACGAAACCCTCGGAACACTCGAAGAAGCCATCACGCTGGAAGTGTTGATCACGATCATCGTGGTGATCTTGATGTTGATGCACTTGCGCAGCGCCCTCTTGATCGCGGGAACGCTGCCGATCGCGGTGTTGATCTGCTTTATCGCGATGAAAGGGTTTGGGGTGGATGCCAATATCGTCGCCCTCTCGGGGATCGCCATCGCGATCGGAACGATGGTGGATATGGGCATCGTCTTGAGCGAACAGATCTACCAGTCCTTCGAGGAAGCTCCGCCCGACGAACCTCCCCTCACCACCGTCTTCCAAGCCACATCCGAAGTCGCAGGGGCCGTACTCACCGCCGTAAGCACCACCATCGTCAGCTTTTTGCCCGTGTTTACGATGGAAGCTGCGGAAGGCAAACTGTTTCGACCGCTTGCATGGACCAAGACCTTTGCATTGTTTGCTTCGTTGGTGGTGGCCTTGACCTTGATCCCGCCGTTGGCGCTGTTGTGGTTGAAAAAGAAACAACCCACAACAGACAGAGCGCCGCGAAACGCCATCGTTGCGGGAGTTTTGGTGGATCTGTTGTTTGTGGTGAGCGGATGGGTTGTGATGCGATATCTTTCGGTGGGATGGGGGCGTTGGTTGGGTCTTTTGGTGGTGGGCTACGGAGCGATGCGGTTGCTGCTGCGTTTTCTGGATGATGCAGGCAAGCGGCGCGTCCATCAAGTCGGTCAATGGGCGGTCGCGGTCTTGGTGGTGCTGTGGTTGGCGAGGGCTTGGATGCCGCTTGAAGAACAGCGCGGATTTTGGCGAAACGCGATCTTTGTGGGCATCTTGATCGGCGGATTGCTCGGCTTCTTTGCGCTATTCAAGCGCTTTTATGCTTCGCTGCTGCGGTTTTTCTTACGCC
>CAUJFU010000402.1 GCA_963169055.1 Myxococcota bacterium
CGGCCTTTTTCGTATCGGTATGACAGTTCAGTCTCTTTTCTTCACCCGATGCCCGTGGCGTGATACGACATCTGCCCATGCCAGAGACCCCCCGCTGGATGGGCTTTACAGACGATGTGTCCGAGTGTTAGACACAGGGGCCAACCATGGCTTAACCTAGCGCGTATGGGGCGCTGCCCCATGCCCCGCACCCTTAGCGCAGCTCCCTTGACCCCGTATGGGCGGGACGAACAGACGTTTTTCAAACCAATTAGGGAGAAAGCTGCACAACAGTCACACCATTTCCGCCTTCTTCACCATCCCCCGGGCGAAAAGAGATCACATAAGACGAGGTGCGACAAAAGTCGCGGATGGCTTCGCGCAAGGCGCCTGTGCCGTGTCCGTGGATCAAATACGCCGCACCCGTCTCTTCTTTGTAAGCTTTGTCTAAAAAGTTCTCTGCCAGATCAAGAGCTTCATCCACCCGCATACCGCGCAGATCACAGGTATTCGAGGAGGTTTGAACCGCGACAAAACGGCTGGACTCTTCGCCTTCGACAGCAGGTTCCACCGAGGTGGTCGGTCTGCGTGTCCTTCGTTGGGGCGTTTTGGTGGCTTGCTGAACATGGAGAGCCGCTTGAGGCGGACGCACCGCGTTGGCCGCCACACGCATCCGCAACGTGCCGATCTGCACCACCACTTCGCCTTGAGCGTTGGGGGCTTCGATGATCTCTGCTTGGGCTTTCATGTTGGGAAGAAAGATTTTGGTTCCGGGTTTGAGCAGATGCGCGGGGAGGGGTTCGGGGGCGGTGGGACGGGACTTTTGGATGGCCTTTCTGGCGCGTTCTTCGGCTTCTTTGATCAGCTTTTCGGAGCGTTGAATCTCTTCCCACGATCCCTGCTTTTTTTGCAGGTGGTGGATCATCTCACGCAAGCTATCACGGGCCTCGCGAAGCTCTTTTCGCACAGCGTCCTCTTCGCCCGCCAATACGCGCTCTCGCGTTCGATCCAACTTTTCTTGTTTTTGCTGGACTTCCAACAACTCGCGTTCGAGCTTTTTGCGCGCACGTTCGGCCCGATCACGCTCCTCATAAAGCTCTGCGTACTGCTGTTCCAGTCGCGCCACCAAAGTCTCAAAGCGATCCGTCGATGCAGACAACATCGACTCCGCACGACGACAAACTGCTTCATTCAGTCCCAAGCGACGAGCGATATCCAACGCACTCGATGTCCCGGGCGTTCCAAGATACAACCGATAGGTCGGCGACAACGTTTGCAGATCAAAACCCACACTCGCATTTTCAAAACCAGAATCTTCGTAAGGAAGGGCTTTGAGATATTCGTAGTGAGTCGTCACGGCCACAAATGCTTGGGTTGTTCGCAAAGCATGTAAGATCGAAGCGGCCAACACAGACCCTTGTTGGGGATCGGTTCCGACGATGATCTCGTCGATCAGTACGAGGGTTGCGCGATCGGCACGATCCAAGATCTGGCGGATCTTGACGATCTGTGCCGAAAACGTCGACAGATCCTGTTCGATGCTTTGTTGGTCTCCGATATCCGTAAAGATCTCCCGAAACAACGGAACTTGGCTGCCTTCTCGTGCAGGGATCGGCAACGCTGCACGCGCCATCAACGCACAAAGGCCCATCGTCTTGAGGTTCACGGTCTTTCCGCCTGTGTTTGGGCCGCTGATGATCAGCACCCGCGCTTGTTCGCCAAGCATGATATCGTTGGCGACCACCTTCACCCCTTTCAGAGCCAACAACGGATGACGCGCTTGTTTGAGGACAAACACGCCTCCTTCTTCGGCAGGCGCAAGCGACGGAACCGACGCATCCAGCCGCTCCGCAAAACGGATCTTGGCCTGTACCACATCGATATCGCGCAGGATCTCAAGATTCGATAAAAACGTTTGTAGCTCCGTTGCGACTTGCGCGCTCAGTTGCACCAAGATGCGAAGCTCTTCTTGTGCCACGTCGTTTTCGGCCATGCGTAGGGCGTTATTGAGTTCGACAAGCGGTTGCGGTTCAATGTAGATGGTTGCCCCACTCCCCGACGATCCGTACACGATCCCGGGAAAACGCCCGCGTTCGGAGGTTTTCACGGGCAACACATAGCGATCTTCGCGCAACGTGTAATACGTGTCGGTCAAGTATTTGCTTTGTGCGGAGGAAAGATAGTCTTGAAGTTTTCGACGCAATCGCTCATGACAAGCCCGAACTTCGGCGCGCAATGCCCCCAATTCCCACGAAGCATCTTCACGTAATTGCCCGTGTTCATCGATCGCACGCTCGATCTCACGGCGCAAACGTGCGAGGGGCGACAACAACTCCCCCCGCTCCCACAAGGCCGCCGCTTCGTCCTTGTACGTTTCCAAAAAATTGCGGACTTCACTGGCGACTTGCAGCGCACGAGCGATCTCCAAAAGGTCGGCCCCTTCGAGATGTCCGCCTTTGTCAAGGCGCAACAGCGCAGCACTCATCTCAGGGATATTTCCCATCGGGATCTCTTCGCCGTATTCATGCAACAAAAACAAGCCTTCTTCGATCTGCTTGTACTCGCGCTGAATGGCGGCTCGCGTCGAAAAAAAAGGCAAACGCTCCGCAAGCAATTGCCCCCATGACGTGCGACACAACGACGCCAAAAATCGCGTAATCTTCGACCACTCCAACGCTTCGAGCGCTTCTTGATCAAAGGAAAAAGACGAGGCTTCCATCCGAAAAAAAGCAGGATGGGGACTTGCTTTGGTGGCTTCGGCGCTCGGATCTGTTTCAACCGAAACGGCGGTCGGATGCACGGGTTCTGTATCTAGAGAGGGCGCATCTGTCCCAACGCCCCCTTGTTCGGCGGTTTTTGTCGCTTCGGCTTGGCGAACCGAGGCATCCACTTTTTTCGCAAGGTTTTTGTTTTTCGTGGGGTTGGATTCAGCGGAAGGTCGCATCGTTTTATCCTGTATGTTTTCTCGTTCGGTATGGGGCAAAACCCACCCCCCAAGGATTCACTTCTGTAGAAGTGAAGAAGAGGTGATAGGCAAAGATGGATCGTCCCATATCGCCCACGGATGGGGAGATTCGTTGTGATATCTGTTGGGTGAGGGAGAGCATGGAAGGCTAGTTGGGGAGTGTATCTTGGCAAGTCTCAAATCGACCATCCCGTCCGCCCGGGATGTGCGTTTCGGGGTCGCTGCAATCGATCTCGTTGATCGAGGCACGCTCACAGATCTGGATCTGGCAGGCTGAAAAAGGCTGAACGATGTACTCGTCTAGCTTGGAGCCTTCAGGGGAGCTTCCGCCGCCATAATTGATCTGACACTTTCGTTTGAGTTCTTGAAAATACGCGATACATGGGCCGGTTGCGCATCCACTCTCCCATGACACCACCAACCCCAACCCAGCCAAGATCACACATCGCACAAACAAAGTTCTCACCATCGAGCCACGCAACATTCGCCTTGTCTTTCTCGCGTTCTTTCTTGTGGATCGTACGATCGAACCCTTGTCGATCGCTACGTCGCCCCACAACGCGCCTTGTGTGCCATGCGGATAACACAGACGCAACTCCACTGTCAACGGTTCTACTTGACAACCCACTACTTGCTAAACCACCAAAACTGCAAAGTAAATTAGCCCACCATCTCCCTTATCTCCCCTCCAAAAACGCGCTCCTTTGTCTGCGCCCAAAAAAACTTTTGTCCTCCCTGTAAGCCCTCCGCCCTCTGCTGCGTTTGTCGCACAACGGAAGCCCAACCGACCCTGAAATCCTTGGAGGCCCAAGATGTCTCTTTCATCTCATGTTTGTATGTTGTTTCGTGCGACTTGGCTTGTATCGCTTGGCGCGCTGTGTTGGCTCAACGCATGGACAGCCCCCGCACAAGCTATCCCTCCTCCTCAATACGCCCCCGCTCCGCCCGACCCAAGCGGCTATCAACTGCCGGCTTTTTCTTGCCAAGGCATCGGCTGTGAGGCCATTCCCGAATATCAGATCCGCCAACATTATCAACAACGCGTCTACACCTTCCAACAACGCCAACAGGGCCGCTACGTCGCACACAGCGTTGTGCGCTATGCTCCGCCCCCTCATGCCCCCAACATCCCCTACGGTGGGCTGTACGCCGCGCAACTCCAACACCACCGCAACCGTATGCTCTACCATCGCGGGCAGTTTCTTTACAAACAGCGGATGCTCCGCCATGATGAACCTCAAAGCCCACCACCTTACCACATCTATCAACAAAACCTGTGGATGCTCTCGAACCACCGCCAACGTATGCAATACCACTATCAAATGATCCAGCACTACCTCCGCCTTCGGATGCAACACGCCTATCAACAGCAACATCACCACTACCGCCGCTATCATCACCGTCGCTACCACCGCCCTTATCACCGCCCACCCATCTATCGCAAAGAGCCTCGCTTTTCCTTTCGCTTTGATCTCGGTACCGCAGGCACATGGTACGACCCCCAACATCAACACCTTGCGATGGATATCAGCGCACTGACGGTCAGTTTTGCTGGACGCACCCCCAACGGAAACACCTTTGGCAGCGGCTTCAAACTGCTTCAAATGGACAACGAAGGTTGGAAAACCCATTGGACCCGCCCGTACGATTGGTTGGAAAAGAACGAGTGGGGCCATTTCTACTTTTTCGGAAAAAATAAGTTCTTTGGGATGCAAGCAGGATTCGTGACTTACCGCGATGTTCGCTGGTCGCTCAACGATCTCAACGAAGCGCTGGTCGCCCAAAACCTCCCCAAAACCACGCTCACCCCCGAAGCACTCCAGATCCTTCTACCTTCGCTCAAGATCGGCTTTCAATTTCCCGATGATGCGGTCGCTCCTGTAGGCTTCAGCCTTTCCGTTGGCGGACAAATGCTTCAATGGGACTTCCAAAGCTTCCGCGCCTACGCCGAAGCCCAGCTTTCCTTTGCGCGAGTGTTGCGCTTTGTGGCTCGCGGCCAGTACCAACAAGAACAAAGTCTCTTGCAGCCCGAAAAGAAAAAAAATAGCTGTGGCTGCGTATCTTCGGCCCTTTGGGAAGGTCGCTTCTGGGAAGGTCAACTCAAAGGACAGATCGATCTCTTTAGTCTCTTTGGGCGCAAAGAAGGCCGCGCTAGTTTTTGGAGCACACGCAACGATGCGATCTGGGGGCCGATCTTCCTCGACTTTGGCGTGCGCATCCGCCAAGTCGATCAGCACCGCATCATCAACCCCCAAGAAAAACTGCTCTTTCAAGAAGGCGCAGGACTCCGTTGGGGATTCTTCGTCGGCTTGCGCGTCGGCGCGGACAATACACCTCTCTTCATGCAATAACTCACCGGCTTCTCTTAGCATAGGATAGGACTTGCACAGTTCATACGATATCCGAGAGAAGTGTGATCGAAAGGTAAGCGCGATTCGCTGTAGATGCCCTGTGATTGGGCAGCCACAGGGGGCTGCCCCTACATGTTGTGATCACGCTCTGGGCGGATTTCGTATAAGCTCTCCCCATCGCCCGCTTTTGGGTAGCTGCCCTAGCTGTCCCGACATTCTTGATCACGCACTGTCCGAGTACCGCACCCATCCGACCGCAGCGTCGGTGTTTAGAGGATGCACCCATCCGATCGCAGCGTCGGTGTTTAGAGGACGTATCCATCCGACCGCAGCATCGGTGTTTAGAGGAAGAAGTCAGGGACAAGATCTTCTTCGGCGACGCTTGGATCGAGCTTGTAGTGGGAGAAGTCGGTGACGCCTTCTTGTCGGAGGAGATCTTCGTCGATAAAGAAGTGGCCTGTGCATGTGCGGCTATTGCGCAAAAGCAGGTGGTAGGCTGCATCAGCCATGATCTCGGGTGTTCGGCACTTTTGGATGGCTTCATCTCCGCCGAGTAGGTTTTGGACAGCCGCTGTTGCGATGGCGGTTTTGGGCCAGAGTGCGTTAAAGGCGATGCCTTGGTTTTTGAATTCTTCGGCCATGCCGAGGACACACATACTCATTCCGTACTTTGCCATCGTGTAGGCGACGTGGCTTCCGAACCATCGGGGATCGAGGTTCAGGGGCGGCGAGATGTTGAGGACATGGGGGTTTTTGGCTTTTAACAAGTGAGGGACGCAAAGCTTGGAGGTGAGGAAGGTTCCACGAATGTTGATCTGGTGCATCAGATCGTATCGTTTCATTGAGGTTTCAAGGGTTCCTGTGAGGTTGATCGCGCTGGCGTTGTTGATCAAGATATCGATGCCACCGAAGATCTCGACAGCTTGGTCCACAGCGGCTTGGACTTGTTCTTCGTCGCGGATATCGACCATGCAGGGCAGGGCTTTTCCGCCAAGAGCTTCGATCTCTTCGGCAGCAGAATAGATGGTTCCCGGGAGTTTGGGGTGAGGCTCGGTGGTTTTGGCGGCGATGACGATATTGGCCCCATCGCGGGCTGCACGCTTGGCGATGGCCAGTCCGATTCCACGGCTGGCTCCTGTGATCAAGATCGTCTTGGCGTTGAGTGACATCTTTCCTCCATCTTCCTCGATTATCCGAGGTTTGTGTTGCGTGATCTGTTTTCGTCGGCTTTATCTTATGCGAGAACGCTTTTTTCGTGAACTACTTTCTTGTACAAAGGTCGAGGGCTGCTGTTTGGTTCGGTGATGTGGAGCGAGCGTGTTGGAGGAGCTTTGGATGGATGGGTTGTATGGATCGCGATGGATCGGGCTTGGGTTGGTTTGGTGGCTTGGGTTGTTTGGGATGATGGGGTGTCAGACACCGATCAAGCCCGTGGTGGGGGAGTTTTCTGTTCTGACGTATAACGTAAAGGGCCTACCCGCGATCGTCGAAGGTACAGGTGATCCTGCTACGCGGATGAAGTTGATCTCCCCAATGCTCAACGATTATGACATCGTTGGTATCCAAGAAAACTTCCAATACAACGACGAATTGATGTCGAAATTGACGTTGCCCTTGCGCGCCCATGCGAGCCGTGAGCCGCGAGATCGCGCCTATGGATCAGGGCTTTCGTTGTTGTCGCGCTTTTCGGCGATCGCCCAAGAGGATGCCGCATGGGAAAAATGCCACGGCGTTGTCAGCAACGCCAACGATTGTTTGGCCTACAAAGGGTTTCAGCGCGTGCGTTTGCAGATCCAGCAAGATCCATCGATCGTGTTGGATGTGTATAACCTCCATGCTGACGCAGGTAGCGGAACCGAAGATCAAGCCGCTCGGATGGCACAAGTCGAACAGTTGCTTTTGGTGATCCAGAAGCAATCGGCGGGACAAGCGGTGCTTGTGATCGGCGACACCAATATGCGGGCGCTCAAAGCACGAGAAGGCGGAAAGACCGATGCCGATCAGTTAGCACGATTGATCGCAGGAGCCGAATTAACGGACAGTTGCAAACTGTTTCAGTGCGACAAAGACGTAGAGAGCGAACACATCGATCGCGTTCTTTTTCGCCGATCTTCGGCCTTGCAGTTGGAGGCGACCGAGTGGAAAACAGAGGCGCGCTTTGTGAACGAAAAAGCCGAAGCCTTGAGTGATCATCCCGCTGTGCTAGTGCGTTTTCGTTATACCTACACCGCGCCTGTCGGAACATAGTTTGTGGGTGGGCTGGGGCGGCTCCAAGGGGGGGATCTGGAGTAAATACGAGTTGACAGAGAGGATCTGTTTGTGGCGTGACACAGATGTCGCAACCTCGTAGGGTTGTGCTGTTTGAAGATCGACTCAGGAAGTGATGAACTCCTTGAAAAAAAGTGAAATGGGGGCATGCGGAGGGAACATGGTTTGCTTTTTGCGTAAGGGGTCAAAGCGGAAGAATAAGGAAAGCATCGTTTGTATTGCTTGTGTTTGTGGTGTCTGTTTTCGAAAAGATTGTGTTGGTTTTTTTGTGTTTGCAAAGACGCCTGATATCGAGAGATATCGGGCGTTTTTATTTTTTGTTTGGACGTGTCTTGCTCGGTTCGTCTGGGGGTTGTTTTTGTGGGGGTTGTTTTCTTGTTGGATGGTTTTTTTCTTGCTGGATAGTTTTTTTCTTGTTCGTTTGTTTGGTGGGGCGCTCCCCCACGCCCCGCAAGGGACTGTCGCCCCTTGACCCCATGTTGGCGAAGAGATCATAGGTTTTTCACACAGACGACTCTGTCGCTCGCAACGGACTCGAACACGGGTGGTTGGTAACTGCGTAACTCCTCTCCTAAGCAACGTTGTTCGAGCGCAAAGCAACTGTCAAGGTTTTGGAACGGGCCGTTTTTGTTGAAAACGAGCCGTCAGGGTTTTGGAATGGGCCGTTTTTGTTGAAAGTGAG
>CAUJFU010000403.1 GCA_963169055.1 Myxococcota bacterium
GACGCGTCATATTTCACGCCGCAGCCGATGTTGCCAGACGCCAAGCGATGGTTTCGGATCAACGTGATCGGCGGTTTGTACTCCGAAGTGAGTTGGCGGCAGATGTGGGAAGGCATCGTCTTGTGGGCATCCAAACGCCCACCCACGGCGGTTCCGGTGGCGGTTGACTACTATGGAACGGATCAAGCATTGTTTCATGCGTGGGCGTCTCGTGATGCGGGGCGTGTCGTCGCCGAATACAAGGGGTTTGTTGCACCAGAAGTCTTGGCGCAGGCGTGTCAAAACGCAGCCATCAACGCCTATGTTGGGCATTTTGCGGGATTTCATCACAAGCTTTTGGAACTTTTGTCCTGCGGTCGGCCCTTGTTGGTTTGCCCAAAAGAGCGCGCAGAGTCCAAGCGCTTTTGTGTCGAGGTTGGTGGCGTGTTGTTGGAAGCTGAAACATCGGAGGCGATCGCGTCGATGTTGGATCGCGCCGAGGCGGATTGGAACCGATGGGCGGCTCCCGCTCCAAACAACCGATGTCAGCGTTTTTCATGGGATGCCCAAACAGAGAGATTAGAAAGGGTGTGTGTGGATGTCGCAAGAAGGAAAAGGCCCCGTGCGTCCGTTGCATGAGCGTATTATTACGGATTATTTTGCAACGACGTCTTCGGCGGGGCACACAGGCAAGGCAGATTATGCCAAAGCAACGGTCGGATTGGCGCGTGGTCTTGTGGATTGGTTTGATGTCAAGGGGAAGGTTGTGGTGGATTTGGGCTGTGGAACGGGTGAGCTTTGTTGGCTCGCCAAAAAGCACGGTGCTTCGCGGGTCGTGGGGGTCAACCTCAGCGAAGGGGAGATCGCTTATGCGAGCGAGTATGTGGATGCCGAATTTGTTCACCAAGATATCTTGGCGTATTTGTCAGGATGTTCTGCGGAAAGCATCGATCGGATCTTTGCGCTCAACATCCTAGAACATTTAGCAAAAGACACGTTGGGGCAGGTCTTGGAGCAGGCTGCTCGGGTGTTGCGTCCAAAAGGCACGTTGGTTGCGATGGTTCCGAACGCGATATCCCCGTTTGGCACGATGACGCGTTATTGGGACATTACGCACCACCTCGCTTTTACTCCGAGCAGTGTTCGACAATTGATGCGCTTGGCGGGTTTTGCAGAGGCGGATTTCCGAGAGTGGGGGCCTCGTCCGCATGGGGTGTTTAGCACGATACGTTTTTTGCTGTGGCAAGGGATTCGCGCAGCCACAGCGTTTCGCTTGATGGTGGAGTTGGGGTCCGCAAAAGGTGGGGTGTACACGGTGGATATGATCTTTCGTTTGACGAAAGCTTGAAAAGATAGCGGGTGTTCGGGCTATTTGCTGCTTTGGGTGGCTAAAACCACCACGATAACGGGCAAGAAGCGCGACCGTGCTTGGGCTATTTGCTGCTTTGGGTGGGTGGGGCATAACTTGGGATGGTGTAGACAAAAGCCCATCCTTTGAACCAGTCCGCAGTATCGTGTGTTTTGGCGTATCGTTGGAGAGATTCGCTTTCGTGTGGGGAGTAAAAGAAGCCATGTTTTTCAAAGAGGCGATCCCAATAAGGGCGTTCTTGGCAGTTGATGTGGTCTTCTCCGGGTGCGTTTGGGGGGGCTGCGGTGAAGACGATCAATTCTTTGGCGTGGCGGCAGATCGAGGCGACAAGAACGGAACTGTATTTGTGTGGGATGTGTTCTGCGACTTCGATGCTCATCACCAGATCGAATCGTTTGTTGGTGAGGAGGGGTTCACGAAGATCGAAATGGATCGCCGTGACGGATTCTGGAACGCGTTGAACACCAGCTTGGCTACCTTCGACTCCGAGAACTTGGCAACCTTTTTGAGCGAACTGAACGAGATAATTTCCCGTGCCACATCCAAAATCCATGACGGATGTGGGTTGGTATCTTTCAAAAAGATAAGAAGCGATTTTCTCGGCAGTATAAGGAGTTTTGGCGAATCCTGAAGAATCATAAAAGGAAGCATCGTAGATCTGATCAGGAGAAAAGCCAAAGCGCGCAGAATGCACGAATTGTTTGAAGCGAAAGAGTGCGGAACGTGTTTTGCGGAAGAGTACTTGTGTGACGGACATGACAATCTCTTTTCTAAGCCTAAACAGGGGGGTTTGTGTGATTGGGAGACTTGCTTGTGGGTGAAGTGGGGTGTTGGACGGATCTTATTCCTTTGAGCCAGTCAAAACGCACAAAAGAAGAGGATATGCAAGGAGCAGAGCAAGACATCGGTGGAAAAAGACGGCGAAGTCGGGTTCTCTTGACAGGGCAGGCCACCTGCGCAAGATGGTGATCCTGCCGTCAAGAGGGATGGTCCCTATTGGCCTCGATATCGCTCGATCTCTCGGCCTACACAACAAGCTGAAGCGCAAACGCGGTGTCGAGGTGCGGCGCACACCGAATATGTGACGAGGTGAAGGATGAGCTTGAAGTTCGAGACCTTGCAGCTACACGCTGGTTATACGCCCGAACCAACGACCAAATCGCGTCAAGTGCCGATTTACGCGACCACAAGTTATGTCTTTGATAATACCGAACATGCTGCAAACCTTTTTGCACTCAAAGAGTTGGGGAATATCTACACACGGATCATGAACCCCACGACGGGAGTTCTCGAAGCGCGTGCGGCTGCGCTGGAAGGCGGTGTTGCGGGTTTGGCGACCAGTTCAGGGCATGCGGCTCAGTTTTTGGCGCTGACCAATATCGCGCAACATGGGGACAATATCATCTCAACGCCCAACCTGTATGGCGGTACGGTGAACCAATTTCGTGTGACACTGCCGCGTCTTGGGCTCAATGTGCGCTTCACAAGCAGCGAAGAGCGGGTCGAAGAATTTGTGAAGTTGACCGACGACAAGACCCGTGCTTGGTACGTCGAATCGTTGGGGAATCCCGCGCTGAATATTCCCGAATTTGAAGCGATCGCAGAAGCCGCGCAAAAGCTTGGCGTGGCGTTGTTTGTGGACAACACCTTCGGGATGGGTGGTGCGCTGTTTCGTCCGATCGAGTATGGCGCTGCGGTGGTGGTGAGTTCCGCGACCAAGTGGATCGGTGGTCATGGCGCAGCCATCGGCGGTTTGATTGTCGACAGTGGGAAGTTCGATTGGAAAAATGGCCGTTATCCGTTGTTGACAGAGCCAGCCCCCGGTTATCACGGATTGGTGTTTGCGGATGCACCGCTGCCCGGGTTTATCTTGAAAGCTCGCGCAGATGTCTTGCGCGATCAAGGCCAATGCTTGGGGCCGTTCGAAGCCTTTTTGCTGTTGCTGGGGATTGAGACGCTGTCTTTGCGTGCGGAGCGCCATACAGACAACGCGCAGGCGTTGGCGGAATGGCTGCTCGCAAATGAAGATGTCGAGTGGGTCAATTATCCCGGACTTCCCGGGCATCCGAGCCACGAGCGAGCGAAGAAATACTTTGGTGGTCGCCCGGGGGCAGTTCTTACGTTCGGTGTGCGGGGCGGTTATGAAGCGGCGAAGAAGTTCATCAACAACGTCAAACTCGCTTCGCACCTTGCGAACATGGGCGATACACGGACGTTGGTGATCCATCCCGCATCCACCACTCACTCGCAACTCCCCGAAGAAACGCAGCGCGCAGCAGGCGTCAGACCCGGAATGGTGCGTGTGAGCGTCGGATTGGAGCACCTTTCCGATATCGAAGCAGACTTTACACAAGCCTTCGCAAAAGCACGCGCTTAACCGATACCAGATCAGCGCCAAGAAAGAAGGAGGTGAAAAGCACCGGGGGCGGGGTGTTGACTGGCGATCTCGTACCGTTTGCCATAAGCGAGTTGGAGGAGGGCTTCGAGGGAGAGGGCTTGGAGGGCTTGCCATGTGGGGTGATCGTGATGGGCGGAACCTTCGAACTGGAGGGTGGCAGCGTGTTTGTGTTGAAGCATGCGCAAGATGCCTTGGTTGTAAGCACGTTGGTAGAGTCCGGTGGCTTTGCGCAAGATCAGGGTCATCGGCATGGTTTGGATGGCTCCGCGAACCAAGCGAACACGGTGGCTTTGCGAAGTTTGAAGCGCATCAAGAGCCAAGTGGAGGAAGCCATCGAGATCCCCATCCATCCAGCGATCCGCGATGACTTCGGTGAGGCGCAACAACCAAGACAGCGGATACATCGCGTGTTTGTCGATGTCTTGGGGAAGTAGATCGAGATCTCCGAGAGCATCTTGGCGGGCCCATTTGATGGCGTCTGCACCGAAGTGTTGGGAGAGCTTTTCGGCCCAACCTTCGAAGAGGCGACCATGACAGCGGGTGGTGAGTTGTGTGGTTTGATGATGGGGCCAACGGGAGAGGGATTGCGTATGAAAGCGCGCAAAATCATCGAGGCAAGGGTGATTGGAAGGGGCATGAAAGAGTGAAAACATTTCGATATCCTACATGCCCCACCTGACGAGGTTTTGGCAGGGCTCTATACAACGAACAGACATGCTTTCTGTTGATTCGGGTGCGACGCCTGTTTTGCACAGCGGGAAGTTGTTTGTAGCAAACATCCAACAGAGCGTACAATTTTTTGACGGTGGCGCGCCGCCGATATGCAGATCGAAAGATGCGGCGCGTGAGAAAGGATGTCCAGCGAAAACAAACCGCACGTTGAACGTGGCCGATATACGGTCGTTTTCGTATCTCGTTTGGTGTGTATCGGAGTGGCTTGTTGGATGGGATGTTTTTCAAACGAACAGCGCTGTTGCTTGAAGTGGCGTGAACACGGCTTTTTTGGGGCGACGGGTGGGGTTTAGCTGCGAACAAGCGTGAGGATCACACCCACGAGCGCACCACCCCAAAGGACGAGACCCGCAAGCGAACTGATGGCAAAGCCCATTCCGCGTTTGTTGGCTGCGACGTAGTAGCCTTGCGCGTAGAGGATACGTCCCACCGCCCACACGCCGCCCGCGATACCGCCCCACATCGGCGAGATGTACATCGAAAACAGCCAAAGGGACGGCAAAAAGAAAGCAAGCTGTTCAAGCGTGTTTTGTTGCACACGGAAGAAGCGCTCAAAATCCTCATTTCCTGTGGTGTGCGGGACGGGTACTTTGTATTTCGCCCGTGCGCTACCCACGCGCAGGACGGTGTAGAAATACACAGCAAGAGAAAAAAGCGTTGCGAGAGTGGGCCAAGCATAGAGTTTCATGGAGGAGTCTCCTTGGTTTGGGACGGGAGTGTTTTTTTCGGAGATCGCTTGGAAGCGAAGAACCACGCTCGGTGTATGGAAAAAAAGCACGCACTCGTCGACAGAAAGAACGACCGTCCGAGCAGCGGGGTTTATGGATAACCCTTTGTGCGTGTGTTGGCAAGCGCGGCGGGGGCGCTAATTTGCAGAGGCTTTGTGCATGGGGCGGAAGCGGTAGATCTTGGCGGGACGAGCGGAGGTGAGGCGTTTGCCGGGGGCTTCTTCGAGGATCTGATCGTCGATCATGCGGTGAAAGCGTCGGCGGAAATTGCCGGGATCAAGGGACTTTCCCAAGATGATCTCGTAGACGACACGAAGTTCTGTGATCGAAAAAGTCGGTGGAACCAACGAAAAAGCGATATCGCTGTAATCGAGCTTTCCGCGAATACGCAAGAGAGCCATCCCGATGATGTCGCAGTGATCGAAGGCGAGCGTGAGGGTGTGCAGTTCGCGGATCGAAAACCACCACACCGCTGCTGCGTCACCGCCTGCTTTGACAAAAGGCGATCTATCGGGCCGAACCAACGCGTAATGGGCGACACTCAAAACCCGCGCTCGTGGATCGCGATAGGCTTTTCCAAAGGTGTAAAGTTGTTCGAGGTACACCGATCCCGCAGGAAGGCCCGTCTCTTCGGCCAGTTCGCGATGTGCTGCGGCTTCGAGATCTTCGCCTTGGTCTTGGTGCGCATCTCCTACCCGCACAAATCCCCCCGGCAGCGCCCATTGGCCTTGGAAGGGAGGCTCGTCGCGTTGGATCAACAAGACCTTGAGATCGGCGTCTTGGATGGTAAAGATCACAAGGTCCACCGCTACGAAGGGACGGGCAAAATGCACCAGAGGCGTCGAGTGCGTTTGGCTCATTGTGCGATGTCTTCCTGTGTGGTGACGAGGTGCATTCCTGCTTGTTGGAGCAGAGACAAGGTTTGTTCTGCGATCTGTGGAAAGTTGAGGTGGTCAGGTAGAGGATGCAGTGGAGGCGGTGGGACGGGCGACATCGCATCTTTGAGGATGTAGAACTTGCGCAGTTGTTCTGGGTGGGTGTGTTCGAGATGCTCTTTGATATCCAGCAAGGTTGCGCGAACGCAATGCGAACTCGCTTGCCCGAACACATAGACGCGGTCGTAACCGAGCAAGCTCGAAAGAAGGCTTTCTCGAAAACCGCCAAGGGTCTTCCCTTCTAACTCCGTGACTTCGGGCGCAAAGACCGAGTAGCTCTCCGTCAGGGTTTCGCTGCCCTTGGCTTCGAAATAAATGGGTTCTTCGCGCACAAGGCTGTGGAAGAGCGCAGCCTCACCGAGCGCAGGCATCAACGCATGTCCCGCAGTTCCGCGCAAGGTGTGGTAGGGCCAGATCGTCAGGACGTATTTTCCGCTGGCTTCGAGGGCTTTGCAGTAGGCCAGACTGGCTTCGGGATGGCGTGTGGCTGTCCAATGGCCCGCTTCGATATCGGCTGCGTGGATCACCGTCAACGGGGCGGGAGGACGGCCCGATGCGTCCCGCCACCAAGCGGGATGAAAGATCTGATGGATGCTGTGTGTGTCTAGCGTGAAGTACAGCGAAGTGATGTGCGAAAGGTTGCGATAAAACCAACCCAACGTGCGCTTGGTGTCTTCCACCGCACCTCGGACGTACAGCGCGCCTTGCGGGGCGCAAAAGTCCACTTGACAGTCGATCCCAAAAGCCGCGATCCGCACGGTATCTTCTCGTGAAGGTCGAAGCATCCGCAACTCTTTGAGCTTGCGTGCCGCTGCCGAGATCTCCCACGTCCGTTCTACATACACTTCTCCTGCTTGCTTTTCTTCGTAATACGAGGGCGCTGCGTACATCTTTGGCTCCTTGCGTTGTGCGGATCGAGGGCACCCCACACACGCGCTATCTCTAAAAGAGTTATTTTTACCCAAATAAAAGTCAAAACGACTCTTTTGGAGATAGCGTGCAGGACGAGTTCTGTCAAGCGATCGTTGGCAGGGAGGGAACAAGAGGCCGCGATGGTTCGACAGATCCATGCAAGCGATCGTCGGCAGGGAGGATCAGCTTGGTTTGGGGGTTAGCGTGTGTTGGGTTGGGGGGATGGTTTGGGAGAGCGGCGTTGTCGCAGGGCAAAGATCAAGAGGAAGAAGAGGAAGAAGGCAGGAGAAGAGGGGGAGGAACCTTGGCAACCGCAGCCACCACCGGGCGTTTTGGTGTCGGCGTTGTTTTCGTTGCTTTGGCCGATCTCTTTGGTATCGCCATCGTTGGTGTTGCTATCGTTGTTGTTGCCGTCGTTGTTGTTGCCATCGTTGGTGTTGCCATCGTTGGTGTTGCCATCGTTGTTGCCGCCGTCGTCGGTGGGTTCGTTTGTTTTGGCTTCTTGGTGGGTTTCGGAAGGGTTGGAGGATTGGATGTTGAAGGTCCAAGTCTCGGACCAAGGGCCGTTTTCTTTGCCGTCGTGAGCGCGAGCGCGCCAATGGTAGGTTTTTCCGGCCTCTAGTCCTGCGGGTTGCCAAGAGACGGAGCTGTTGGTGGGGTTGAGTTGATTGTTTTCGATCACATCGCTGGAAAAGTCTTTTTGTGTGGAGACTTGGAAGTGGTAGGAGAGTTTGTCTTTATCGGGATCGGAGGATTCGGCTGCGCGCAAGGTGGCTTGGATGGAGGGTAGTGTGTTTCCGTTGGCGGGTTCTTGGAGGATGGGGGCGGTGGGTAGGTCATTTTTGCTGTTGACAAAGAATTCGCCACCGAAGACCCAAGGTGTGGTGGTTTTTCCGTCGGATGCGCGGGTGCGCCAGAAGTAGGCTGTATTTTCTTTGAGGGGAGCGGCGGGTTTCCATGTGGTGATGCCGCCGACATCTTGCGCGATTTTGTCTTTTGCGATCTTGTCGGTGCTATCGAAGGTTTTGACGGTATCGACTTCGATCGTGAGGGTGACGGGTTCGTTGTCGGGATCGATGGAGTTGATGACTTCGAAGTCGGGTGGGTTGGTGGGGACGGTGTCGCCGTCTTTGGGTTTACGGGGTTGGGGCGCGGAGGGGGCTTTGTTGGCTAGGGAGACGGTGAACGAGGCGGGATTCATCCAAGGCCCGTCAGCGCCCGCTGTATCGGTGGCTTTGGCGCGCCAGTAGTAGATTTTGTTGTCGGTGAGTTGGACATCGACCTTCCAGCTTGTTGCGCCAGAGCGGCCTTCGGTGACGGCGGCAGAACGGGAGAGGACTTGTTGGAAGTTTTTGTCGGTGGCGATCTCAAAGCGATAGACGAGGGCGGAGCCTTCGGGATCGGTGGCGTTGGTGACTTCGAGGGTGGGTTGGAGGGCGGCGACTTGGCCGCCATCGACGGGCGAAGAGAGCGCAGGTGCGGTGGGTGGGTCGTTTTGAGCGTTGACGGTGAAGGAGTACACGGCGGACCAAGGGCTTTGTAGGGAGCCATCGGAGGCTTGTGCGCGCCAGTAGTAGATTTTGTTTTCTTGGAGGGGTGGCGTGACGGTCCATTGCGTGGTGTTGGGGGTTTCGGGGATGCTTTGGGAGGCGACTTTTTGGGAGAAGTTGGCATCGGTGGCGACTTCGAAGGTGTAGGTGAGTTTGTCGCCGTCTGCGTCGGTGCTGTTGGTGAGGGTGAGGGTGGGTGTAAGCGAGGACACGGTGGCAGCGTTGGCTGGAGAAGTGAGTGTGGGTGCGGTGGGTGCTTGTCCTTGGGTGATTTGGAGCGAGGCGATGCCCTTGATACCGTTGCTTTCAGCGGTGACGGTGACGGAAGCTGCGGTGCTGGGGGCGGTATAGAGGCCAGCTTGTGTGATCGTGCCGCTGCTTGCGCTCCATGTGACGGTTCCAAGGGCGATCGGCTGCCCGTTGGTGTCTTCGCCTGTGGCGGTGAAGGTTTGTTGTGCGCTGACTTTGAGGGTGGCGGTGGCGGGTGATACGTTGATCTTAGCGAGTGTTGCGGCTTTTTTGATGATGACAGAAGCGTTGCCGTTGATGCCACCAGCGGTGGCCGTCACGGTGAAGGTGCCTTCGGCGGTGCCGGCGGTGAAGGTGGCTTGGGTGCGGAGTCCTCCGCTCGGGGCGATGCTTCCGCCCCCACCGGGTAGGGACCAGCTAAAGCTGGTGCCAGAGATGCGTTGATTGTTGCTGTCGTAGGCGGCGGCGGTGAAGAGTTGTTGTCCGTTGGGTTGGAGTGTGATGCTGACGGGAGTGACGGTGATGGAAGCGACCGCAGGGCCAGAGGGCGTCACTTCGACGGTGGCGTAACCACGGATGTTTCCGCTGCGGGCTTCGACGGTGTTGGCAAAGGTTGCGGGTGTGGTGTTGGCGGTGAAAAGTCCCGTGGGATCGATGGTTCCGCCACCTGCGATCACGGCCCATGTGGTGGATGGGGTGGTGGCGAGGGTGTTGTTGTAGCGATCTTTTCCAACGACGGAGAATTGTTGTGTTTTGTTGATTTGGACTTGGGCGGGGTTGGGAGAGACTTCGAGTTTGTTGAGATCGTTGGGGATGATCTCGACGTCTCCTGTTCCCGCGATGCCATCGACGGTTGCGGTGATGCTGGCGGAATAGGTTCCTGCGATCGTTCCTGCGGAAAGCGTACCGTCCGAGGTGATCGTGCCTGCGTTGGGAGTTGCGGTCCATGCGATGGTTTTGTTCGCGATGATATTGCCGTATTGATCGGTAATACGGGCCGTCACCTTTGCGCTTTCTCCCGCTTTGACGGTGGTTTTGGTGGGCAGGACTTCCACTTTGGTGGTGGGTCCGGGCAGAACGTTCACGGTGGCGTAGCCTTTGATGCTGCCCGAAGTGGCTTCGATGGTGCTGGTGTAAGTTTTGGCGGTGGTGTTGGCGGTAAAAAGTCCTGTGCCCGAGAGAGTTCCGCCGCCGTTGACGAGCGCCCATGTAAAGGTCAACCCGTTCACTTGGCTGCCGTTGCTATCGTAGCCAACGGCGGTGAATTGTTGGCTTTGCCCGACCACAAGGTTGGCGGGTGTTGGGGTGACGACGATCTGGGCGAGGATCGGCTGAAAGGGAAGTGCGCCGAGGTCGGAGCCATCGGTTCCTTTTTGGCGTGCGGGGCTGTTGCTGGTGAGGTTGAAATCATCGGTGGTTTCGTTGACGAAGAGCGGATTGGAGATCACGGTGTTGGTGCAATTGACGCGTTCGTAGGTGGTGCCGGAGGTATCCCAGATCAGGTTGTTTTTGCAGGTGGGCATATAGGTGGTGCTGCTGTTGTAGAAATCTGTGCTGGTGGAGTAGTTTTTGGTGATGATGTTGTTTTGGACGGTGACTATTCCGCCGCTGGCACCGACGTTTGTGTAAAGTCCATAGTAGGTGTTGAGGGTGATCGTGTTGTGATCGAGCAACGTGAGGCCCGAAGCGTTGGTCGAAGAGATGTACACAGCGTAGGTGCTGGTGTTTCGGTAGATTTGTGTGAACGTGATGCGGGTGGTGGCGTTGTTGGCGTAGAGGCCGTTGGTGTTGCGGTGAACTTTTCCTCGAACCAGCGAGAGTTCCGCACTGCTGCTTGCGTAGAAAGCGTACTGTGCGGTGTTGGTGATCTCGATATCGCTTGCATCGAGGATGCCCGATGATTCGGCAGATGCGCCGTACTGTCCATCGCGCAACAAGACATCGCGGAAGCTGACTTTTCCACCAGACAACACGCGGATGCCGTACCAGATGCCGCGAGAGGTGGAAGCACCCTTGAGTTCGACGCGTTGGCTGGAGGTGCCTTGGGCGATCAAGTTTCCTTGAACGACGATCTCGGCGCGGGCGGGATCTGCGCCACCGACCATATCATCGGTGGATGCGGAGATTCGTGCGCCTGTTTGCAGTGTCAGCGTAACACCGGGAGGAACGAGCAGATCGCCTGTGAGGGTGTAATCGCCCGCAGGAAGGGTGAGATCTTGGAAGAGTTTTCCGTGGAGGACGTTGGTGACTTGGGCGGTCCATTGGAAGGCACCGAGATCGACGCCGTTGATGCCGGCTTTTCGGGCGGGGGAGCGGTCGTACAAGCGGAAGTCATCGGACGTTTCGTTGACGAAGAGGG
>CAUJFU010000404.1 GCA_963169055.1 Myxococcota bacterium
ATGATAGGAGACGACGCCATCTTTATCCTTGAGAGTTCGAATCAAGGCAGGGATCGCAGAAGTGGCCTCAACGCTCATTTCCTCCAAGGCTTCGGCCACATTCTTACGAACCCCGCTATCCTTGTCTTTGAGTAACCGAATCAACGTAGGGATCGCGGCTTTGGCTTCCGCCCCCATCTTCCCCAAAGCCCTTGCCGCGCTCCTGCGAACCCAGTAATCCCCATCACCGAGCGCCCGAATCAAGGCCGAGAGCGCAGCACGAGCCTCCGCTCCCATCCCAACCAACGCCTTCGCTGCATTCCAACGAACATAGCTATCCGTGTCTTGCAGGGCTGCGATCAAAGTCGAAACCGCCAACTCGCCGATCATTCCTAACGCCGATGTTGCGTATAAGCAAACGAAGCGATCTCTGTCCTTGATCGCCTGAGCTAGAGCAGGGATCGCCACATGAGCCTCCCTTCCGATCATTCCCAACGCCCGCGATGCACTCGTACGAACGTTGTTATCCTTGTCTTGGAGAGCCCGAATCAGCGCAGGGATCGCCGCACGAGCCTTCCTTCCCATACCCCCCAACGCAAAGATCGCAGCGCTACGAACATCGCTTTCCGTCTCGTTCAGCAGTCGCAGCAGCAACGGCATCGCTGCATCGGCCTCAGCCTCTGCCTCTACCCTGATTTGCCCCAACGCAAAGGCTGCTTTTTCTCGGACATCCTTCTCCTTGTCTTGGAGAGCACGGATCAGGGCTGGAATGGCTGTCTTCGCTCTTGCTTTCATCTCGCTTAGAGCCTCCGCTGCACCAACACGAACCTTTTTGTCCTTGTGTTGGAGGGCCTTGATCAGCGGCGCAACCGCTTCCTCGCCCATCTTCCCCAAAGCCCAAACACCTCCCTTGTGATCGTCGCTGTTTGGGTCTTGAAGGAGCTCGATCAACAGCGGTATCATCCACGCGCCCATCTTCCGCAAGGCCAATGCTCCACGAATGCGGATCTCGCGATACTTTCCTCTGATTTGATCAAGGAGGACAGGCAGCGCACCTTTGGCCGCCACACCCATCTTCGCTAACGCCTCCGCTGCCTCCAAGCCCACGTCGCGCTCTGGATCATCGAGAGCCGTGATGAGGGATGGGATCGCCTTCGTTCCTATCCGACCCAAAGCATAGACCGCGCCCCTACGGACCAGATGTTCCTGGTCCTTGAGTGCTTCGACCAAGACAGGGAGTGCCGCACGTGCCGACTCTCCCATCCTACCCAAGGCCCACACAACACGAGCGCGAACCTCCCCGTCTTTATCCTTCGATGCTTGAACCAGCGCTGGAAACGCTGCACGAGCCTTCGGCCCGATCTTTCCTAACGCCCATGCTGCATACGAACGCACAGAGCGATCCCTGTCCCCGAGCGCCCGAATCAGCGCTGGGATCGCCGCTTTCGCCTCTTTTCCCATCCTCCCCAAGGCCCACGCTGCGTTTACGCGGGCTGAACTCTTCTTGTACTGAAGTTGTTTTTGTAGGCCGATAATTCGGTCGGTATTGCCCGCGTGAACTTTGGGGGAGAGGATAGTCAAGAGCCAGACAGCCACAAAAATTCGCCATCCTTGCTCCTGCATCCTCTTCCATCGCCTCGTAAAAATCCGCTGTATCGAGCATCCCATCGAACGTTTCTCCTTTGGTCGGTGAACCCTGATTAGAAACCTCACGACTTGGCCTAAAGCGGTGTGAGCCAAAGGGAAGAACTGGGATGGTGGCCATCGACGATATCGCGGGTAAGGGTCAGGGTGCGGATGCCTTCTTGCGAAGGGATCTCATAGAGGATATCGAGCATGATCTCTTCGAGGATCATGCGCAATCCGCGTGCGCCGACTTTTTGGCGCAAGGCTTTTTCAGCGATGGCATCGAGGGCTGCGGGTTCAAAGACAAGCTGGACACCTTCAAAGGACAGCATCTGTTTGTATTGGGCGACGAGGCTGTTTTTGGGTTCCGTCAAGATCCGCATCAGCGCCGCATGATCGAGCGGATCGAGCGTTGCGCAGACAGGCAATCGCCCAATCAACTCGGGCAACATCCCGTAGCGAACGAGGTCTTCGGGCAAGACTTGTTTGAGCAGATCGTCGGTGGAAACAACCGACGCAAGCAGATCGCCGATCGCTTGTTCTTGTCCTGCAAGGCGGCGGGCGATGATCTCTTCGATGCCTACGAAGGCTCCACCACAAAGAAAGAGGATGTTGGATGTATCGATCTGTACGCCCTCATCGCCTGATTGGCTGCGTCCCCGTGTACCCGGCAGAATGGCGCTTGTACCTTCGAGCAGTTTGAGCAGAGATTGTTGGACACCTTCGCCAGAGATATCGCGTGTGGCCGATGCAGCGGACTTTCGAGCGATCTTGTCGATCTCGTCGATGTAGATGATCCCCCGTTCGGTTCTTTGCTTGTCGCCCTCTGCTGCTTGGTAAAGCCGCGTCAACATCTGTTCGACATCTTGGCCGACGTAGCCTGCTTCGGTCAGCGACGTTGCGTCGGCCATCGCAAACGGAACATGCAGACTGCGGGCAAGAGATTGCGCCAACAGCGTCTTTCCTGTGCCGCTTGGCCCGATCAACAGCACATTCGATTTGTGCAGTTCAACCCCATAAGAAGGGCGCTTTTGCATGTATTCCACACGGTGATAATGGCTGTACACGGCCACCGCAAGTTTCTTTTTGGCCTGTTCTTGGGCGATTACATACTGATCCAGAAACTCCTTGATGGCGCGAGGAGGCGGAGCGTAGCCACAAGGGTGCTTTGGCAACGGAGGCGCAGAACGCACAGACGAAGAAGGCACCTCTTCCAAAAGCACCCCAACAGAAAGCGCAGGTTCGGGATGCGCAACGTTCGGATGTTCGGGATGCGCAACATTCGGATGTTCGGCTGCTAACGAAGGCGGCACGATTCGAGGTGTCGGCTGCGAAGGTGGCGGAGCTTCCGAATGTATAGGCTGCGAAGGTGACGGAGCTTCCGAATGTATAGGCTGCGAAGGTGGCGGATCGACGGGAGTCTCATCGGTCGGGGTAAAAGAGCGAAGGGTGAGCGGGTGGTTGTCCGCATCTTGTGCAACAAAGGGTTGGATCGATCGGGCTTCGGAAGATGCAGGAAAATGCACTCGTCGATGGGGGGCGATATCCTTCAATGTTCGGAGCCTTTCGTCTGGATACGGCGGTGGATGGTTCGACACGTTGGCGCTCTCAAGACTACAACATCAGCGGTGACAAGACGGGGACGGTGTGGGGCTGTTCGGGGGGGCCTCCTGTGACGTAGAGCAAGAATTCCCCGTTGGTGGAGATGTTGTGTTTTTGGGCGAGTGTGGCGGTTAGCTGATAAGGGTCATCGAATTGTTCGGGGGAGACCTGTGTGGTTTGGACGCCCCAACACAGCGCAAGGCGGCGGCAGATCGAGGGATCGGTCGAGGCGGCAAGGATCGGAGCGGCGGGACGTTCACAAGAGATCATCACAGCGGTTTGTCCTGTGTGGGCGGGGACGATGATCGCACGAACGGAAAGCTCGCGGGAGAGTTGTGCGGTGCCACGGGCGATGGCTTCGCTGATCTGGAGGTCGCGGGTTTTTTGGCTGGTGGCGGGAGTGGGGTGTTTCACGAGGTCGCCGAACTGGCTTTGTTGCCATTGATGACCTTCGACCATACGCAGCACACGGCCCATCGTTTGGACGGTTTCGATGGGGTAGAGTCCCGATGCGGTTTCTGCGGAGAGCATCACCGCGTCGGAACCCGCCATCGCAGCGGCTGCAACGTCCGTCACTTCTGCGCGAGTCGGGCGCGGGCTTTGGATCATCGACTCCATCATCTGCGTTGCCACGATGACTTGGCGGTTGGCTTCGATCGCAAGGCGGATCATGCCTTCTTGGAGCAAGGGGACTTCTTCGGCGGGCATCTCTACGCCCAGATCGCCGCGTGCGATCATGATGCCTTGAGAGACTTCAAGGATCGGGCCGAGGTTTTGGACCGCTTCGGGCTTTTCGATCTTGGCGATAATCGGGATATCTACACCTTCTTCTTTTAACAGTGCTTGCAGATCAAAGATATCTTCAGGGCGGCGAACAAATGACAGCGCAAAGTAATCCACCCCCAGCCGAGCCGCAAAACGCGCATCTTCTCGATCTTTTTGTGTGAGCGCAGGCGTAGAAAGCGAAACGCCCGGAAGATTCAGCCCTTTTCGATTGGTCAGTCGCCCTCCCACCCGCACCACACAGTGGATCTCCGTCCCTTCGACATCGCGGACTTCGAGCATCATCTTTCCATCGTCCAACAGCATCTTGTCGCCCCGTCCAACATCCCCCGCAAGCGCCGCATACTCCGAAGGAATCAGCCCTCTTTCGCCTTCAACGGGCCGCACCGTCACGGTCACCGTTTCGCCTTTGATCAGATCGATCCCTCCCTCCACAAAGTGCCCAACGCGGATCTTGGGACCGCACAGATCCGCCATGATCGCAACATGGCAATCTTTTTGCGCGCTGATCTCTCGAATCCGATGGAACACTTCGGCGTGCTGTTCGTGTGTTCCATGCGAAAAGTTCAGGCGGAATACATCCACCCCCGCTTCCACAAGCTCCGCAAGGATCGCCGCTTCGCGGGATGATGGACCGACCGTTGCGATGATCTTGGTGCGGCGATGGATCAACGCTGTGCGCGATAAATCAAGGGCAAGAGGTCTCATCCGAAAAACTCCTTTGATTGAAGACGCCAACCGTTGACCCCAACGGCAGAGGATGGCTTCTTGGTGAACGGTGGCTTCTTGGCATGGTGCAACATCCCGCAAACGATACCCAGATATCCTTGCTTTGTATAGAACTTGCGCGGTTGGTTTCACCAAGAGAAAGGATTTGATCATGGCAATCTACTTTTACGCAACACGCGGAAAATACGGCTGCTTCTCTAACTTTTCGCGTCACCCGATCGAGCTTGACGGCAAGGTCTGGCCTACGACAGAACACTACTTCCAAGCGCAAAAGTTCGCTGGAACCGCTTATGTCGAGCGCATCCGCCAAGCCAAGACGCCCACCGAAGCCAAAAAACTCGCGTGGAAAAGCACGGCTCCTTTCCGCGCAGATTGGGATGCCATCCGTGACGAAGTGATGCGGCGTGCCGTGTCCTGCAAGTTTTCCTCTCACTCCGATCTTCGGGATATCTTGTTGTCCACAGGCGACGAAGTGCTGATCGAAAATGCGCCAGACGATGCTTATTGGGGCTGTGGAGCCGATGGCAACGGTGAAAACCGACTCGGTAAGATCTTGATGGAAGTTCGCACCACGCTACGCGCCGAAACTATCGACTCGTGCGAAACCCGCCCATTGCGTGAGCGCAGCATATAGGGGCAGCCCCCCGTGGCTGCCCAACCACAGGGCGTCTACAGCGGAGCGCACCTGATACGAAATCCGCCCATTGCGTGAGCGCAGCATATAGGTGCAGCCCCGTGGCTGCCCAACCACAGGGCGTCTACATTGTTTCGATGAGGACTTTTGCGCCAAGTCTAGGGGGCGGAGAAGCGGACTTTTGCGCCCCAAGACCAATCGTTGTGGTAGCCTGCGATCGGGCGGAAGGTCGCACGGGGCAGATGTTTTGCGAGGTTTTGGGCATGCTCAAACGGGATCACCTCGTCTTGTTGTGCAGCAAAGATCTCGATAGGACCGCGATAATCCCGAAGTGATGCGATATTGTCCCAATCATCGCGCAATAACCAGCGTACAGGCAGGAACGGCAAGCGTCGTGCGGCCACGTCTGCAAGCCGATCATACGGCACCACCAACGTGATCTTGTCAGGCGGAGGCGATTGCGCCGCAAGGAAGGAGGCTGCACCGCTACCGATCGATTCGCCCACCACACAGATCGGGTGTTTTGGATAGGTGCTGCGCAACAGCTTGTAAGCTTCGATCGCGGCTTGATCGAATGCGGTGCGTGAGGGACTTCCTTTGCGTTGACCATAGCCCGGATATTCGAGCAAGTAGACCGTGTCTTCGGCGGGAAACGAGGGCATCGCATACACGCGATCTGCTGCTTGGCCTGCGTTGCCGTGCATCATCAACCAGATCGCTTTCGGGGCGGGGCGTTGACGCACAAACCCGATCACCTCTTCGCCGCTCTTCCAAGGCATCAGCGCGTGGGTTTGTGTATGGTGCGATGGGAAAAACAACAGCTTTCTTTGGATCGCGGTGATCATCAGCAACAAAGCTCCATACACACCGACCGTCACAATCAGACTGCGAACAAGCCAATGTTTGGTTTGGGGGGGCTGCACAGGCGACTCTTGCATGGGTGTTCTCTGGGTTGGGAGTGTTGGTGAAACAAGTGCGATGGTTCTTTTATGGGGCGTGACACCAAACCCCGCAAGGTCTTCTTTTGTGGGAAGCGCTCTTTTACAGAGAGCTACGCTCTTATCCCCCCTCGCCTCCGCAGCGTAGCGTCGCGGGGAGAGGGGCAGGGGGTGAGGGGCAGGGGGTGAGGGGCAGGGGGGGAGGGGCCGGGGGGGAGGGGGAGGGGCAGGGGGGGAGGGGCAGGG
>CAUJFU010000405.1 GCA_963169055.1 Myxococcota bacterium
CCTGTTCGCTCCGCCAACACGGGGTCAAGGGAGCCGCGCTCCCTTGCGGGGCGTGGGGTGGCACCCCACATCTTCTATCCAACAGATCCCACATCTTCTATCCAACAGATCCCACATCTTCTATCCAACAGATCCCACATCTTCTATCCAACAGATCCCACATCTTCTACCCAACAGATCCCACATCTTCTACCCAACAGATCCCACCTCTTCCGCCCAACAAGCAGCACTGACGAAGAAGGGAGCCCACCATCCACGAACAGGCCATGCCCCCTTGTTGTGGTCGAAGATTGCGGGTACAAGAGACGCTCCAAACAGGGTCAAACCAGAAGCCCGTTGGATGGGGTGTCGCAGCGAACGGCCTCCCATCGCTCACAGACCACGAGCCAAGGAAGCGTTGATGCAGATCTTTCAATCGCTGATCAAAACAGAAAGCCAAACCTTCAAAGAGAACGAGGCCCACAATCGGGGCTTAGCGGATGAATTGCGCGAACGGATGGCCCTTGTGCGCAAGGGCGGTGGTGACAAGAACCGTCAACAGCACGAAAAACGCGGAAAGTTGTTTGTGCGCGAACGCATCGAGCGATTGATCGATCCGGGTTCTCCTTTCCTAGAGCTATCGCCGCTTGCAGCGTGGGATCTTTACGAAGGAGAAGCTCCGGGCGCGGGAATCGTGACGGGGATCGGCAGTGTTCATGGGCAGCCTTGTATGATCGTCGCCAACGATGCGACAGTCAAAGGCGGAACCTACTTTCCGATGACGGTCAAAAAGCACCTACGCGCCCAATACATCGCCCAAGAGAATCACTTGCCTTGCATCTATCTTGTGGATTCGGGCGGGGCGTTTTTGCCGATGCAAGATGAAGTCTTCCCTGATGTCGATGACTTCGGGCGGATCTTCTTTAACCAAGCACAGATGAGTTCGTTGGGTATCCCGCAGATCGCTTGCGTGATGGGATCTTGCACAGCGGGCGGGGCCTATATTCCCGCGATGAGCGACGAGGCTGTGATCGTCAAAGGCAACGGTACGATCTTTCTTGCGGGCCCACCGCTCGTCAAGGCCGCCACAGGCGAAGAAGTGACCGCCGAAGACCTCGGTGGAGCAGATGTTCATACCCGTATATCGGGCGTTGCGGATCACTTCGCCATAGACGACCACGATGCGATCGAACAAGTCCGCGAGATCGTGGAATCCCTCAACCGCAATCTCCAGATCCACGCCCAAGTCCAACCCCCCGAAGAACCTCTCTACGATCCCATCGAGCTTTACGGCATCGTCCCACCGCGCACGAGCATCGGCTACGATGTCCGCGAAGTGATGGCCCGCATCGTCGACGGCAGCCAATGGCGCGAATTTAAGGCTCGCTACGGAACGACGTTGGTGTGTGCCTTTGCCCATATCCACGGTTATCCCGTTGGGATCGTCGCCAACAACGGCATCTTGTTTAGCGAATCGGCACTCAAAGGAACCCACTTTATCGAGCTGTGTTCGGCGCGGGGTATTCCGCTGATCTTCTTACAAAATATCACTGGCTTTATGGTCGGGCGCGACTACGAGGCCGGCGGCATCGCCAAGGACGGGGCCAAGATGGTGCATGCCGTCTCCAACGCCGCAGTACCCAAGCTCACCGTCGTGATCGGCGGCTCCTTTGGGGCTGGAAACTACGGTATGTGCGGTCGCGCCTATGCTCCGCGTTTTTTGTGGATGTGGCCGAATAGCCGTATCTCCGTCATGGGCGGTGAACAAGCCGCAAACGTCCTCTACACCGTCAAACAACAACAAGCCGAACGCCTCGGTCAATCGGCCATGTCCGACGAAGAAGCTCGCGCCTTCAAAGCCCCCATCCTCGAAAAGTACGAGCGCGAAGGCAATCCTTATTACTCGACTGCCCGACTTTGGGACGACGGCGTGATCGATCCCACCCATACCCGCGATATCCTCGGCCTTGCGCTTGCCGTCACCTTGCAAGCCCCCCCCAACCCCACACGCTACGGCGTATTTCGCATGTGACCGCCATGATCG
The DNA here is from genome assembly GCA_963169055.1 of Myxococcota bacterium. Lineage (GTDB taxonomy): Bacteria > Myxococcota_C > UBA6777 > UBA6777 > UBA6777 > JAKLKB01. The sequence continues at coordinate 2,024 of CAUJFU010000405.1, forward strand.
AACCTCCGCCAGAACGAGCCATCCCGAACCAACGCCACGTCGTCTTTATCGACGGAACCTGCGTGTACTGCAATCGGTTTGTCCATTTCTTGTTGAAACACGATGCGAAAAAGCAGTTCTTTTTTGCTTATCTTCAAGGAGGTTATGCGCGTGCTGCTTTGCAACGCCACAGTGGCAAAATAGACGATATCGATGGTATCTATTTGCTGCTCCATGCGGGCACCCCTTCGGAGACGTTGTTGCTCGATGGTCGTGCAGCCCGAGAAATATACCCCCGCCTTTTTCCATCCTTGATCTTTGTGAGATGGATACCGCTTTTTTTACTCAACGCTTTTTATCGCCTTTTTGCGCGTTACCGCTACCGCCTTTTTGGACGATACAACGCTTGCAGGATACCGACCGTAGAGGAACGAAAGCGATGGATCGAAAGCAAGTGATACGAAATCCCTCCATGCTGTGACCGCAAAACGTAGGAGCAGCCCCCCGTGGCGAACACTCGGACACATCGTCTGTGCTGTCGGAAAGACCGTAGGTTTGTACGTAAAAAGGCAAACAAAACGCAAAAAAGCGGAGGTTCCTTGCTCGAACAACTGCTCATACAAACTTCTGTTGTTGTGTGAGCGTGTCCGTTCGCTGCTCTATGTCCCGATACACGGGCGGTTCGCGAACCGCCCCTACGCAAACATGGCCTTGCCTCGAAGACGGATGGAACGAAAGAATCGTAGAGAAAGCACACGCAAACAGACATAAAAAGACGGAGGATACGACCTCCGTGTAGGGTGTGATCAAAGGTAGGGGCGTATGCCATACGCCCGTGCCCCATTCACGGGGATTTTGAACGCTGTGTACGAGCAGGCAACCTGCGGATGTCGTATGACGCAGTGGAAAAGGGAAAGGGTGAAGAATCAACCCGTTGCAGGGGCGGTTCGGGAACCGCCCGCGCCTGCAACCCGTTGTAGGGGCGGTTCGGGAACCCGCGCCTGAACAACGGCCTTTTTCGTATCGGTATGACAGTTCAGTCTCTTTTCTTCACCCGATGCCCGTGGGCTGATACGACATCTGCCCATGCCAGAGACCCCCCGCTCGATGGGCTTGACAGACGATGTGTCCGAGTGTTAGCCCCCGTGGCTGCCCAAGAACAGGACTGCTACTGCAAATCGTGGCGACCCTATTTGCTCGCTCTTTTTTGTACCGGGTTTTGAACGGAAGAAAGGGTTGTTTGGATGGTGTGCTGGATGAGTTGTTCCACGTCTTCGCGCAAAAGTTCCCTCAGACCACCGACCACCAACCATTCGCGAAGCGCCTGATTGATCAGTGCTTTTTTGTTTTCTCGTACTTTGATTCGTCCCAGACGGAACCGACACCCATACGCTTTCCTTTCTTGGGTGGTTTATCGTATATGGACAATTATCCATACAAAACAGAACATCAAGCGCACGAGCAAAGAAAAAGCCGAACTTCTCTTCACGTCTAGCCATCCGCGCCGCCCCAAACTATCTTGAGAGCCACCTGCACTCCCCCACCCAAAGATGCAGGATCTCTTGCCTTTTGTACAAACAGGAGCGCCCTATGTCCGCCCAACTCACCCCTTCCGCAGCGCTTCGCCAAGACTTTGCGCCGCTTTTTGTTGGAAACCAACAGCGCATCTCACCCATACACGCACTGCTCAACCTTTACGAAGATCCGCTCTCAACCGCCGCGTTATTCCGCACCGTCCAAGACGCGCTCCGCTCCATCCCCCACCTCACCTCCAAAGTTCACGCCTTGATCCAAGATTCCAACTGGCGCGAAAACCTCGTAGCTGTCGGCGCAATCTTCGTCTCCCCCATCCTTCGCGATCCGCACACACTCTCTCTCGCTTGGCAATGCTTTGATCGCGGCTCATGGGTCACTCCACAATGGGCTGCCCTACTGTCGATCTTCGATCCACAATTTCTCCTAAAAGCCCGTCAACGCTTGCTTTTCAGTCGCATGATCCTCGGCATCGGCGCTCGTGAGATCGGTCCCTTTGGAGAAGAGGGTGAAGCCCACCCCACCGCTGAACTCCGCCTCGGCTCCAAAAGCATCGCCGCTCTATTTCGCCTCTATCAAGCCCACCCACACGCCGACTTGGCCCTGCTCTCCCGCCTCGAACAAACCCCTCTACCCGCTTTTCTTCTCGAAGAGTCCTTGATCGACAACGGCGGTATGCTCGCCCACAACTGGGTCCGACGAGCCACCGCCGCCTCTCCTCTTGTGTACGAATGATCCGCCTTGTTATTTGCCCTCGACTTCGGCCAGAAGCGCCTCAAAGCCCATCTCATCGCGGTGTTCAAACATATACTGGATGTTGTCGTGGAAGGTGACACCGTGATCGATCATCAGGACTTGTCCAGTCATGGCGTCCATCAGGCCGCTACACATCGCCAAAGCCGCTTCGCCGACTTCCTCGACCGTCACAAAAGCCTCTTCACCAAAATGCTTTTTCGCAAAGGCTTCGTAACCTTCGCCGAAAGTGGCCCGTAGCGAATCGGTGGCGACAGGCCGCGAGCGCAAGATATTCACCCGCACACCTTCGTTAAGAAGATGCTTGCCCATATACCGACAAAAAGTCTCCATCACAGCTTTTGCAGCAGCGACAAAGTCGTATTGGATGTAGTAGGTATCGACGCCAAAGCTCGATGTTCCGAGGATATAGTGCGGATAACGACCGAAGGTCTGCTTGATCTTTTGCGAGTATCCGAGGAAAGGCCACGCGCTGTATTCCAAACTTTTGAGGAACGAGCGCTTTTTGTAGGAGCTTTCATCGGATACAAGCTGCGAAAAAGAGACGTTGCTGACGAAAACTTCGATGTGCTCGTGATCTTCCTTGACGCGGCGAAGCACCATGTCGGTGTCTTCTTCGTTCGAGGCATCGGCTTCGATCAAGATCGGCTCAAGAAGCCCTTCGTTGCGGAACGTTTCGCGAATGCCATCCAAAGACGCGCTTCCCCACTTGTATGTGAGGTAAGCGTGCGCCCCTTCTCGTGCAAACGCAAGCGCGATCGCAAGGCCGATGCCTTTTGTGCCGCCTGTGATCAGGATCGCCTTTCCACGAAAGTCGTTTTTGATCATCGAATTCGCGGTGGGGTGTGGTTTCAAGGATTTAAGCGTCCACTTTGTTGTTGAGAGCGGTGTGCAACGCATCGACCAATTGGCCGATGTTGGTCAGCGTATTGAGTTCAGAGCGGGGAATCTTGACCTTCAATTCGCGCATACTCGTGGACACCACTTCGACGATATCCAAGCTGTTTGCGCCGAGTTCTTTCATCGATTTATCGGGAGTGACCGCGCTCTCGTCGGCGTCTTCGAGGATATCGAGCAAGTTTTTTTTCACGATCGAGAAGATTTTTTCTTTTGTCATCGTTTTTAAGGCGCGGAGACCCCCTTCTTTAGAGGGGGGAGGAAGCGCCGTCCTTTCTTTGGATAAGGGTGGTGGTTCGGGCGGCCAGCCGAGTGGCGGCCTTCTTGACATTGAC
>CAUJFU010000406.1 GCA_963169055.1 Myxococcota bacterium
CAAGCGCAATTCAATAAACTTTTCTTCTTCAGGTGTGAGTTGCAAAAATTCAGCAGCAGTTCCAAGTTTCCAACCTTTAGCCTCAAGGCGTTTTCTTTTTTCGGCGTCCATCAGATGTTCTCCTTTCAAGCGTTGTCATAATCATCAAGTCTTCGTTGACAATTGCGAATGATGGAAGCAGGGGTGGTTTGGGTCTTCTTTTGGAAAACATCCGCAACCACGATAGCATCTTCGTCGATTCGATAAATAACCCGCCACGTTGTATTCTCATCATTGATTCGGAGTTCGTGACATCTTGAACCAATGACGGGCATGGGACGCGATTGGGGCATCCCCAAAGATTCTCCTTGTTGCAGTCTTCTCAACAAAAATCCAGCCTCAAGTCTTGCTTCCAACGAAAAAGGAGGCGTTTTGACTTCTCCTTCCAACCATACCAGCGGTTTATCGTCTTGACTCATCAACTTCCTTTCTCTATTTCAATATATCAAATATGACATAATAAGAGACATACGTTTCGTCAAGAGAATTATCCGTTGATAGAGCCTAAAAAACGTGAGTTCAAAGAAGAAAAACGTTTGCACCCGCCCCACCGGTATGAGTTCAACCGCGTCGCTCCTCTCTTGGAGGACGCAACGACAGCACCAAATAGATGAAGTCGCGCCCTAGCGACGGATGATCGAGATGTTAAAGATCCCACGTTGCCGCGCCCGAAAGATCATGGTTACGACGCGTTGAGCGCCTTTGCGAAAGTTGAACCTTCGATCGCAAAGGCAAAGCGTAAGTTCCAATCAACGAGGACACCTTGGTGCGTTGGGCGAGAGGCACCACACCCTGCACCGCAGGCGGCGGAGAAACAAGCGCTGTCCCATCTTTGGGGTAGATCTCACCGCCAAGGCGTAGCGCTGCCTGTCCTATCGCCATCCAAGGGATCTCCGCTCCACCACACACCAACACATACAACGGCGAGCCATCCAAACGCAGCATGTGGATCCCTTGACCCGCAAACTCTTGCGTTAGCACACGCACGGGTCCTTGAAACCCTCGCTCCATCGCAGGCCACCCACGATGCAAGATCGCCGCAAGCGCCGCACTTTGCTCACATAATCCGCGATCCCCAACAGCATCCAACGGCGCACCTTGCGCATCAACCAGCACCACAGCATCGGCTTGCGCTTCGAGTTGGAGTTGCACCAACGCCTGATGCGTTTGCGTACGTTGCGACCAAGCCAGCGGTGGCTGCGATGGCGGTTGCAGATCGAGCCCCACCCACCGCAAAAGACCTTGCGCTTCGAGTAGCTGCCCTTGAATGACCTCGGTTTCTGTTCGCAACGCCGCAGCTTCCGACTCAAGGCGCTTTTTCTTCTGTTTGTGTTGCACCCAAAGAAAGGTGGCTGTCATCGCCCAAAACAACGCTGCTACCGCCAAGACAATCCACGCCATTTCGCTGCCGCTCATCGCTGCCTCCTAGAAATGCTACTCCCACGCAGGATATCTCTCCTTTGCGCGGTGCTTCTTCGATCGATTACGATATTCGAGTGATGCGTTTCCGTAGGATAGTACACAGACGCCCTATGATTGGGCAGCCACAGGGGGCGGCGCCTACGCTTTGCGATCACACTACGGGCGGATTTCGTATCACTTGTTCGCCAACCCCCCCCGTGTTTGCGTCGGTTCAAGCGAGAGCGTCATCGTGTTGAAAAACAGTGATCGTCTCGCCAAATACGGAGGCACAGGGGCCGTGGCCCCTTGTGGGGTGTGGGGTGAAACCCCACCAAAACAAACCAACCGCGTCACTTCGAGAACAAGCCAAGCCTCGATCACTCGCCTTTCAGTTGCTTTGCACACTCGCGCAGATCGTGAAGAATCAGCCCCAACGCCGCCCGATCACGCGCAAGCGCCGCCAAGATCGTTCCATCCCCTAGATCCCGCCCAACCAACACGCCTTGCGAAGCTTCGATCAAAAAGCTCTCCAACATACCGCGCCCCAACTCTTGCGCCGAACGATCGGCCACATCCGCCACACCAACCACCAACGGAGCGATCACATCCGACAACGCCGTCTCTCTAGGCGAGTGCGCACGGATCTGTCCGTCTCCTTCGATCAACGCCAACATCTCGATATCTGGCGAGGCTTGGCATACCTGATCCAACAACAATTGAGCTTCGTATCGCTGCATAGACGCCACCATCTCTTTGTCTCCCAACGAGGCCAACAAAACATCGAAAGAAAAAGCCCTCTGGCATTTGGACTGTTGGCACGGCGCGCTTTCGTGCAACGCCGATAAGATGCAAGCCCACATCAAAACGTTGCGGGTGATGGACTCCGAAAGTACGATCAGGGGTTGGATTCTTCGGCGGGATCTTGGAAGTCGGGGGGGAGATCGCGGAGAGGAGAGGCTTTGGTGGTTTCGAACTGGACGAGTTGCACTTGTCCAGCGGGCGCACCACGGGCTTTTTGGACGTATTGGCGTTGCGTGTAATGAACATCCACACGGCCCCCCTCGCGACTGCGGCTAAAGAAAACGGCGAGAGCAGCGGCTTCTTTGAGGGTGGTCTTGGGCAAGCGACTACATTGATCGGGATTTTGGACGATCACGTGCGAGCCCGAAGTGGGCGCGACATGCAGCCAAAAATCGTAAGGTTTTGCGATCTTGAAGGTGAGCAGATCGTTGTCTCGGGCATTTTTCCCTACAAGGATCGTCCACCCATCCGAAGAAGTATACGAGCGGTAAGATTCAGCCATCGGAATCCTCATCGATATGACGGGGTGAGAGGAGTGACGCAATCGGCAAAAAAATCGATTTCTCGGAACTTATTGACAACCCCCCCGTGTTCTCGGCCTTTCAAGCGACAGAGTCGTTGGCTTGAAAAACGACGCTCTCTTCGCCGACACGGGGTCAAGGGAGCCGCGCTCCCATGCGGGGT
>CAUJFU010000407.1 GCA_963169055.1 Myxococcota bacterium
CCTCGAAGGCATCCGTATCTTGGGCATCCTCGCGGCTCCGTTTTTGCCCAACACCTCGGACAAGATCCTCGATGCGCTGAGCCAAACAGCCCCCGAACAACGGCTGTTTTCTGCGCTTCCTTGGGGCGGACTCCAAGAAGGAACCCCCCTGCATAAACCCGAGATCCTCTTTACCAAGTTCGAGACCAAGATGACACAAGACAACACAAACCAAGCAACCACCGAACCCAAAGCCGAAGCCAAACCCGCTGAACCCAAAAAAGAAAAGAAAGATAAAAAAGAAAAAGTCGAAGAACCCACAGGCCCGATCGACTTCAGCGACTTTATGAAAGTAGAACTGCGCGTCGCCAAGATCCTCTCCGCTGAACGCGTCGAAGGCGCAGAAAAGCTACTCAAGCTCTCCGTCGACCTCGGCGAAGAACAGCCCCGCACCGTGGTCGCAGGCATCGCCAAAAGCTTCGCCCCCGAAGAACTGGTCGGACTCCACGTCGCAACCGTCGCCAACCTCAAACCCGCCAAGCTCTTTGGCATCCCCAGTCAAGCCATGCTACTCGCTGCCGACCGTCCCGACGGAAAAGTCGAACTCACCCGCTACAGCACCGATCTCACTCCCGGAACACGCATCCGCTAATCAAGGCGTAGGTTCGGGTTCTTCCTTCTCTCCCCATCTCAGATTTCGCGCATAGCGCGGAAGATCCCATGTTTTCGTGCTCTCGCTCCAAAAATAACGCGGCGGGAAATGCCCGTGTGATAGGATTTTTTGTAAGTGCCGTCGCTGGTAAGGTGTGAGCTTTTGCCAACGCATCGGCGTATCCACAAGGATCTTTTGGGTTTGTAAGGCAAGCAAGTGTTGACGGAAGATCTCGGAAAGCTGGGCGATGGCCTCTTCGTGTGGTGGCGGGGCTTTTGCAAGCACAGCTTGATTGGATTGCGAAAGCAAGAGCGCCGCCCCTGTTTGTTCGGGATCGGAAACCACCCAAAAGATCTCTCGCACACGCTCACCACCAAAAAAATACAAGTCGACCACCCGAAAAGCATGCAAGTCCATCGGCCAACCGTCCACATCCAAAGCGATTTGTGTAGCGCGATGATGCGACGACGGATCACCTACATCATCCGTCGATTCGATAGAGATCGCTCGTTGGGAAGCTCCGTCGGTTTGCGATGATGCGGATGATTCGACAGGTTCGGACGATGTGGTTTCGGCAGGCTCGGAGGATGCGGGTTCGGAGGATGTGGAAGATTCGGCAGGTTCGGGGGATGTGGAAAGTTCGGACGATGTGGAAAGTTCCGGCAATGTGGAAAGTTCGGAGATATCGAGGATCTGGAAGGGATGAGGTTGAGGGGAAGAAGGGGGAGGCTTGGGAGAAGGGGGGTCGTAAGGCGCGTAAGGGTTGGCGGGTTTACAAAGGCGTTTGGGGGGATCAGTGAGGGTGCCGAGGACGGTACGAAGGACAGGAAGAGGGTTGCCGTAATGCCAAGGGCGCTCGGAGCGATACAGGTGTTCGTTGACAGGCGCGATCAGACAGGGATAGGGATAATCGGCCCATGCGGGGCGTTGTTCTTCGAGAAAGCGTTTGAGTTCTTGTGCAGGGAGGAGGAGCAAACCAGCGATGACTTCGCCTTTGTACAAAAACAGCAAGTCGGGGGAGTCGTTGCGTAGTTCATGAGAGATGCGAATAAAGTCCCATCCAGTCAGCCAAAGCTCGCTGTGTTCGGGCAAAGTGAATTCCAATTCGGCGGAAGTACGAAAGCCAGCCTCGGAGAGCCATTGGAGATGGAGGGCGGGGCCTTGCCAGAGATGACGAGCGATATACATACGCTGATTGAGCCGGTGGATCGAGGTCAGATCGCGGCGAGCGCGATCGCGAAAATGTTGCCAAAGCTTCGCACCAAGGGGCAGTTCGGGCATCGTTTCGAGCGTGAGGGCAAGATGGATCTGGGCCAAGATATCAGGCTCGTTGTGTGCGACCATCTCGGAAGGGATACGCAAAACGCGCATTCCACGGCTTTCCATGATCTGATCGCGGTGAAGGTCGGTCAATAGGCGGGTTTCGTGATAAGGACCGTCGATCTCGATCACCAGTCCTTGTCGAGCAAAGTGCAGATCCGCGATCCATCCGAGGATGCGTTGTTGTCGCAGAACTTCGTTGCCCCACTCTGTTGCACGCAAAGACTCCCACAATCGACGTTCCGCATGGGTCGGATACTCGCGCATGATGCGAGCAAACTTTTGTTTGTGTTGAGTCGTGCGTCGAAAACGAGCCATCCACGAACCTTTCCGCAACTTACGAAGATAAAGAGGGGGTAAGGGTTGATCGAAATCGCACCTGTAGATCAAACCATCATCACAGAGCGGGTCTGCCGTCAAGCCAACACCACAAAGCGCCAGCCAACGGAATGTTTTGGTGTGGTGTATTAGTACGGATCTTTGGGCAAGACGGCCCCTTGTTCGACCGAGACTTTGTAGCTTGTTCCGCCCGACCATCGGGAGAGATCGAAAGAGCCACCATTCGAGACGCGCTGAACTTCGACGGCCTCGCCTTTTTGCGACCATTGCAGGGGCTGATTGCGTTCGATGCGTTCGGGTGGACCGGCATTCGCACGAAAAAAGTACACAGAGCCGCCATCGCTAAAGACTTGGGCCTGTCCAGAGGCGTCGATACAAACAGCAGCGCCTTCGTCGGCGGCGATGGCTTTGGTATCACGCACAGGACGACCCGAAGCAACAAGGCGAGCCATCCAAACCAACAAACGACCCATCCGATCGCGTTCATAGAAATGCGTGTCCGTAAGGACTCCCCCCAAAAAAGGCAGCCCCCCAAAGAAATCGTCGCGCAAGGCTTCGGTGTAGGAATGAAAAGGATCCGCGAGAGCCTCGCTAGACAAGACGCCTTTGCTGTTTGGGATGTACGAGATCCCACCAAGAACAGCCATCCCTGCGCTGGTTCCGCCGATGGGGATGCGCTTTTGTGCGAAAACTTGAAGCAGCGTTTTTTCGAGAAGGCTTTGGCTCCAATGTTTGAAATAGTCGGACTGATCGCCTCCAGCGATAAAGACCATCTCGGCATTTTCGATCACGCGCTGGACATAGACCGTATCGGCTTTTTGGCGCGTATCTACAAGCAACGTCGTGACGGAATGAGTCTTTCCTAAACCAGCGATCCATGCGTTGTATCCGTCTTCTCCGCTGCTTCGCAAGATCACCACGTCTCCCCCGCCTGCACGATCGAGCATCCAACGAAAGGCCGCTGCTTGATCCGTTCCTCCCCCCGCCAACATCACACCCGCTTGTGTCGTGGCTTTGATCCACGAAGAGGCTCCCACACGATACACCTTCAGATCGGCGGGAGGCGAACCCGTGTCAGGTTCATCTTGCGAAGACTCGGGTGGACGGCCTTCTTGGGTGGGTTCTATCGACGATGCGTCTTGTTCAACGGGCTGTTCAGAAGGCGTTTCTTTGGGGGTTTCATCAGCGGATTCTTGGGGCGATTCGGACAGAGCTTCTTGGACGGAATCGATGGGGCGTTCGGGTGGGTTGTTCGACTCGCTTGGCGTGTTTTCTTCGCTGTGTTGGGAAGATTCACGCGAAGGCTCTTGGGAAGACGGCGTAGATGGGCAGGCCGTCGCAAACAAACCAAGGCTGCCCAAAAGACCAATCCACAGATATCTCTTGATGTTTCGCAGATCTAAACAGTACACGCTCAGCTCCTTTGCGTCTTGGACGGAGAAACCCAAAGCGATGCGGAGGGGCATGGACAGAACAAACAACAGACCCACAAGCCACCACCATCCGTTCCAACTCAAAGCAACATCCGCCAACCGCTCTATGTCGCGGGCTTGTAGAGAACAACCAAAGCGTTGTCAACCGAAAACAAGACCGCTACACTCCCCAAAGAAACAACGTCGTTGCGCTGCTTGTGTACACGACCCAAAAGCCGTGTCCGTTGACCATCACAAAAACACGGCTCCCGTTGCACGCGATCCAAGGCTCAGTCCGTTGTGCGCGACTCAAGACCAGGCCCGTTGACCATCACAAACCCCCCGTGTTCGTGCCGTTTCAAGCGACAGAGCCGTTGGTGTGAAAAGCGATGATCGGTTCGCCGATAGGGGGTCAAGGGGAC
>CAUJFU010000408.1 GCA_963169055.1 Myxococcota bacterium
CTTCATCTGCCCACTTCCTCAACGTATTTGGATGTATCCCCAGTCTCTCACAAGTTTTTTTCGTGGACAACAGTTCCATCTCTTTGCGTCCGATGAGCTTCACGCTGCATTCCATAGCAAATGTCATCGCCTCTGTCAACTCGTATTTACTCCTCGCTACACACTTGCGTTCGTCTGCGGAGAAAAGGCTTGCTGTTCCTTCAACGTTGTTTGCTGGCGGGCAAGACTTGCCCCTGATTGCGTTCCATTGTAATCTTTTTGCCCTTTTGTAGAAAAAAATGTGCAAGACGAAGATGCGCTTGCATTGCTCGTCGCCCACCAGACGGAGGAGAGAAAACAGTATGTGCGGTATCGTGGGACTCCTGACCCTTCCCGAGGCCAAACTTTCGCAAGAAGCTTTCGCCAAAGCACTCGAACAAGCCGAAGCCTTTCATCCGCAGATCTCGCAGCTTGCGCCCGAAGCCTTGCGCGTGGAGATCAGCCGACTTCAGGGCTGGATCGAAGAACTGCCCGGCTTTTCGACGGCGTGGGCCCTTGGCGAAGACCCCCGAAAACAGGAGCAGATCGAACGAATCGCAGCGATCTTCCGCGATGCTTTGCGACGCGTGCAGTTCGGACAAGAACACGCAGATGGCTTCCATGAACTCGAACAATGGAACCAACTCGGAACGCTCTGTCGGGATTTGTTGTGGCGTTTGGAGCAGGATATCTTGGCGGGGCAACAAGAGCTGTTTCAGTTTGTTCCTGCGCCTTGGCCGATAGAGTGGGCGGATCGCCTGCGTGCGATGTGGCAGATCGAGTTTGTGCTACGCGGGCTGCAACGCTTGGAGATCCGAGGCCGTGATTCGGGGGGGATCAGCATCTTGCTGCATTTCCCAAACAGCGATGCCTACGACCAGATGGTTCGCCAGATCGAAGCCTCGTCGTTGCGGGGTGAATGGTCGCGCAGGCAAAAGATCGAAGGGCTGTTGACTGGGGCGATCTGCGGCCACGATCTGCTGCATGGCGAGCAACGCCAACTGATCTTTCTTTACAAAGTGGCCGCAGAGATCGGCAATATCGGCGACAACGTGCGCGAACTGCGTCGTCAGATCCACGCCGACGAGATCTTCCAAAAAGCGCTGTCTCTTCCCAACGTTCGTTGCAATCCGCTGACCCACACACGTTGGGCCTCGAACGGCATCATCAACGAATACAACTGTCATCCCCAAGGCAACGATGCCAACGGCATGAATGCCGCATCTACCCGCCTGTTTGCAGTCCTCAACGGCGATGTCGACAACTTCCAAGAACTGCTGGATGCGTACACTCGCCGCACCCAACAAAAGATGCCCGCCGGTGTGACAACCGATGCCAAGATCATCCCCTTGTTGGTCGAAGAACGCTATCGCGCCACAGGCGATCTGCGCGAAGCCTTCCGTTTGTGCCTTCAAGAATTCCAAGGCTCTTTTGCGATCGCGCTGCATCATCTCGATGATCCCGACAAGATCTGGCTTGGCTTGGGCGGTAGCGGGCAATCGCTGTATCTGGGGGTGCATCCTCACGCAACGTACGTTGCTTCCGAGCTTTACGGACTTGTCGAAGGATGCAGCGCGTTTGTGAAGTTGGACGGAGAGCGCGAACGAGAACCCGGAAACGCTGCATCACGCGGGCAGTTGGTTGAGATCTCCATCGAGTTGATCGGAACACCCCGCCCCTTTCTGGGCTGGAGCTTTGATGGCGTGCCGTTGGGCGAAAAAGATCTGCCGATCAAGACGGCGCAGATCACCACTCGAGATATCGATATCGCGGGGTACCCGCACTTTTTCCTCAAAGAGATCTCGGAGTCTGTGTCTTCGGTTCGCAAGACACTTCATGGGCGGTTCTTTTTGAAGGACGATCCCCAAGAACCCTTTTTGTTCAACTTCGATGAATCGGCTGTTCCTGAGAGTATCTTGCGGGATCTGCGCGACGGGAAGATCACGCAGATCTTTTGCATCGGCCAAGGGACCGCAGCGGTCGCAGCAATGGGGGTTGCAGAGGCTCTCCAAGACGCGCTCAACGGACACATCAGCATCCGCGCCACCAAAGCCACCGAGCTTTCGGGTCACATGCTGCGCGAAGATATGGAAGATGTCCTTGCGATCGCCGTCAGCCAGTCGGGAACCACAACAGACACCAACCGAACGGTCGATCTGTTGCGTCAACGTGGTGCGCGTGTGCTTGCGATCCTCAACCGTCGAAACTCGGACCTCGCCTTCAAAGCCGAAGGTGTGTTGTTCACAAGCGACGGTCGAGATGTTGAGATGTCTGTGGCTTCGACCAAAGCGTTTTATTCGCAAGTGACGGCAGGAGCGCTGTTGGCGCTTTATCTCGGCTACAGCACAGGCAAGCTGTCCAATTCGCGGGTCTTGCAAGGACTCCAAGAGCTTCGTTCGATCCCTGCCAAGATGGAGCAAGTGCTGGATCTCAAGGAGCAGATCCGAGAGGTGGCGCGCAAGTATGCGCTGCGCAAGCGGTACTGGGCGGTTGCGGGCAGCGGTCCCAACCAGATCGCCGCCCACGAGATCCGCATCAAACTCAGCGAACTTTGTTATAAGTCCATCTCTTGCGACTACATCGAGGACAAAAAACATATCGACTTGAGCGCCGAGCCGTTGATGTTGATCCCTGCGCTCGGGCTCGATGAAGCCAATCTCAGCGACTCGGTCAAAGAGGTGGCGATCTTCAAAGCCCACCAATCCATCCCCCTCGTGATCGCAAGTCATGGAGCCGATCGGTTTCAACATTATGCAGACGCGGTCTTTGTCGTGCCATCGACGGTTTCGCATCTTTCCCCCATCCTCGCAACCATCGTCGGCCATCTTTTCGGATACCACGCGGCTTGCGCGATCGATGACCTCTCGCAATTCCTCCGACAGATGCGTTCCAAACTGCTTGCGGCCCTGCCCACCCTTGAAACAGAACCCGAACGTTTGCTCAATCCCAACAAACACAGCGAGCTGCGGTCACTTCTCAACGAGCTGCTCCAAAAGCTGCAAACACCGCATTTTAATTCGGCGCTTGAAGTTCAAACAGCCACACGCATCGCGATCCAAACGCAACGCTTGTTGTTTGCGCACCTCGATGAATCAACATTCGATGCACCCGAACAAACCGAATCACCCTTTGAGTTGGCGCAGCGGCTTTTGCAGACGTTTACGGTGGGAGTGAACGAACTGAGCCGACCGATCGATGCGATCAAGCACCAAGCCAAAACCGTGACTGTCGGGATCTCTCGCCCTTCACCGACGCTGAGTGGCCCGATTGGTCAGGCTTTCCGAAAGATGCAGATCGATCCAACATTGGTGTTGTGGCGCAACCTCTCTTACTTGATCGCCGCCGAGCGCTTGATCGGCAAAGTCAAAGGCGCTGTTCTCTATCGCGTCGAAGGACTCGATGCTGAGGGCTTCCCCAACTCCCAAAGCAAGATCTACAAAGAAGCCTCTTCGGGGATCGCCGAAGTGTTGCCTTCGCGTACAGAATCCGACCCCACCCTGCGCGGTTCCAAATGGCTCGCCCTCAAAAAAAATGCCGTATCCATCGGCGTTGGGCGAAACGACAACCGCAAGATCGCGATCATCCCGTTGCGTGGAGCTGCACCCCGTCAAGCCCGCATCTTGCTGCTGCATCTGGACTTTCACGAAGAAGCCTCCCTCGCAGATCGGCTCCAACTGTTGCGCGCACGCGGCCCGATCTATGATCTGTTTCGCGCTGCTGTCACGGAGATCGGTCAAACGTGGTCCGAAGATCTCTTGGCCAAAGTTCCTGTCGAGCTGCTATTTGAAGATACCCCAGACCGTTTTGTCAGCGGCCTCCAACGCCAGCGCTGATCGGCGTGGATGGGGCTGTGTGAGTGCATCCCACTTCGTTTGTCAGACTCCAACACCAGCGCTGATCGGCGTGGAAGGCGACCATCATCATGCGATCTTTTCATCGCGTAGTACTCGGACTTTTTGCAGGGTTTTTGTTGGGTGCGATCACCGTCACGGGCGCAATGATCTGGTATATCGAGTCTCGCTATGGTGCCTTGTTGCGAGGTCATCCGCGTTCACGGCCAACACCGCTTGTCCAAGATCGATCACGGCCAGTATCGCCGACCCGAGAGCTATCACAGCCCGTATCGCCGAATCGAGAGCCATCGCAGCCAACGCAGCCCGTTGAGTCATCGCCGCAGCCCACACCGCTTGGGGTTGTCAAACCCGCCGCACCACGGGCGGTTCGTCAAACCAAAAAAGCTGCGCAGTCATCGCAGTCATCGGTTGATCGAACCAAGTCTGCTACGCCACAACAAACAACGAAGATGCCGAAAACAACGAAGACAACGTTGTCTGCTGCAACATCCCCTATCCCTGTTTTGCCAGAGCGCCCCACTCGTTCGCTGACACCGCTAGAGCGCGCCGAACGAGACCGTCAGATCGCGATGTGGCGAAAGATCTTGCAAAACCCACGTCGTGGTCTGTTTGTTCATTGGCTGCGTTTGCGTGCGGATGAAGCGAGGAGTTTGCTGCGTGTCGGACCGATGTTGGAGATGCAACGGTTGCCGGGATCTCGTCCTTCAGAAGAGTACGATGCGATTAAGCTGATCGTCCCGCATGTTTCGGCGACTCGCCCCACCTTTTATGGGGTGTCTCTTCAACTGTGGATGCCCGCAGAACGAGCTTCTTTGCAAGAGCGATGGCAACGCTACCTGCAATCCTTCCCAATGGAGCGGCGCCCTCTGGCCTCTTCAACGCTGCGAATGGCGTATTGGTCGTTGCGCCCGCCCTTGCGATACTTGGTCGTTCAAGAAGAAAACATCGGCGCTTTGCTGCTGTTCGGCTGCCACGTTCAACTCTGCGAACCCACAGGAATGCGCCATCTTGCCGAACTGATCGTGGTACGGATTCGACATCGCCTTCAATCCCCCGCCCCTCCTCGCCCGTCGCCGATCTCTGCGCCTCTCACGCCCTCTTCTCGACCGACGAAGCCTTCGGTTCGCTCTTTTTCTCCGCCTCCCTCCACCCAACCTCCACATCTTCCGAACCATCGGCCTTTTTGACGAACAGGGCGAATGTCTTTTTTGGCCAGTAGGCCGTTCCTGTCATAAAAAGACTTTTGCTCGCTGCGGTTTTTTTGTAGGATGAAGGCGATGGTGTTTTTTGAGAGAGACCCCTGAGGTGTGGTTGGGGTCTGCACAGAGAGATATGTGTGATGCCCAACACTCGCAAGCAAAGAAGGTCCAAGCGATGCAAAAGCTTCTGCAACCTGAGAAAAAAAAACGCCCTTTGTTGTTTGGGTTTGCGTACATGATGGCTGCCCTGCTGTGGCTTGTTGGCGGGGTAGTGGCCGGTTGCCAGTGTGGGGATGCACCGGGGATTCGGAACTTTGAGTGCGAAACCACAGCCGATTGCAAAAAGGGACAACGCTGCGCCGGCGGAAAGTGCATCGAAGACGACAACGACGGCGACGGCTTTTCAAGTGATCGAGATTGCGACGATAAGAACAAAAACGTTTTCCCCGGTCGCACCGAGATCTGTGACAACAAGATCGACGATAACTGCGACGGCAAGATCGACGAGACCCCCTGCAATTGCCTTGATGGATCAGACAAAGTCTGCGGCGAAGACAAAGGAAGCTGCCGCACTGGAAAGCAGCTTTGTGTGGCCGGAAAATGGGGGAATTGCGAGGGAGCAGTACCGCCCGAGCGCGAGAAGTGCAACAACGTGGATGACGACTGTGATGGCGAAGTAGACGAAGATTTTCCGCTCAAAGGCAAACAATGCGAGATGGGAAAAGGGGTTTGCAAGGCCCAAGGCCAATACGTCTGTTCAAGCGATCAAACCGTTTTGGTGTGCGATGCCGTGGTCGGTACACCGCAAGACGAAAAGTGCGACGGCCTCGACAACGATTGCGACGGCCTGATCGACGAGATCCCACAATGCCAAAAGCGATACATCCAGATGACTAGTTTTTCGACCGCTACCGATACATGGCAAAAAGACGGGCGCGTATTTCGCGGTATGCTCGGCCAAAACCCCTTGCTCTCCGGCCAATCCTCCTTTACCTCGGGGAAATGGACGTTGCGCGGCGGCTTTTTGGCTCACCCCAATCTTGTGCCTGTTGCTCCCGCTCCCTAACGCCCGAACGCCCTAATGTCGGTCGATGGGCTTGTTTTTTTGAGATTGACTTTGTACTCCGAACACCCGAAAAGCGCGTTCAACGCTTGAAACACAGGAGGATCGATGCAGCGTCCACTCTTTTTTTGGTTGGCCTTTGTGGTGGGCCTGCTCGGATGGATGACCGATGTCCGAGCGCAAAAGAACTTCACTGTCCCCAATCTGTTGACGTACCAAGGTTTTGTGATCGAAAGCACAGGCAAACCCCTTGATGGCGTCGCCAAACTCACCTTCCGTCTGTACGATTCCGATAGCGGAGCCACGCCGCTTTGGGAAGAAAAGCAAGATGTCACGATGGACAAGGGTTTATTTGTCGTTTCGTTGGGGTCTGCAACGGCCCTTCCTGACGGCGTCTTCGCCAACAACGCAACGCTTTATCTCGGAATCACGATGGATGCCGATCCCGAGTTTCGCCCTCGTCAACGCCTCGGAAGTGTCCCCTACGCTTTGGTCGCAGGATCGGCCCAAGTTGCCCTGCGCACCAAAGACGGCCTCACCCTCCTCACCAAAGACAGCGACGGAAACACCATCGAAAAGAAAGTGATCGACAAAGACGGCAAGTGGATCGGTGATCCAAGCGGCCTCCAAGGCCCCGCAGGCCCCGCAGGTGCAGCAGGCCCCGCTGGCCCAGCAGGCCAAGATGGCGCGGCAGGCCCCGTAGGTCCGGCGGGTGCAGCAGGCCCAAAAGGTGACAAAGGCGATACAGGTGCGACAGGCCCCGCAGGTGCGGCAGGACCCGTAGGACCGGCAGGTGCGACAGGACCGGCAGGTGCGACAGGCCCAGCAGGTGCGACAGGTGCTCAAGGTCTCAAAGGAGACACAGGTGCGGCAGGTGCTCAAGGTCTCAAAGGAGACACAGGTGCGGCAGGCCCGCAAGGTGCTCAAGGTCTCAAAGGCGATACAGGCGCAACAGGCCCACAAGGCCCCACGGGTGCGACAGGCCCCCAAGGTCCCACTGGCCCCATCGGGCCGACAGGATCAACGGGTCCGAAAGGTGACTCTTGTTCGATCGCCAATACTTCTTACGACGTCAACCAAAACACGGTGATCACTTTCTTGTGCGGTTCGACCACCTCCAACGTCACCGTACAGCGCGGCGTCGCAGGCCCCCAAGGCATCCAAGGCGTCGCAGGCCCCCAAGGCATCCAAGGCCCCCCCGGCCCCAAAACCACCATCGGACGCCAAGCCTGTGCTTGGTCCGGGGACGTCAACACTTGGGACCAAGCCTTCACTTATGTTTGTCCAGGCGAAGGGTTTGTTGCTGGCGTAGCTTCCTATCACGACAACGGCACAGAAGACCGCCGCTTTAACTTTTATTGCTGTACTGCGTACAACCAATAATCCGTCTGCGTTTGTTTGCAGCTTGGCTTCTTCTTTCTTCCTCCGTCTTCTCGCGTCTTGCCTACCTCGCGACCATCTCTTCGCACGACAAGTCTTGCCTTTTTGCTTGGTTGGTTTATTCTCCGTGCGTGTTTTCGCGATCATGCGATATCATTGAAGAAAATCATAAGAAAAATCGGAATGTCGCCGTGTGAACGAGTCTTTATTGAGGTGAATCAGTGCGAAGCGCTGGTTTATTGGGCTTGAAAGGAAAGGTCGTCTTATGCGTTGGTTTGGTATGGTTTTCTGGAGTGTTGTGCTGGGTGGAAGTATGGTGTCGTGTGGAGGGGGAGGGGAGTGCGTCAACAACATTCAGTTGAGCGAGTACAACACAAGTGGGCTTCGGTGC
>CAUJFU010000409.1 GCA_963169055.1 Myxococcota bacterium
GCATCGGACTGGAGAAGCATCCGACTGTGCCTATCTATTCTCTCCCAACGTTTCCTCCACCAAAGTTTCCCTCGGCTTCTGGGGGCGGGTCAACGGGGCTTGCTCTCACAAGCCCGCTCCCTTTCGGGGCGGGTCGTTGACTCCGCCTCTTTCGTGCGTGGTGGTGAGGTTCGATCTTCTCGGTTGTTTGGTGCGTTTGGGGTTCAAACATCGGTTTGCAGGTCGTCAGCCAATGCAACCCAAAGCGGGAGGAGGCTTAGGAACCGAACCCCTTTCGTTCCGAGTGCGCAGAGAGTAGGAGCCACCCGCTTTGTTGTCAAGCCTGTGTTCTGGGCCTTCTCCACACGAAACACCTCAAAACGCTCTTTTCTTGCTGGCGTGATACGATCTGCAATAGAAGTGTGATCGAAGGGTCGGTGCGATCCGCTGTAGACGCCCTGTGGTTGGGCAGCCACAGTGGGCGGCCCCTACATTTTAGCGCACACTACGGGCAGATTTCGTATGATATCTTGCCAA
Source organism: Myxococcota bacterium (assembly GCA_963169055.1). Classification (GTDB taxonomy): domain Bacteria; phylum Myxococcota_C; class UBA6777; order UBA6777; family UBA6777; genus JAKLKB01. Next base: position 517 of record CAUJFU010000409.1, read on the forward strand.
GAAACCCCCGTGTTTGTGGTATTTCAAGCGAGAGAGCCGTTGTTTTGAAAACCTGTGATCTCTTCGCCCACACGGTCAAGGGGCGATAGTCTATGGCGGGGCGTGGGGTGACACCCCACCCAAACCATCGAACGGCGTTGAATCGGTCGGGTCGAGTTTACGGGCGGAAGATTAGGGAGGAGACGGTGCCGTTGTGTGCGTTGGTGAGGGTGGATTGGATGGTTTGGGTGGTGAGGTTCCAGAGGATGATGTGACTGTTATAAGTGCCGGATGCAAGGATGTTTCCAAGCGGGTGGAAGGCTACGGCATAGACGGGATCGCTGTTGGGGGCGGTGAGTTTGGCGCGCTGCGTGGGAGGAGAAGCGGTCATATTCCAGAGGGTGATGGTGTAGTCGGAACTGCCGACGGCAAGGGTATTTCCATCTTCTGAGAAGGCGAGAGATGTGATGCCGAGGGTGGGGCCTGCGAGCGTGTAGAGCAGTTTGGGGTTGTTGAGATCCCAGATCATCGGCTTGGCATCGCGGCCTCCCGAAGCGATCCATCGGCTTTTTGGATCGATGGCGATGGCGTAGATATCGAGGGTGTGGCCCGAAAGCGTGTTGACGGCGTTGGGATTGGAGGCGGAAAAGTCGCGGATCTGGACCTTGGCGTCGGCCCCACCAGAGACAAGCCAACGATTGGTGCGGTCGATGGCAAGGGCATAAACGCCGCCTGTATTGGCGTTGATGCGGCGATCGACTTTTCCTGTGGTGGGGTTCCACAAAAAGATCTTTCCATCGGAAGCGCCCGAAGCGATGATCTGGCCCTTGGTGTCGATGGCGGTGGAAAAGATCGAGGTGTTGTGGTCGGTTGCGCTCCAAAGCGGCTTGCCTGTGTCGACCTCCCAAAAGATCACGCGCTGGTCTTGGCCGCCCGTCACCATGTATTTGCCGTCTGCGCTGATGCGGACGCTGTAGACGATATCGGTGTGACCGCCCGTATAGCTGCGTAGCTCTTTGGGGGTTTTGGTGTCCCACAGCTTGATCGGAGAAAGGCTGTCCCAACTTGCGGAGAGTAGTTCATCTCGGGCGACGCAACCATCGACCTTTCCGTCACAATCGTTGTCGATGTTGTCATTGCAGATCTCCGCCGAAGGACCGACCTCTCCTTTGCATGGATCCCACGTCAGGTTGGGGCCGCAATTTTGGTTTCCCGCCTTGCATGCGCCTTGGCAAGTGTATTGGCCTGTTGCATCGGCCTTGCAGCCCGAGGCCGCTGTGTAGCAAGGCCGTACCTCGCCGAGTTTACATTGGTTGGGGTTGAGGCAATCGTCGATCTTGCCGTTGCAGTCGTTGTCGAGCTTGTCTTCGCAGAGTTCTTTGGTGGGGAGGACTTGGCCTTGGCAATCGGACCATTCGCCGTTGACGCAAAACTGCGAGCCGACTTTGCAGATGCCGACGTTGCGGGTGCTTTCGGGACCAGAGTAACAATCGCGTTGTTGTCCTGCGGTGCAAGTTTGATTGCATTTGTCGTCTGCAAGGCCGTTGCAATCTTCGTCGATGCGGTTGTTGCAGATCTCTTTGGCGGGGATGACTTGGCCTTTGCAGGGGCCAAAGACACCGTTGACGCAAGACTGGACGCCGCCTTTACAGGCTCCGATGCCTTCGGTGCCAACGGGTCCATCGTAGCAAGAGCGGGTGTCTCCTGCTTTGCATGCGATGGTTTGGCACTTGGTGTCGTCTTTGTCGGTCAGGCCGTTGCAATCGTTGTCGATGCCGTCGCTGCAATTGGCGCTATTGATGGATTCAGAGATTGGGTTGTAGGTCGATTCGCAAAGGATCTTGGCGGCAACACAGCGGCTTTGCACTCCGAGACGGCATGGGCCGAGTTTCCCGGGTACTTCGCAGGCTTCGAACTTTCCTTTGAAGTCTTCATCGACTTGACCATCGCAATCGTCATCAAGACCGTTGCAGGTCTCGGGAACGCCTGTGGCGTTTTTGGGTTCACAGCCTGACCAGATACCGCTTCGGCAAGTGCGTTCTCCGACCGAGCAAGGGCCGGTTTGACCGCCGAGAACGCAAGCGATGGTTTCGCCATCGGTGCAGGATTGGATGGTGCATTGGCCTGAGATGCAGGATTGTCCGAGGGGACAGTCTGCGCTGACGGTGCAGGTGGGATTGATCTTGTTGGTGACGCAGCGTGCGGTGGTAAAGTCGCAACGCATCGAGACGGGGCAATCGGCATCGCTGCTGCACGTGGTTCGAAATGTGGGAGGCGTGCAGACGCAAGCAGGAAACAGCACAGAGAACACAAGCAAAAAGCAAAAAGTACCATACACAAACGGGCGGCGAATCATCCAAACCTCCGATCGTCTGAAGGCTTACAAGGGCGAACATGCGGGGAACTGCGTGTGCGGTGGGGCAAGAGAGAAGAAGAGGCAGCAAAAGACCAGAAAAGCCCCGCGCCAAGACAGGATAGGCGAGGGGGCGAGCGCTGTCAATCGCTAGACTCTGGTTGTGCCTCGGAGCTTTTCGTTCGGCGTTCCCCTCGAATACGACGGATCTTCTAGGCTCCGCGTGTGCGTCGGAGCAATACGTAGGTGGCTCCCGTCCCGCCGTCGTGTGGGCGAGCGGTGGCAAAGGCGAGGATCTCTTTTTGTAAAAACCCTTGGGTCAACCAAGAGATCAAGCGGCGTTTGAGGACAGGTTCGCCATCAGGGGAGTGGTTGCCGCGACCGTGAACGATCAGCAAGCAGCGATGGCCTTTTTTGCGATGCTCGTCGATAAACCGCAGCAGATCGTCGCGGGCCTCGTCAACGCGAAGGCCGTGTAGATCGATATGCCCTTGCCATGCGTATTTTCCGCGTCTGAGCCGTTGAAGAATACGCGGATCCAGCCCTTCGACGGAGCCTTCCATAAACTCATCGCCAAACACGATATCAAAGGGGGTTCGCCCTTCGACAAGATCTTCGAGTTGGCGTACCACAAGGCGTTCTTCGTTGAGAGCGAAAGAGGAAAGGGGCGGGGGATCAAGATCGGGCGGAAGGATCGGCTTTTCGGGAAGGGGTGTGACGTCGGCCATCACTGCGGCAAAAAGTTCTTCGTCGTCTACTTGGGCGGGTAGATCGGTGGGGGGAGGCGGTTTGTCCATCGAAGGCAGAAGGGACGTTGGATCGGGCAGCTCCTGCTTTTTTTGTAGAAAAGGCAGATGCTTGAAGCCTTGTTTTTTCGGTTGGCGGTGCATTGGCGTCCTCTGCGCTGCGGTGGGTGGACTCAGTTGGTCTGGCAAGGTAGCGCGCTCGCTTCGGATGTGCAAGCACAAGACACAAAGGGGCTTGCAGAATGCTCGCTTCGGATGTGCAAGCACAAGACACAAAGGGACTTGCACAGCGCAAGGAAAAAGCGTCACCCTTTGGATGTTTCGTACATCCGAAGGGTGCGGCATCTTGGGAGCCAAAGTATGCACCAGAACACAAATGGCCGAGCGATAGGAGCGAAGGCTGAATAAAGTGCGGCATCTTGGGAGCCAGATCAGGCGCGGTATCTTAGGATAGGAGTTACGCAGTTGCCAAAAAAAGCCGTGTTCGCGGTATTTCAAGCGGCAGAGTCGTTGTTTTGAAAAACCGTGATCTCTTCGCCAACACGGGGCCAAGGGAGCCGGGCTCCCTTGCGGGGCGCGGGGCAGCGCCCCACAAACCATCGAACTGCGCAACTCCTATTGGGAGCCAAAGTGTACACAAGAGCAAGGGGATCTGCATGGGATGGTGGTTGTTCGGGAGCGCTGTTGGAGCGTTGGTGTTGTTTTTCTCGATGGGATGGGTGTTATGGGTGTATCGTTGGCGGGTGATGTTGGGGGCTGCGCAACGTGAAGCAGACAGCGGAGATCTGGAGACCGCAGAGCGCCATCTCCAAGAAGCCCTGAACGAAGCGGTGCGGCGCTATGGTGAGGGTGATGTGCGAGTGGGGCAGATCTGGCGCTTTGCGATCGATCTGTACCGACGCAAGGGGCAGATCGAACAAGCGCGGCAAGCCGCCAAGCAAGCCTTGTGGATCGCGGAAGCTCGGTATGGCGAACACAGCCTTGCATCGGCGGATCTGCATCTCTTGAGCGCAGGTTTGGCTTTTGAAAGCCATGCTTTTCGAGAAGCCGAAGCGCTTGCGCAGCGGGCGCTTGCGCTCCAATCGTCGTCTGCGTCGGTGTCTGCGATGGAGGGCGCTCGAACCAAGGTGTTGTTGGGGCGGATATCGCTGCATCTTGATCAATCGCAGCGTGCGGTCGTGTACTTTGAAGAGGCGTTGCGTGTGATGGAAGCCCACGCCGAGCATTCCGAGTCGGATCAAGCTCGTACGATCCGTCTCGAAATCGCGGATCTTTTGGCGTTGCAAGAGCAAGACGAAACAGCATTGCAGATGCTCGAACCGTTGTTGCATCTTCCTGATTCTTCCGAACCTACGGTGCTTCGAGATCGTGCCGAGGCTTTTTCTTTACAAAGCACGTTGTTGTCCCGCCTGAGCAACAAAAAGCAAGAAGGGCGTGTTGCGCTTGAACAAGCGTTGAGGCTTTGGAGAAAAAGTATCGAGAACCTTACACAAGGCCAACACACCGTCGAATCGGGCTTTGCGCGAGATCTGTCTCGTCTGGGGGCTTGGTTCCAAGCAGAGGGCAAACAGGCCGAGGCGATCCCGTTGTACGAAGAAGCCATCGCAAGGCTGCGCAAGGATCTGTTGGAGGCTGACAAAGAAGCGATCGGTGGGTGGCTTGCTGCGTTGGGGGATGCTTATCGACACACAAACCAAACAGACAAAGCAGAGGCCGCATACATCGAGGCTTTAGAATGGCAGCAGGCGATCAAGGGTGACACTCATCCCGATGTGTCAGTACTCCGCAACAACCTTGCGTCGATCTACCACGCCCAAGGGCGTGTGGAGCAGGCAGAAGCGCTGTATCGTTTAGCGCTGCGTTCTCTTGATGCGGCTCACCCCCAACATCCGTCGATTCCCGCGATCCTCAACAACCTCGGTGGGATATGGACAACCAACGGACAATACGAAGAAGCCGAACAAGCCTATCAACGGGCGCTTTCTGTCGCCGAAAAAGTCTTCGGTCGTGATCATCTCGATGTGGCGGGGATCTTGGAAAATCACGCCGCGTTGTTGCTCCGAACAGGCGACTTCGATCGCGCAGAGCGTTGGAGCCAGCGCGCCAAAAAGATCCGCCGAAACAGCGCTGCGAAACTTGGCGAGGGGATATAGAATAGGGCTTACGCGGTTGTTTTGTTTTTGTGGGGTTCCACCCCACGCCCCGCAAGGGACTATCGCCCCTTGACCCCGTGTTGGCGAAGCGATCATTGTTTTTCAAACCAACGACGCTCTCGCTTGGAGGGGCGCGAACACGGCTTTTTTGGGGGCCAACTGCGTCTCTTCGGGGCAGTTGGAACAGCTCCGCCAGCTGCGTGCGGGCGGCGCAGTTTAGCCGCTACACGCCGACGTACCGCGACAACTTCATCGGTTTCCGTGTCGTCAGGTCGAGCCCCTAGTTGCGGTTTTCCCTTCTACCGTTTGCGTAAAAAATCGACGGATGGATGGGTTTTACAGATCAAGTGTTTGAGTGTTATAAAATCGACGGATGGATGGGTTTTACAGATCAAGTGTTTGAGTGTTATTCCCCAAAGGAGGAGGGCTGAGTGAGGGCTATTTTTTTTGGCGAAGGGCGTGTAAGAGGAGCCTTCTTGCGGCTTGGTTGGGAGATTCATCGGACATGGTGTGTTCTTCGAGAAGTTGGCGCTGCTCTTGGGTGAGGCGAAAGATGACTCGCTCGGATGTGGGGGCATCTCCGAGGAGAGGGCGTCCTGCTCCTTGGCGATGCCCTCCGCGTTTGGGTTGAAGGGCCTCCAGCGCGCTTGCGATGGTTTGCGTGCGTTGGTGGAGTTTTTTTGGGAAGTCTTCCAATACGTCGGATGCGTTTTCTTTTCTTGTTTTGTTCTTACTCATCGGTGGCGACTCCTGCTTGTTCCTACCTTCGGAGGTTTTTTCTCGACTCGTTCAAATGGACAACGCTCATCTTTGCCCTCCTTTGTGAATGGAAGTGTTCGTTTTGGGGAGCAGAAAGCACGCGGACACAGTTGTTTTCCCTTGTCGCTTTCGCTCCTTTGTACAGATCGTTGTAGGCTCCTGCGGGCCAAATAGCAACGCCCGCACTTTGGGGTCATTCAGCGCCGACGAACGAGGCTCCCCGCACAACAGCGGAAGCGATTGTGAAGCTGCAAGCGCAAGCGGTGCAAGAACCCACAGCAACGAAGGAAGAAGGCTGAGCTGGAGTGAGCGGCAAGCCTATCCTTTGAGCGAGGCGACAGAGATTTGGCTTGATTGAGCAACAGGCGCAGGCGAGGAACGAAGGTGAGGGGGGGTTGAATCGAAAACGGTAGTTTTCGCGATGGCGGGAGGGGGTTTGAATCGAAAACGGTAGTTTGTATGCCATACGCCCCTACCTTTGAGCACACCCTACACGGAGGTCGTATCCTCCGTCTTTTGATGTATGTTTGCGTTTGTTTTGTCTACGATTCTTTCGTTCCATCCGTCTTCGATGTAAGGCCATGTTTGCGTAGGGGCGGTTCGCGAACCGCCCCATTGGCATCAGGTTAAGAAAATATGCTGAAATGTCATGAGAATACGGAAAGGTAAATCATGGAGAATGTGGTCGGATTCGCGTATCCTCACCCCCCGACGCTTCGCGTCACCCCCCTCTCCACGCGGT
>CAUJFU010000410.1 GCA_963169055.1 Myxococcota bacterium
GAAGGCATCCACAAACTCAAACCCAACGACCGCAAAATCCTCGAAGATTACCTCGATGCCAAGCTACGCCTCCGCCCGAACAACCGCCTTGATCTCCACTAATACGAAATCCGCTCATGGTGTGTGATCGAACGATGTAGGAGCAGCCCCCTGTGGCTGCCCAACCACAGGGCATTTACAGCGGATCGCACCTACCCTTCGCGTACACATCTCTCCGATATCGTATAAGCTGCTGCCCTCCTGCCTCTTTGTTGCATCCTCTCTTTTTTTATCGGCTCTTTAGCGCCAGCACACCCAACCGCCACAGGGAGACCAAAAGATGCACTACATCGTCGAATCCGAAAAAAGCGTTGAACAAGCTGCGATCGATCTGGAAGCCTCGATCAAAAGCCGCAACTTCGGCGTTTTGCACATCCATGATCTCAAAGCCACCCTCAACAAAAAAGGCGTCCCTTTCCAACATTCCTGCCTCGTCTTGGAGGTCTGCAATCCCCACGAAGCCGCCAAAGTCCTCGCCGAAGACATGACGCTCAACATGGCCTTGCCCTGTCGCATCTCCGTTTTCGAGCAAGACGGAAAAACCAAGATCGGCATGATCAAACCCACCCCCATGCTTGCGATGCTGTCCGATTCTCCAACCCTTCGCGATACCGCTGCCCGTGTCGAAGAAGTCCTTACATCCGCCATCAACGAAGCCCGCTGATCTCTTACGCTGTACGAGACGGACACGACTCGGCGCAAGGAGACAACACAAACGTCGCATACAACGAAGTTGTAAACAAACACAGCGCTCCCGCTTGGTGCAGCGTCGCCAAGGCCACAGGCACATACCACAGCAACGTCGCGATCCCCAACGATACCTGCACCACCAACGCCACCAACAACACTCCTCTCGCCCTCGCAAAACGCGGTGTCACCGCATATCTCAACGATGCGAACCAAAACGCCAGCACCGCGATCATTACAACATACGCCATCATCCGATGTACCCACTGCGCCGTCGCGGGTGATTCAAAGATCGCTCCCACCGAGGGAAACAACCCCGCAGGCAACCAATACGCCCCCATCATCGGAAAAGTGTTATACATCAATCCGCCCTTTAGACCCGCCACAAACCCTCCCGACAGCACCATCACAAAGATCAACAGCGTCAACCCCACCGCCGACCTGCGCAATCTCACCATCCCCGCTGTTTGCGTAGGGTACGCGGGTAGCTCGGATAACGCGATGCGTTTTTCTCCTACTGGTGGGGTGTTGCCGATTTGCTCGGATGCTTCGTCTTTTGCGGCATACCACAACCGCAGCGCCACCCAAAGAATGTACGCATACAACACAAACGCCGCTGAAAGATGCGCCACCAGCCGATACTGGCTAACCCGAGGCTCGTTCACAAGGCCGCTTTTGACCATATACCAGCCCAAAAGCCCCTGTAATCCGCCTCCAATAAACATCAACACACACTCCCACGTCAGACGACCTCGAATCCACCCCCGCCACGCAAACACCAGAAACGGAAACAAAAACACCACCCCGATCAATCGGCCCCACAAACGATGCAGATACTCCATCCAAAAGATCGACTTGAAATCTGCAAGGCTCATCCCTCGATTCACTTTTTGGTACTCTGGCGAACGCTTGTAGCGTGCAAATTCCCCTTCCCATTGCTCTTTTGTCAACGGCGGCAGCGTCCCTCGAATCGGCTCCCACACCACGATCGATAGCCCTGAGCGCGTCAGTCGCGTCACCCCTCCCAACACCACCATCGCAAAGATCATCCCCGCACACACAAACAACCACACACTCACAGCACGCTGATTTGCTTGCACCACAAGATCCTCCTTTGCCCACAAACACCGAAACTGCCGCATCGATCAAACTGCGCTGCGACGCTCCGTCTTAAGATATCCCCGACCTTCGATGCAAGGACCACACAAAAAACCCTAGACATCCGCTTCTTTCATCGCCACACTACCCCCGCACAAGGATTCCCGCCAACCTCCGCCCCAAAGGAGTCGCCTTTGTTATCCCCACACTTCATCCGCCCCGACTACAACGGCCAAAACTTTTACCAGATCCCTCAAACGATCTGCCATCTCCTTACACCCACCGAGACTTTACAACCTCCACCGCTCGACCTCGGGCCGCTCGCTCGGCTCGATAAACCTTACAAAAAGATCGTGTGCCTGTTTGTCGATGCCCTTGGTTGGCGCTTTTTGCAACCACGCATCGACGATTACCCCATGCTCCGCGAGATCGCTCAACATGGTCATATCGCCCAATTGACCGCGCAATTCCCCTCCACCACCGCCGCACACATGACCACCTTTCACACCGGCCTATCTTCCGGCCAAAGCGGACTCTTTGAATGGCAGATCTACGATCCTGATATCGACGAACTGATCTGCCCGCTGCTCTTCGCAAATGCCCGACAGCGCCGACGCGATACACTCAACCCTCAAAAACTCAAACCGAGCCAGCTTTATCCCAAAAACCGCTTCTACCCAACACTCCACCAACACGGCATCCATACGACAGCCTATGTCCCTTCCTCTTACGTCCACTCCACTTACTCCCAATCGATCATCCTCGCCAACGATCGCCTCGGATACAACACGCTTTCTGAAGGTCTATTTAATCTTCGCGAACGCATTGAGCGCACCTCCTCACCCGCCTACTTTAGCTTCTACTGCGCCGACATCGACACGATATCCCACCGCTACGGCCCCACCTCTCCCCAAGTCCACGAAGAGATCGATCTGACGCTTACGTTGATCGAACGCCTGCTCTTCCGAAAGCTCCAAGGCTCCGCACACGACACGCTTTTCTTGCTCTCCGCCGATCACGGGCAAGTCGACACCGATCCACAACGCACCTTTTTTCTCAACACAGATCCCCGCTTTGCGCCCCTCTTGCCGATGCTGCGAAAAACTCGAAAAGGCGACTTCATCGCCCCCGTCGGCTCCGCACGCGACCTCTTCCTCCACATCACCCCCCCATACCTCGAACAAGCCTTCGCCTTCTTACAAACGGCCTTCGACGGCATCGCCCAAGTCCTCTACACCAAAGACCTGATCGAACACGGCTTCTTTGGGCCTCCTCCGCTACACCCCAAACTCTCCGAACGTACCGGCGATATCGTCATCCTTCCCTTCCAAGGTGAAGCCGTCTGGTGGTACGAAAAAAATATCTTTGATCAGCCTTTCTACGGCCATCACGGCGGCCTTACCCCCGAAGAAATGCTGATCCCTCTCCTTGCCTACGACTTCTCCCCTCGCTGACCGCCCCTCGATTCAATGGCGCGCTTTTTCAACCCCAGTCCAACCCAACGCATCCCTTCTCACCAAAAGAAGCTGTCACGGCTTGCTTTGCGGTGCGATGGGTTGACTCGAAGGCATCAAGGGTTGGCTGGTGGGGGCTTTGTTCAGCGAAAGCAGATAGCGCACCATCGCCCAGCGCGCTGTAGCGGGGAGATGTTTCCATGCGGGCATGCTTGCCGTTCGGGGCGATCCCTCCGAGATGATCTGATAGATTATCGCAGGCGAAGCGCCATAGAGATAATCGCCTTTTGAAAAGTCGCGGATCTTGTAAGCAATGGCGTTTCCTGCAGGCCCATCACCGCGTCCTTGGATACCGTGACAAAAAGAACAATTGAGCGTGTAGTAGTGCTTGCCAAGAGCCAAGACTTCGGTGGCCTCCCAACGCTTCAAAACATCCGATCCATCCCGATAGACGGGCTTTGCAGACGGTGTGGCTTGCTTGGCTGTGGGTGTGCCGCTTTTTTGTGCGGTGGCTGCTTGGCTTGGGGACGCTCCCGCTTTCAACGAAGCGAGATAAGCCAACAGATCGCGCACATCGAGATCATTCAATTGTCCCTGATACGACGGCATTACGGGCGGATAACCCGGCGTGATCACCTGATTCGGTTGCAAGATCTGTTGACGCATATACGCTGCATCGCGCAGAATCGACCGACCATCGGGCATCCGCAACACCGAACCCCACAAACCCCTTGCGCTTGGCCCGACCATCTTCGAACCATCCGCACTATGGCAAGCCACGCACCCCTTGGCCGCAAACAACCGCTTGCCCTCTTTCACTTGTTCCGCTCCACCCGTAGGTGGAGCCGCCACCGCCTTTTGTAGACGCCAACTTCCCCCGCTGCCGAACATCCCCGCAACAAACACTCCCAAGATCCCATACCAACCGACCCACCGAGACATCCGAGACATCAGACCATCCTCTCTCGCTTTGTTTGGTGAAAAAGAAAGATGCGCCACAAAAGGCCCATCCCATCGATAGATTCGCAGGAACGAACTCACGCGCAGCACAAAATCTATCCGAACCCTACCATAGCCGATCGGTCGGCGCTATGATACTTCGCTACACCCTCCCCACCGCGTATGCGGCTCCCCTCTCTCCACAAGGGAAGAAAAACGATGCTCACACTTCACGTCAACCAAAAGATGCACCAAGTCGACGCAGACCCCGAGATGCCGTTGTTGTGGCTCCTGCGCGATATCCTCAAACAAACCGGAACCAAATACGGGTGCGGGCAAGGGCTTTGTGGCGCTTGTACGATCTTGCTCGATGGAAAAGCCATCCGATCTTGCATCACTCCTGCCTCCGCTGCCATCGGCAAAAAGATCACCACCATCGAAGGACTCCACCCCGATGGCAAACACCCCCTTCAACTCGCTTGGCAAGAACACAACGTCCCTCAATGCGGCTTTTGTCAGCCGGGACAGATCATGAACGCTGCGGGCCTACTCCACGCCACCCCCCACCCCACCCCCGAACAGATCCGTGAACAAATGGCCGGAAACCTCTGTCGCTGCGGCACTTACCCGCGCATCGAAAAAGCCATCCTCCATGCTTCACAACGATCGTAAGCACCACGCAATCAAAAAAGCCGTGTTCGCAAACCATAAAAAACAAACCATAAAAAACAAACCATATAGGAGTTGCGCAGTCGAAGAGGGAAACCGTGAAGAATCAACCCGTTGTAGGGGCGGTTCGCGAACCGCCCGCGCCCGAACATCGGCCTTTTTCGTATCGAACTGCGTAAGTCCTACCATAAAAAACACACCATAAAAAACAAACCATAAAAAACAAACCACACGAATCCACCCCACGGAGACTTCTGAAACATGAAAAACGAGCTTCAAGCGCACCACGAAGCTACTCGCTCTGAATCTCCCGCAACCAGCGCACCGCCC
>CAUJFU010000411.1 GCA_963169055.1 Myxococcota bacterium
GGCCACTCGCATGATCACGGCCACTCGCACGATCACAGCCACTCACACGATCACGGCCACTCACACGATCACGGCCACTCACACGATCACAGCCACTCACACGATCACGGCCATTCGCACGATCACGGCCATCACCACGGCCATTCGCACGATCATGACCACGATCACAGCCACGCACAGGGTGGCTGCGGTGGTGGCGGCGGTGGTGGATGCGGGTGTGGCGGTGGTGGCGGTGGATGCGGCGGCGCATCGCGTCGGAAAAAACGTGCCGCCCAAGAACAGGCTGCCTCTTCGCAAGGTTAGTCGCAAAACTGCGTCACTCCTCTAATGTCGAATCTGCGCAGTGATCAAAAGCCCCGTGTTTGCGGCAATTCAAGCGGCAAGGCTGTTGGTTTGAAAAACGAACGCTCGTCCCGCCCATACGGGGTCAAGGGGCCTTTGGTCCCTTGCGGGGTGTGGGGTGGCACCCCACAACACCATCCAACTGCGCAAATCCTGTCCTCTCTCACACGAAAGGTTGTTCGATGAATCAAGCCCTGACTTTGCTTTCTGAAGAAGAGTTGATGTTCCAAGAGGCTGTACGAAGTTTTGCTCGCAACGAGCTTGCACCACACGTCTTGCGGATGGATCGCGAATCCAAGATGGATCCTGCACTGATCAAAAAAGCTTTTGAGCAAGGCTTTATGGGGATCGAGATCCCCGAAGAATACGGCGGTGCAGAAAGTTCGTTCTTTACGGCCATTCTTGCGATCGAAGAACTAGCTGCGGTGGACCCGAGCTATGCGGTGTTTGTGGATGTTCAAAATACGCTGGTGAACAATGCGATCTTGCGCTGGGCCAACAAAGAACTCAAAGCCAAGTACCTGCCCAAGATGACGTCCCAATGGGTCGGAAGCTACGCTCTGAGCGAACCCGGCAGCGGCTCCGATGCGTTTGCGCTTGCTACCACCGCCAAAGATTGCGGCGATCATTGGAAGCTCAACGGAACCAAGATGTGGATCACCAACGGCGGAGAGGCCAGTGCGTATCTGGTCTTTGCGAATGCCAAGCCAGAGGCCGGATACAAGGGCATTACAGCGTTCTTGGTCGAGCGCACTTTTTCGGGATTCTCGGTGGGCAAAAAGGAAGACAAACTCGGCATCCGCGCAAGTTCCACCGTTGAATTGATCATGGAAGATTGTATCGTCCCAAAAGAAAATGTTGTGGGTGAGATCGGCAAAGGCTACAAAGTCGCGATCGAAACCCTCAACGAAGGTCGCATCGGGATCGGAGCGCAGATGATCGGACTCGCCCGTGGGGCCTTTGAGTTGGCGATGAGATACATGATCGAGCGCAAACAATTCGGCCAATCGATCGCTCACTTTCAAGGAATGCAATTCCAGTACGCCCAGCTCGCCACCGAGATCGAAGCCGCCCGTCTGATGGTGTACAACGCCGCTCGCCTCAAAGATGCTGGAAAGCCTTTCGCCAAAGAAGCCGCGATGGCAAAACTCTATTCAAGCCAAGTGGCCGAACAATCCGCATCCAAAGCCGTTGAATTTCACGGTGGTGTCGGCTTTACAAAAGAATTCCCCATCGAAAAGTTCTACCGCGACGCCAAGATCGGCACCATCTACGAAGGCACCAGCAATATGCAGCTAATGACCATCGCCAAATCGCTGCTCTCTGAATTTGAAAAGTGAAACGAAATCCGCCCGTTGTGTGATCGTAAAGAGGTAGAGGCAACCCCCTGTGGCTGCCCAATAATAGGGCGTCTACGTACGATCCTTTGTGTACACATCAGTCGGATATCGTATGCGACGAACAATCGAGATCATCCGAAAGCGGGGGGGATTAGGGTTGGCGTTTGATCGGGCGGATCATGTTGTGGGGATCGAGGAGGATATCGAGTTGTTCACGGGTGAGGTATCCGTGTTCAAGCACGATCTCGTAGACAGGGCGGCCCGTCACCAATGCTTCTTTGGCGACTTCTGATGCGCGTTCGTAGCCGAGACTTGGCCCGAGTGCGGTGACGACGCCGATCGAATTGTAGACCATGCGGCGGCAGACTTCTTCGTTGGCGGTGATCCCTTCGATGCAACGGATGCGTAGGGTTAGCATCGCGTTGTGTAGCATGTGGATGGAAGTAAAAAGGTTGAAAGCGATCAGCGGTTCGAAGACGTTTAGTTCGAGTTGACCGCCTTCTGCGGCGAGAGCCACGGCGGTATCGAGGCCGACGATCTGGAAGGCCACTTGGTTGACCACTTCGGGGATCACGGGGTTGACTTTTCCGGGCATGATCGAAGATCCCGGCTGTACGGGCGGAAGATTGATCTCATTGAGGCCACAACGCGGCCCACTCGACAGCAAGCGCAGGTCGTTGCAGATCTTGGAGAGACGTACAGCAAACATCTTCAAAACGCCCGATAACTCGACAAAACTGCTGGTGTCTTGGGTGGCTTCGATCAGGTCTTCGGCTTGGACAAAAGACATCTCCAGATGTTTGGAGAGTTCTTGGATGGCGATGCGAGCAAACTCTGGATCGGCGTTGATCCCCGTCCCAATGGCTGTTCCGCCGAGGTTCAATTCCAAGAGGCTCTTGAGTGCTTGTTCGATGCGTCGGCTTCCTTCTCGCAAGGTGCGCCCCCACGCTTGGAACTCTTGCCCCAAGCTCATCGGTACGGCGTCTTGGAGCTGTGTTCGCCCCATCTTGATGATCCCTGAAAACTCTCTGCCTTTGGCTTCAAAGGCTCCAACCAAACGCCCCGCTTCTTCGATGGTTTTGCGGATCGCTTTAAGCAAGGCGATCCGAATTGCCGATGGATAGACGTCGTTGGTTGATTGGCTCATATTGACGTGGTTGTTGGGATGCAAGATGTCGTATTCTGCGCGGTCATGGCCGAGCAGTTCCAATGCGCGGTTGGCGATCACTTCGTTGGCGTTCATGTTGGTGCTGGTTCCTGCCCCGCCTTGGATCATATCCACCACAAAATGCCCATGCCACAAGCCTTTGCAGAGTTCTTCGCAGGCTTCGATGATCGCATTTCCTCGCTCTTCGTCCAGATCGCCAAGCTGCATATTGGCGATCGTACAAGCCCGTTTGATCTCCGCGAGTGCTTCGATGAATTCGGGATAGGCTTCCAAGCGAACACCCAAGATCGGGAAGTTTTCAACAGCCCGTAGCGTTTGAATCCCCCACAACGCCGAAGAGGGGACTTCGCGCTCGCCCAAGAGATCATGTTCTTTGCGGGGCGCACTAAAACCGTATACCGCGCCGCGCCCTTGATCTCCTCGCCCTGACCGCATGATCCGATCTGCGATCGCTTTGCTCACCGATAGCACCAACTCCGTAAACAAAGACAGGTTTTCTTCCCGAATCTTGCTCAGTTTTTCTTTGGGCAAAACGCCGATCATCCCGTCTGACACCGCCCGTCCTGTCGTTCGATACGGCGCTTCGTCTTCCAAGATCAATGTGTCGCCAAGCAACGTCCCCGGGCCGCAAACCGTGAAACTGCGGCTCCATCCCACCGACGAATCGATCAGCTCGATATCTCCCTGTGCGATCAAGTACATCTCTTTGCGTTCGTCGCCTTGCTCAAACAGGATCTCGCCCCGTGAAAACGGACGCGGTGTAAACAACGGCAACAAATAGGCGCGTTTTTCTTCGCTCAAACTGCCGAAGTAATCGGCTCGTAGAAGATCTTTTGTGGTCAACTTGTTCGTCGGCATCGTGCTGTGCGCAGGGAGCTTTCTGTCTTGCTTGTTGCGCACCAAAAGCGCGCCTTCTCTCTGTTTGCGAGCAGGTTCAGAGCTTTTTACGGCCCCTTCTCGCATCAAACCCCCTGCGTATCCTCCTTTCTTTGTGGCAGATTCGGCTGTCCGCCTCCTCTCGGCGCAGTATCTACAAGATCGCACACGAGGCACAGCCCCCGCCTAACAAATCCTTCCTAAAGACCGAAGCTACCGCTTGTTTTTCTTCTTTTTACTCCCCGATCCGCCCATCAAACGCACACCACCGTCACCCTTCGTCGGGTTCTTCGCTCCACAGGTGGCGCGCTTTTTCTACGGCGTCACGCAGCCCCTCGGCTTCGCGTAGCTCTGCTTCCAAAAAACCCAAACCCTCAAGTAGCCAGTGTGCGATCTCTGGTTGTTTCAAGTGATAAAACACATGCCGACCTTCCCGTCGTTCCGAGACCACACGCGCTGCCCGCATCTGCGCTAGATGTTGCGACACCCGCGAGTGACTCACGCCCAACGCTTGTTGCAGGTGGTTGACATCTTGCTCCCCAAATCGCAGTTCTTCCACAATCTGGATGCGATGGGGGTGCGACAACAAACTCAACAACCTCGCTAATTCTGCCGCTGCTACGGTGTGGGGCATTTCCTTTATCCCTCTCGATCTGGACACGTTTTCGCTTCACAGCGCTCTCTATCCAAGTTTCTTATCTTCGATATGTTCATAGATGAAGATATATGCAAAGTCCAGACGGGGTTTGGCGACGAAAAGGTGTGGACAAGTCCCCCGCGATGCGTTAGATGGCTTCGGGTTTTTTTGTGGTGGCGTGGTGTTGCTGCTTTTCTGGCGAAATGACGGGCCAAAAGGGCCGAGACCCCTTGTGGGGCGTGGGAACGGAAGATCGGACCGCGACGAAAAAGCCCGTCGGTCGTCAAAAGGGCCGAGACCCCTTGCGGGGTGTGGGAACTCACCTCACAAAACCAAACAAACCCAACAAGTCAGTCCTCTCTATTAGAAAGGTGACAAAGGCTTATGGTATCCGAATTGTTTGAGGCTCAACGTTGGCGCCCGGTCGAAGGGCTTGATCTGACCGATATCACCTACCATCGGGCGCTCGATCAAGGGACGGTTCGCATCGCCTTTAATCGCCCCGAAGTACGCAATGCGTTTCGTCCGCACACCGTCGACGAACTCTACCGAGCGCTCGATCATGCCCGAATGTCCTCGGATGTGGGATGTGTGTTGTTGACAGGCAATGGTCCCTCTCCCAAAGACGGCGGATGGGCCTTTTGTTCGGGCGGAGATCAGCGGATTCGCGGCAAAGACGGCTACAAATACGAAGGCGATGCTGCGCATCAGCCGGATATCGGGCGACTTGGGCGTCTTCATATCCTCGAAGTACAGCGTCTGATCCGTTTTATGCCCAAAGTCGTGATCGCGGTGGTTCCGGGATGGGCGGTGGGCGGGGGACACAGTCTGCACGTGGTCTGTGATCTCACGATTGCCAGTCGTCAACACGCGATCTTCAAACAAACGGACGCAGATGTCGCCAGCTTCGACGGCGGCTACGGCTCGGCTTTGCTCGCACGTCAAGTCGGCCAAAAGAAAGCCCGCGAGATCTTTTTTGTCGGAAAAAATTACAGCGCCGAAGAAGCCGCTGCGATGGGCATGGTCAACGCTGTGGTCGATCACGCTGACCTCGAACGCTTTGCTCTCGATTGGGCCCAAGAGATCACCACCAAAAGCCCCACCGCGATCCGTATGCTCAAGTACGCCTTTAATCTCCCCGATGAAGGCATCGTTGGGCAACAACTATTTGCGGGCGAGGCCACACGGCTCGCGTACGCAACCGAAGAAGCCGTCGAAGGACGCGATGCTTTCTTGGAAAAGCGCAAGCAAGATTACACCAAGTTCCCTTGGCATTATTGAGACGTTCTTTGGGCCTCGCTGCTTTCGATCTCGACCATCCCTGCGGGAGAGCTTCTTTGGCGTGAGACGCCGTCACCTTTTTGTGGGCCTCGCATCTCAAGGGTTGTGTTGGAGAGCCTGTTCTTCCTATCTCAGCAAAGGAGCGAATACGTTGGGCAAGCAAGTCGATCAAGAGCCACTGGGAGCTTCCGCCCCTGCGCGTCCCCTTGCGCGGCGAGGGATCGGGCAAGCCGATACGGAGGTGAAACTCCCGCAAGGTTTGCTTGGAGGGCAGCAAGTGCGCGTGATCGCAGGGCCTTGCGCGGTCGAAAGCCGCGAGCAGATCCTTGAGATCGCGTCTTTTGTCAAGGCGCAAGGAGCCTTTGGTCTGCGTGGAGGAGCATTTAAGCCGCGCACTTCGCCTTATAGCTTCCAAGGCAGCCAACAACAAGGCTTGGAATGGCTGGCCTTGGCGCGTGAAGCTACCGGATTGGTCGTTGTCACCGAAGTGATGGACCCTGCGATGGTCGGTATGGTCGCAGAGTGCGCCGACATCTTGCAGATCGGAACCCGCAGTATGCAAAACTTCCCGCTGTTGCGGGCTGCTGCGCGTTCGCAAAAGCCGATCTTGCTCAAACGCGGTATGTCAAGCACCCTCGAAGAACTCCTGTATTCCGCCGAATACATCCTTCTCGAAGGCAACACACAAGTCATCCTCTGTGAACGCGGTATTCGTACTTTTGAGCAAGAGACCCGAAACACTTTTGATATCAATGCGATCCCTGCCCTCAAACGCCTCAGCCACCTTCCTGTCTTTGCCGATCCAAGCCACGGCACAGGAAAGTCCGAGTACGTCGCGGCTGTGGCCCGCGCTGCGATCGCTGCGGGAGCGGACGGGCTGTTGATCGAAGTCCACCCCCGTCCCGAACAAGCCCTCTCTGATGGTCGCCAAAGTCTAGACTTCGAGCGCTTTGCTTCGATGATGGGCCAGATCCGCCGCATCGCTGCCGCTCTCGAACGCTCTCTTTGATGCCCACCAACACTTGGCAACGCCCCACAAAAACCATCCCACCGCGTAATCCCTATCCCGATCTGTTGTTGTCTGATGGAGTGTGTATGTATGTCTGATCAAAAAGCTGGTGTGAATCTACAAGAAAAGGATCGAACTTGGCAGATGTTCGATCGGATCGCTCGAACCTACGATCCGCTCAATCGCATCTTGTCTGCGGGGATCGACAAGCGCTGGCGGCGGCGTGTTGCGCGTCACTTGCCCAAAGAGCGCCCCCTCGAATTGCTCGATATGGCGACAGGAACAGGCGATCTGTTGATCACGCTTTGCCAAGCCGAACCCCGCATCCAACGGGCGCTTGGGATGGATCTTTCCGAAGGGATGTTGGCCGTTGGGCGGCAAAAGCTTCAATCGCTTCAACTTCCCCAACCCACCGCCCTCGAAACAGGCGACGCGACGCAAATCCCTGTCAATGACGAATCCATTGATGTCGTGACGATCGCTTTTGGCATCCGCAACGTGAGTGATGTCTCAGCTTCTTTGCGAGAAATGTTCCGCGTTTTGCGACCCAATGGACGTGCGATTATTCTCGAATTCTCTCTTCCACGCCTGCGGGTCATGCGCAGCCTGTATCTGTTGTACTTTCGTCGCATCTTGCCGTTTATCGGAGCGTTGGTGTCAGGCGATCGCTACGCATACAGCTATCTCAACCAAAGCGTTGAGGCTTTCCCTTACGGTGAAGCTTTTTGTCAGATGATGCGGGATGCCGGCTTTACACAAGTCGAAGCCCATCCGCTGACCTTTGGGATCGCCACCATCTACCAAGGGGACAAGCCCAACGCGCACCATGCCTAGCGTTTTTTGACCCAGCGCACGAAAGACCCGATGGAGCCGAGCCATGAGAGCCTCTTGGACAACTGCTTCTACACCCTCCAAGCCGATCCTCTGGTCGTTGCCTATCTCGAAACAAGCACTCCCGTTGCGTGATGCTTATCAAGCCCTCCACGCAACGCTTTCAGCCCTCGAATGCGCAGAGATGCCTTCTTGGGTTCCTTTGCCTTTTTCCTCGGCTTTGTTGGCAGAACTCGCGCAACCACTTCGTACAGAGGCCGAGATGCTGTTGTTTTTTTGCTGCCCTGTGGAATACAGCGCATCGTTGGACTTGATCGGATGGTTGTGTGCATACGACGCGGATTGTCGGGTCTTTTGGTCCGATCGTGAGCGCGCCTTGAGTTGTGCGGGATTGGGGGCCGCGTTGCAGTTCTCGGGCGAGCAAGCCGAGCCTGTCTTGCAAAAAGTGCGATCTTTTCTCTGCGATGCACCTCCGACCTTGCGATTTTTTGGAGGGCAAGCCTTTGATCTCGAACGACCGCTTCCTCCTGCTTGGAGCGCCTTTTCACCCGTCCAATGGACGCTTCCGCGTGTGACTCTTACGAAAGAAGGCGACCAGTTGTCGCTGGCTTTGGCCTTGCATCTTGCCCCAGACACCGACCGAATCAAACAGATCGCTACGCAGCGCCGTTCCATCGACGAAGAGGGACTGCTCTCGCCGCCACGCTCTTGTGTTCCCCCTGTCTTTTCTGCGTATCGTGCGATATCGCGCCAAGATACGCCCATCCTCCCACTTTGGAAAGACACGATCAAACGCGCCAAAGACTCCTTCGCACAAGGCACTCTCGAAAAGATCGTCCTCGCACGCGAAACAACACTCCGCCTTCGATCGCAGCGTCCATCCCAACACAACGAGGCTTCGCATCCGCCCCACAACGAGGCTTTGCATCCGCTCCGCACTTCTTCGGCAACCTCTTGTGCTGCTTGCGAGCCTACAAGCGATGTTTTTTTATCGGATACCAACATTCCATTTGCTTTGCTGGCGGCGCTGCGCGCCCAAGCTGCCGACTCTTACGTTTTTGCATTCCAACCCACCCGTCACACGGTGTTTTTGGGGGCTTCGCCAGAGCGTTTGTATGCGCGCCAAGGCGACTTGCTTTTCAGCGAAGCCCTTGCAGGAACTCGCCCTCGCCGAAGTGAACTCGCGCAAGATCAACGGCTTGGAGAAGAACTGCTTGCCAGTCCCAAGGATCGCTACGAACAGCTTTTGGTGATCCGTTCTTTGCGAGAGCGTTTTGGCCTATTGTGTCATGCACTTGCGGAGATCCCTGCTCCTACCTTGCGAAAACTCAAATACGTGCAACACCTGTGGACGCCGATACAAGGGCATCTGCGCAAAGATGTGGACGATACATCGATCCTTCGGGCGCTGCATCCGACGCCTGCCGTGGGGGGGCGACCTTCTGCGATGGCGCTCTCGTTGTTGCGGGAGTTTGAGCGCTTTGGGCGAGGGTGGTATGCGGCTCCTGTTGGGTGGATGGGGGCGCAAGGGGCCGAGTTCGCGGTGGCGATCCGTTCGGCGTTGTTGGCACAAGATCAGTTGTTGTTGTTTACAGGCGCAGGGATTGTTCCTGATTCAGATGCCGAAACAGAATGGCAAGAATTAGAACAAAAGCTGAAAACCTTTTGGGAGTTTGTCGATTGCACACCCGACCCGATGCCCCTCACCTAAGCCGACCCGATGCCCCCAATCTAAACGCCCTTTGGGCCGCGATCTTCGTTGAAGAAGCCATCCGACACGGCATCTATACTTTTTGCGTCTCGCCGGGGTCGCGTTCTACGCCGTTGACAGCGGCTGTTGCGCGCCATCCCAAAGCGCGGCTACAGATCTGTTATGACGAGCGAGCCGCTGCGTTTTATGCGCTTGGTTATGCCCGTGCTACGGGACTTCCTGCGTTGCTGATCTGCACATCAGGAACCGCCGTCGCCAATTATCTCCCCGCTGTGATCGAGGCTTCGGTGGATCATCTTCCGATGTTGATCTGTTCGGCGGATAGGCCCCCCGAGCTCGAACAATGCGGAGCCAATCAATCCATCCCACAAACCCACTTGTTCGGTCATCATGCCCGCTGGTTCTTTGATATCCCCTGTCCGACCGAGTCCATCGCACCGCAGTTTGTGTTGACGACTTTGGCCCAAGCTCTTCACCGCGCTACAGGGCCTTTTGCGGGGCCTGTGCATCTGAATTGGCGCTTTCGTGAACCGCTGGTTCCTATCGAGTCGCCGATATCTCCCGATTATACGCAGCCTTTGGCGCGATGGTGGAAAGATTCGCAGCCTTGGACGATGTACGCTCACGCTCAAGCACAAGGTCTTCCTGCGCTGCCTCCCACGCTGTTTGCTTCGGTGGTGCGGGCGGTTCGTGGGGTGTTGGTGTTGGGGCGTATGCCTGTTTGGTGGGACAAATCTCCGATAATCCGATTGGCTGAGCGTCTTGGATGGCCGCTTTTTGCGGATATCGGCTCGGGTGTGCGTCTTGGAAAACAACCGCTCCAGCGCATCCTTTCGTTTGACGGGCTGTTGCGTGACCCCCGATGGCGCGTATCTTCCAAGCCTGATCTGATCTTGCATTTAGGCGGGCCGCTGGTCGCAAAGCACTTTTTGTCTTATCTCGAAGAACACCCCGATACGCCGTATGTTGCGGTACACGAACACCCCGAACGCATCGATCCCACCCACCAAGTCCAGACACGCCTTGCGTGTCATCCCTCGGCCTTTTCGGAATCTCTTTGTGCTTTGCTTCCTGCGGATATCGCTGACCGTTCGGGAGAATGGCTGCGCGGTTGGCAAGAAGCCGATCGCTCCTATCTTCGGCACGTTCGTGAAACCCTCGCTGTTGACGAACTCCACGAATCTGCCGTTGCCTTCGATATCTCCCAACTGATCCCCCATGAACATGCGCTCTTTGTTGGCAACAGTATGCCGATCCGCGACTTTGACCGATTTGCGGACGGTTTCGGCCACGCTGTCCCGCTGGCAGCCAATCGTGGAGCCAGTGGGATCGATGGTTTGCTTGCGTCCTCGCTTGGTTTTGTGGCAGGTTCCCGCACAAGAGGGACGTTGTTGATCGGCGATCTGTCTTTGATCCACGATTTGAACTCCTTGATCTTGCTCAAACAATCCCAGATCCCGTTGGTGATCGTTGTCCTCAACAATCATGGCGGTGGTATCTTCCGTTTTCTGCCTGTCGCACGCTTCGACGATATCTTTCAGCGTTGCTTTACGACGCCGCACGATATCTCGATCGCACCAATCGCCCAAGCCATCGGCCTTTCCGCTGTTCAAGTGACTTCGCGCTCGGCCTTTCGCGATATCTACCAAAAAGCCACCCACGCAAATCAACCCGTATTGATCGAAGTCTTGACTCACTCCGACCGAAACATGGCCTTTTATCAGGCGCTGCACGCACACACGATCACCCCGTCGACGTTGTAGGAAACAGCTCACCCCGTTGGCATCGTAGGAAACGCATGACACCTTCACTCTTTCAGATTGTTTTGATGGCGATTCGCCCGAAAACACTTGGCGCGGCGATTGCGCCTGTCTTGATTGGATCGGCGATGGCTTACAGCGACGGCAGTTTTCATCTGGCGATGGCTTTCTTTTGCTTGCTTGGCGCGCTGCTGATCCAGATCGGAACCAACCTTGCGAACGACTATTACGACTTCAAAAAGGGGGCTGATGATGCCCATCGTTTGGGGCCTGTGCGTGTCACACAAGCGGGTTATGTGTCCCCCCAGACCATGAAACGCGCTTACATCGGGGTGTTTGCGTTGGCGATCTTGTCGGGCGTTCCGCTGGTTTGGCGCGGAGGATGGCCGATCGTGGTGCTTGGCCTTGTCTCGGTTGCTGCGGGAGTTCTTTACACATACGGGCCTTTTGCCTTGGCTTACACGGGGTTGGGCGATCTGTTTGTGGTGGTGTTTTTTGGCCCCGTTGCAGTCGGAGGAACCTACTATCTCCAACGTCTGACGCTTTCGCCGTTGGTGTTGCTTGCGGGCCTTGGGCCGGGCTTGATCGCAACGGGCTTGTTGGCTGTCAACAACCTCCGCGATATCGAGGGCGATCGCAAAGTCCATAAGCGCACTTTGGCGGTGCGTTTTGGAGTGACGTTTGCTCGGGTCGAGTATCTCTTGTGTTTGTTGATCCCTGCGCTGTTGCCTGTGTGGTTGGTCTTCTTGACAAAGGCCCACCACTACGCTCTTTCTGCCTCGCTGATCTTCTTGTTCGGCTTTCCTGCGCTGCGGGTCGTTTGGACCGCGCATGACGGTCAAGCACTCAATCAAGCGCTTGCCGCAACGGGCCAATTGCTTTTATTGTACAGCGCGCTGTTTTCGGTTGGATGGATCCTCTCTTAAAAAGCCCGACTCAAGGCGATTTCGGCGCTTGGTCTTTCGTGGTTTCTGTGGACACGTTTTTTGATGCGTAAGGATGCGCGATGGCTGAATTGTTTTCCTTGGATCTGCACCGTTATGTTCTTCCTCTGCGTGAAACACTTCAGATCGGGTCACACCGCCTTCCACAACGTGAGGGACTGGTGCTTGTGTTGCGCGATCGCGATGGAACCCAAGGCGTCGGCGAGATCGCACCGCTTCTCGGCCTCCATGAAGAATCGCTTGACGTCATCCACACAACCCTCCAGCGACAAAAGCCGATGTTGCTGGCGTTGCTCGAAGTCGTTTACGAACTGCTCGACCCGCGCTGTTGGGTGCCTCCTTCTGCTCGCAAGGTGATCGCTCCGCCCTTGCGTGCGATGACTTCGTTTCACCACCATCTCGAACCGCTCCATCTGCCGCCCTCTGCGCGTTTTGGACTCGATATGATGCTCTGGACTTATCGCGCCCACCTTTGCTTGCGCGCAAAACAACCGAGCCGTTCACCCAAAGCGCATTCCGCAACCGAAAAAGCATCCCGAACCGCTCGCGTCTCGCACGACCTTTATACGCCGATCCATCCGACTCTTCCGCTCCAAGTCCTACTGACAGGTTCTTTGGATGCCCTGCAAAAACAAGCCGCAGAAGCTTTGCAAACAGGCGTTCGGCATCTCAAAATCAAAGTCGGGCGCGCCGAACTTGCCGAAGATATCAAGCGCGTTCGCGCTTTACACGATCTGCTCGGTAAACAAGCCACATTGCGCATCGACCCGAATCGTGCGTGGACGCTCGATCAAGCTCGACGCTTTCTCGATGCTTTGCGCGGATGTCCGATCGAATACCTCGAAGAACCGCTGCAAAATCCGCTGCTCTTGCCTCAACTCGTCCAAGAGACGGGCGTTTCCGTTGCTTTGGATGAAAGCCTTTCGCAACTCCATCCCAAAAGTGACGATCCCCGCCTTGCTTGCGCCAAAACACTCGTTCTCAAACCGAGTGTTCTTGGCGGGGTGCTTCCGACCGATGATTGGCTGCTGTGGAGCCAAATGAACCAACGCGCCGCCGTCTTTAGCAGCACCTTCGAGTCGGGACTTGGTCTGTCTTTTCTCGCGCTTTGGGCTGCCTCTGTCCTGCCGCATCGTGCCGCAGGACTCGATACGCGCCGCGCTCTCGCCGCCGATCTCCTCCCCCCTTGGTCTCAAGGCGGGCATCTCGACCTCGTCTCCATCGCAAACCACCTCGCTTCCTTCGATCTCAACTCCTACTCAAATCATCTCGTACCTACCGAGCCGAACGCTCCTCTTTCTGCGCAGGTCTTTCAAAACAACGACTCTGTCGCTTGAGCGTGTACGAACACGGGGTTTTTTGCAAATGCGTCACGCTGAATCGAATTAGCGAATCTCGTATGGGTTAAAAGGTGAGCGTATGACGCATCTTCCTCTCTCTTCTTTCTTTTCAAAAGATGTTTTCTCTGCCGCATCCATGCCGCAGCCGACGAACTGGACGCCGCATGATCCAGCGTTGATCACGCCCCAACAACGGTGGTCTTACACTCAGATGGCCCGTTGGGTCGAATCGATCACCAAAAAAGTCGAACAGCTCGGCCTTTTGGAAGGAGAGCAGGTCGTGCTGTGGGCGGAGGCTTCGCCTCTTGCGCTGGCTTGTTTTTTTGGCCTACTGCGTCGAGGCTGCATCGTCGCTCCGCTCTCCACGCGCATCCCACAAGAACAGCTTTTCCCGATGGCTCGCAAGATATCCGCAAGGCATCTTTTTGTGGATGATGCCTTGGCTGAAAAAGCCCAACATCCCGAGTTTTGTGTTCATCTGCTTTCTTCTCTGCCGCCTCCCACTCAAGAGCCACAACACCAAAACAATGACCCCAAAACCCCCAGAGTCGAAGAGATCCCCAGCGCCGAAGAGATCCCCACAGCCGCAGAGATCCCCACAGCCGCAGAGAGTCCCAGAGTCGAAGACGCCAACGATGCTCCTGCTTGGATGTTCGCTTTCCCAAAAGAAGGGCTTGAGCGGGACGCCACGATCATCTTTACTTCGGGAAGTACCCGCGAACCCAAAGCCGCGCTTCATTCGTACGCCAATCACTACTACAGCGCGCTCGGTTCAAATCAAAATATCCCGATCGAGCCACAGGATCGTTGGTTGCTGTCCCTTCCGATCTTTCATGTCGCCGGCATCGGCTTAATCATGCGAGTGTTTCTTGCGGGGGCTTCCGTGGCGATCCCTTCGCCGCGTTCTTCTTTGCATGAAGCCATCCGAGCGATGCAACCAACGCATCTTTCTCTCGTTCCCACGCAACTGTTGCGCTTGCTCGATGCTGAACCCTCGATCCTATCGCAGCTTCAACAGGCCCGAGCGATCTTGTTGGGGGGAAGTGCCATCCCCTACGCTTTGCTCGAACGTGCGGCCTCTTTGCGTCTTCGGATCTTCACAAGCTACGGATCCACAGAGATGGCTTCGCAGATCACCACCACGCGCCCGATCGATGGGCTGGATGCGTGGTCTTCTTCGGGCTTATTGCTTCCGTATCGTGCGCTTCGCCTCGCCGAAGATGGCGAGATCTGGGTTCGCGGTGAAACTCGTTTTCGGGGCTATCTCACGCCAGAGGGGCTGCAATGCCCCTTTGATGCCGACGGCTGGTTTGCGATGGGGGATCTTGGCCGCATGGACGACAACGGCTTTCTCCACATCCTCGGTCGCAAAGACGCGATGTTTATCTCTGGGGGTGAAAACATCCAGCCCGAAGAGATCGAATGGCATCTCGCACAGCATCCCGCCGTCGAGTCCGTTTTGGTTGTCGATGTCCCTCATGCTCTCTATGGCGCTCGCCCTGTTGCCTTCTTGCAGATGCGTGATGCGCATTCTTTATGCGAGAAAACCTTGCGCGAATTTCTATCTTCTCGTATTGCTCGTTTTAAAATCCCCGATCATTTCCTGCCTTGGCCCGCTCTCCCCCCCCATCCCAGTATCAAGCCCAGTCGTTCGGTTTTTCGACAATATGCCCACACGCATCTGTCCGCTTTTTCGGAGGCTTCTTGTTTGTGAGCCCGACGAATCCGTGGTTAAGGAACGAACCAAAAAGCGATCACATCGGCGTGTGTGGTCTTTAACTTTTGGCCTGTTTTGATCTCATACACGGGGGTACGTTGGCCGCTGGCTTTGTTGTAGAGACCGATATGGAGGCGACCGCTTCCCGGCTGCCATTCGTTGGTGGTTGGCATGTGCATGATATCGCGGATGTATTCGCCTTCTTTCCACTCGTAGAGAGGGTAGGTGTTGTACACAGGGTCGTGATCTGCACCCACAAACTGGGGGGTACGTTCGCGGTGTCCGTGAAAAAAGATCTTGTATCCTTTGGGGATTTTTTTTCGGCAGCGGAAGACAAATTCGACCACAAGATCATCGCCAAGGCGCACTTCGGGTTTGTGGAAGGTATAGCCCACCCACTCGACGTATTCGCCAAAACGCACGCCCACAGGGGTTTTGACAGGAAAAGGCTTGGTGGATACATGGTCGCGGGTACTTCCGAGGCGCTCCCAAGGTTTGATATGGGGCGTTTCAGCGGTACGGATCGGGCCGTAGGTGGGCGCAAACGGGAAAGAGGGGAGGGGATGATAGAGGACGCGAGAGGACTCCCACAGCCGATAGTTGGGGTAAAAGTGATCGACACGCTTGATCCAATCGCGCAGGATCGGTTCGATCTCTTGGCGAGTCCATCGCACAGGGCGATCCTCGCTATCGAGGACGGCGTTGACTTCCAATTCAAAGCCGAGAGTTCGGCGCGCAAAGATCTTGCGTTGGGGGGTTGCGATCGCAAAGTTCGGTAGGTCGGGGAAACCGTAGCCGTTGATGTGAACATAGTTGTGCGTGCGAGGCTTGAGCAGCGAGACGCCATCGCTGTAATGCTCGATTGGGAAGTCGACACCGAGCAGATCGAGAAAGGTGGGAAAGATATCCGCGTGGCTTGACACGGCGACGCGCTTGGAGGCTTTGAGCATCGGGGCATACAAGGCAAAAGCTGTTTGGGTGCGCGAACTGACCAAACGCCGTGAGGCATGGCCGTATTCTCCTGCGTCCCAGAATTCTTCACCGTGATCGCCGACAAAAGACCACATGAAACGGCCTTGGGATATCTCGGGTTGTGCAGCCTGCAACACCCGCCCGATCTGTCGATCCACAAAAATGCACGAATTCCGATAACGATTCCACAAGCCTTCGCGGTATCCGTCGTGGATCACAAGGCTTTGAAAACGGTCGGGCAGAAACGGGCGGAACTTTTGATCTTGGGCTTGCGATTCATACGGATAATGCGTCGAAACATAGAACAGCACGATCAATAGGGGCTTTTGCTTTTCGGGGGGGAGGCGGCGTTCTTTTTCGAGGGCTTGGATCGCCATCTCTGTGATCCGCAGATCCGACGAAAGCATCGCTGAATTGTAGGCTTCAAACGATTGCTTGAAGATCTGGATATCGTAATGCTGATCGAAGATCTTGACCAAAGGCTCGTAGCCTTGCTCTTTGAAAGAGGAGGCCGAAAACGAAAGCAGCCGATAACCGAGCTGTTTGAGCATCAACAGGTTGTGCGGCGTAAGCGGCTGGCCGTAAAAGGTCGGTCGTTGGTGGCCTGCAAGACCGTACATCAGGCCAAACATCCCTTCCCACGTTTGATGCCCTGTGCTGTAGTGTGCCGAAGAAGACAAATGCGGATGCTTTTGTAGAAATCGATACATCTGCGGCATATCTTGAGGGTTGAGCATATCTGCGCGCACAGACTCCGACGCGATCAAGAGGATGTGCGGCAAAGGTTTT
This sequence comes from Myxococcota bacterium, assembly GCA_963169055.1. Taxonomy (GTDB): domain Bacteria; phylum Myxococcota_C; class UBA6777; order UBA6777; family UBA6777; genus JAKLKB01. The sequence continues at coordinate 16,718 of CAUJFU010000411.1, forward strand.
TTGACGTGCTTGGCGGCGGCGAGGGAAAAGGTTTTTCGCGGATAGCGCAGGGCTTTGGCGCGATCGACTAATTTTTTCTTGCGCAGCACTTGGCCGGGATGTAGCGCGAGGCGCGGGTTAAAGGTTTGATAGCCCGGCAAACGCTCTGTCAGAGATTCCGCCAGTCGCTTGGGCGTCCACGCATACCCGATGCCACCCGCCAAAAGAAAAACTCCTGTCCATCCCCACACCCATCCTTGGCGGCGCATGGACACTTGCAACGGTGGGCGAAACCAACGCCACCAGATCCGACCAAGCAGCCATTGCACCAAAAACACAAACAAAAAGAGGCCGACGAGGAATGTCCCATAAAGCCATGAAAAACCGATGTCTTGCATTCCTTTCGGATGCAGCAAGACAAGGGTCATCGGATCGTCGAGATGGATGCGCAAGTTCAGAAACAAGACCAGATCGATCACCACCAAGATCAGCGACATCCCGTGTAAGAAAATCAACAGAGGGCGCCCCACGCCCCACGGCAACGGGTAAAACAACGATCCCGCCAACAACAACGCGCTTTGCCAACAAGCTGCGTACGCAAGTACCGAAAGCCATAGACTCGGCTGTTTCAGCGTTTGCGGCGGCATATACAAAAAGAACAACACCACCAAGCAAACAAAGTTGCAATGCAACAAAAAACGCAAAAAAGAGGTGTAGCCGTAAAACGACCGAGCATCCGTTCTTTCCAACATACGCGACATTTATAACCTCGAAAATGACGAGCCTTTAAGAAAAGAAAAAGTCCAACACGATACGATCGGTGTTCGCGTCTCGTGGGGCAAGCGCGAAGGCCGCGTATCATACAGGAGCCACGCGGTGGACAAAAGCCCCGTGTTCGCACCTCTCCAAGCGAGAGCGCCGTTGGTTTGAAAAACAGTGGTCTTTTCGCCAAACACGGGGTCAAGGGAGCCGCGCTCCCTTGTGGGGTGTGGGGCAAAGCTCCGCGATGCTAACGAAATGCGTCGTTCCTATCATAAAAACGCTGCGAAAAGACACAAGTCCATCACCACAACGCCACAGAGCACACAAGAGCCCGCCCTTCCCTAAGCGCGAGCCTTTGGATAGACTTCGCCGACGAGTCATCGGTGTGATCGACTTGTTGGGAGACGATGCTTCGTATGGCGCGACTGTTTTCTTGGGAGGTGTACGATATGCGTTTGATGTTGTTGATCTTTTGGATGGCCTTCGCGCTTTTTCTGCCGATGTGGGGATGCCCCAACAACGGTGGCCAAGAAGCCGTTTCTGAGATGACGCAAGATGGCGGTGACAAGGCGCAATGCGTCGCCCCGCGAGAATGTAGTGGCGATTGCGTCGGCGGAAAGTGTGTTCCGACCAACCCATGCGCCAAACTCGCCGACTGTGCGGCAGACAAGATGTGCTACAAAGGCCGCTGTGTCTCGCGTTGTGAACTCGATACAGATTGTCCGAAAGCATACGTCTGCGCAGACGGGCAATGCCATCAACCCGTATGGAAGACAGGTACGCCTCCCCATCCTGCGGGGGCTACACCCAAACCCCTTCAAGCGGGCCTTGGGATCGCCCCTTTGGATATGCCGCTTGGGATCTCGATGGCGGGATATGGCGGACGTCTCGGAAAGATCAGCCCTTATGCCGAAGCCCTTTCTGCTTCGGATGCCCAATATGATCGCTTTTTTGTCAAAGTCCTTGCGCTCGACGATGGCGTTCGTCGGCTGTTTTTGGTGCGCAGCCCGATGTGTTGGGTCTCGGACTTTCTCTATACACAGATCGTACAATATGTCATCGAAAAGACGGGGACGGATATCTCAGACGGGCTGATCATCACCGCAACGCACACACATTCGGGCCCTGCGCGCTTTTGGTATCTATTGCCCGAACTCAAGCTCGGTGTGCTTGGCTATGGAAACTTCTTGCCCGAAGCCTTTCGCCGCAACGTGGTCTCCTTTGGTGAGGCGATCATCGCTGCCAATAAAGCCCTCCAGCCCGCTCGTTTCGGCTACACCATCGACAATAACTTCGATCCCGAAGATCGCATCTTCCGAGATCGACGGGGTGCATCGCCCAAAGAAAAGCAGCCCGTCTTGTTGGTGATGCGTGTGGACAAGCAAGATGGCAGCCCGTTGGCTGCGCTGGTCAGCTTTCCTATGCACGGAACGGCGGTCTCTTCCAAGAAGTTTGCGCTGACCCAAGATGCCGCAGGCGGCGTCGAATTGGAGATCGAAGACTTCTTTGAGCAGCGTCTCAACAAGCGCGTGGAAGCCTTCTTTATGCAAGGCCCTGCGGGCGATGTCTCTCCTGCGGGGGATCACCTCGAACATGAAGAAGTTCAAAAGCTCCAGATCATCGGGCATCTGGCCGCAAAGCATGCGTGGTCGCTCTACGAAAAGATCCAGCCCAAAGAAGATATCCGTCTGGATGTGGTCAACAAACGCATCGGGATCTCGCGTGCTTTAATCGGCTACAAAGAAGACGAGTTTTACGAAGACAAAAACGGACAAAAAAAGCCCTACCGCTTCGGCGCGCTGCAATGCGCCACCCTCGAATACGATTACCAAAAAGCTCCCGAAAAACGCCACCAAGACGGAAAGTTAAGCTGTGGCCTTGTGGCCGAATTCATCAACAATGGCGCTCCGATACCGCAGTTCTCCAAAACGCACTTGACCGCAGCGCGTATCGGCGATCTCACGCTGGCGACCTTCCCGGGCGAGGTGACTTCTTTTCTGGCGATCCGTCTGCGCAAAGCGCTTCAAGAACAAAGCAGCGAAAAGATCAAAGATATCATCACGCTCGGCTATTCGCAGGACCACCACTTTTATCTGCTCGAAGAACAGGACTGGTGGCGCGGTGGCTACGAAAGCTCCATGAATATCTGGGGACCGCGCTTTGGCGAATACCTTCTTCAACAGGTGACGGCCCTCACCTTGCAGCTTGCCCAAGAGACCAAGCCTGATAACAAAACAGACTTTCTCCCGCAAGACTTTTTCAATATCGATCTGACGCCGACCGTTCCGCGTGAAAAGACCCCCCAAGCCGGCCAGATCGTCACCCAACCCCCCAAGACCTACCGCCGCCTTGATCCGCCGTTCACCTTCACCCTCTCGGGCGGATTTAGCGGCATAGACAATCCCGTCGTGGTCTTGCAACGACAAGAAGGTGCAGACTTTAAGGATGTCATTCGCACAGCTGGGCGTTTGTATGATGATGGTGGGTTTCGTTTGGTGATGCGCTTTGAGAAAAAAGACGATCGTTGGCTTTATCATTTTGATTTTGAGGAGTTGCAAGACTTTCCGCTTGGCACCTATCGCTTTTCCATCCGTGGAAATCAATGGGACGGCGAAAAGATCATCCCCTACGAGGTGAAGTCCGATGCTTTTTCGGTGGTTGCTTCCGATCAGATCCGCATCCAAGACGTCAAGCTCGAAGGCAAGGCCCTCTCCGCTATCGTCGGATATCCCCCAAGCACCAACGATGACGGAAAATCGCCCTTTGCAAAGCTCGAACGTGTCGGCCATCGCTTGCGATCACCACTCACCTTTTGGGACGCCATCAGCCCCATCACACAACAAATCGACCAAGTATCGGGCAAGATCATCGTCACGCAACAAGGCAAGTCCGTTCTCTCTCTCTCCATCGCAAACCTCCCCGCCCCCCAAGAAGCCGATGTCACCGTGAGACTCTCGCGTGATGCACAAGGCCAAACCACCCAACGCACCCGAAAAACACAAGCCTCCAAGATCACCCAAGACCTCGGACAGATCGCCCCCGGGATCTATGAGATCGCTATCGAGATCTCCGATGCCTTCGGAAATACAGGAAAAACCACCCCCGTCTCTCTCGAAGTCAAATAGCCGCCGACTTATACGATATCCGAGAGATGTGTCCGAGTATTCGCCCCCTGTGGCTGCCCAAGAACAGGGCAGTTACAGCGGATCGCCTATCTCAGATATCGTATGATGCAGCACGTCCAAAAAACGAGATGGATCTTGCCAAGGTAGCCGATGCCCGAGGCCCTCCATTCGCAACGTGCGGATGCCCTGCGCAAGAAATGCGGCCTCTTCGGTCAGTTGGCAAAACTTCGTATCCTCCGCGCCCACCAACCAATAAAGTTTGTGGCGAACTCCGCTCAGCTTAGGCAAGAGGTAGTCTTGATTGCCTAAAGACCAAACCTCTAACGCTCTTGCTAAAGATTCTCTGTCGAAATCGCTTTCTTGGCGCAATGGACGCTGATCAGCTCGCCCCCCAAAGACGCTTTGTTGATCCCACGCTTGCATCAACGTATCCCAATCCATCGTCCGAAAGCGGGCCGCCCACTGTGCGTCATGTTGTTTGCGGGCCTCTCGGGCTGCTTGATCGCGTAGCCCGTAGTGTGCCGAGATGATCATCGCACCTGCCCATAAGTCGGGCTGTTCGAGCAATGCGTGTAATGCCAACCGCCCCCCCATCGAATAACCCACCAAGATCCGCGCCTCCTGTGTGCTTTGCGCGACTTCTTGGCAAAAGCGCCGCGCCCAAGCTCTCAGACTTTGCGTCTGCTCGGCTTGCCCCTTGGCATCGAGACTTTGGGCCTGCTCGATGAGGATTTTCGGTGTATGATTTTGTGTCGGCCAACAAGAAGGACTCTGCCATCGGACCCACGGCATGGTTTGCCGAAGATCCTCTTCGACGAATCTCCAATCGCTCGGCTGTCCCAAAAATCCATGCAAACCAAAAACTTCCATCTTTTCTTGCTCCAAGCTGTTCTTCTGTCTTGCTTTTTTCGCGCCGCCCTTACATCTTAAAAACTTTCCGCTGTCTCACATCAAAGGAGTTATGTCATGGCCCGTGTATCGCTTCGATGGATGGTTGGGGTATGGATTCTGTTCTTTGCCGAAATGGGCCTCTTGCAAACAGCCGTTGCTTGGGCTGAATCGCTGAAGAATCGGCCCGTTTCTCCTTCGTCTCGTGCTGCTGCTCTTACGCAAATCTGTATGCCAAGCCCGCCCACTTCGCGTAAACCGCGACGGCTTCAATCGCCCAAACACCGAGGAACTGGTGCAAAAAAGCGCGGACGGAAAGCCTCAAAGAAGCGGCATTTGATGATGTGGACGGTGCGGGGTCGTTATGCCACGCACACCTTGCTTGGTTCGATCCACATCCTGCCCAAAGGATTCTTTCCGCTCGATCCCAAGATCGAACGGGCTTTTCAACAAGCCGTCGCCATCGCAGTGGAGGCCGATATCCACAACATCAACGTCGTGAGTGCGACGTGGCAGATCCTCCAATTGGGGACGTATTGCGGGATCAATCCTTTTTGTTCG
>CAUJFU010000412.1 GCA_963169055.1 Myxococcota bacterium
TCTCTCCAAATACAACCTTGACATAAAAGTGAAAAGTTTGGAGAGGAAGCCTCGCTACGCAGGAAAAAAATAGTCATGTCGCCAGCGAAGAGAATCGAATCGAATCGATTTAGTTGGACCAAGTGCCACAGGGGGCTGCCCGACCACTGGGCGTCTACAGCGGATCGCACCTACCCTTCGTGTACACTTCTCTCGGGTATCGGATGATTTGAAAAACGTCTGTTTGTCCCGCCCCTCTCGGAGTCAAGGGGGCAAATCTCTATGGCGGGGCGTGAGCCGACACACCACTCATCCAACAAGTCCGTTCTAGCGAGAGAACAGATTGCGAATGTCACCAGCCGTCGCCCAGATCAACAAGGAGAAGATCAAGACGAAGCCGACGATGTGTGCGTATGTTTCGATCTTGAGGCTCCACTTTTCGTCGACACCGACGGCACGAAAGCCTTGTTGAAGAACCAAAAAGACGATCCGACCGCCATCAAGCGCGGGGATCGGCAATAAGTTAAAAAACGCAAGATGGATGCTGATGACGGAAACAAAGATCAGGAAAAAGAACGCGCCTTGGCGGACAGCTTGATTGGCCATATTGACGATCCCAACGGGGCCTGTGAGATTGGCTTGTTCTTTTCCACGAAATATCCGCGACAATCCTTGCCAGATCCGCACATTCCACGACCACGTTTGCTGCAAAGCGCGAGAAGAAGCCTCACTGAACCCTGAGCGCGCAAGAGGAAAGTCCAGTTGTGGCTGAAAGCCCAGTTTCCAATCGGACGGCTTTTGCGCAACGGGTGCTTTCAACGACAAACGCTGGCCTTTGCGTTCGACTTCGATCAAGACATCCTTGTAGATACGGACCCGCAGCGCCGCAAGCAGATGTTCTACGGTGCTGATCTCGACGCCATCGATGGCAAGGATGCGATCGCCTGCTTTCATGCCGATCTGTTGGGCTGTTGAACCTGCCAAGGTTTGCATGACCAACACCCATTGGGTCGGACGCAAGTTCCATTTCAGATCGCTGACTTTTAGACCTTTGGGCCAATCGAGTTGTACGGGCTTGTTATTGCGCACCAACAAGACTTTCAGTGGCTTTTTCTCTGCGCGACCCAACAAGACCAAAAGTTGTTCGTTGGGCGAGACCTCGGGACGTGAAGTCAAGGGCGTCCCCTCCACAGCAAGCACGCGATCCCCTTCGCGCAAACCCATCGGATGCCCTTCGATCTTGACGGTCCCAAGCAGCAATTCTTCTTGCCCTTCGAGACGCAGTCCTTTGCGCAAAGAAGCCGTCTGTTGGACTTTTGCGATATGCGTCTCAAAGATCCGATCCGTCCGCCGAAAACGGAGGGCGACTTTTTCTTTGGCGTCGCCTTGGAGGTAGCGGAAAAGATAGTTGGGTTCGCTGGCTTCTTGCCCTGCGATCTGCAAGATCACATCGCCTTGTTGGAGACCCGCCTTGGCGAGCGGATGCGCGCTACCCACCGATTCAAGCAAGATCACTTGGCGCGGCTTGAAGCTCACAAGGCTGAAAAACGGCTGTTGCTTGGTATTGGGGATCTGGATCTCTCGCACCCCCGACACCCCTCCCACCGATGCAACCGCAGGAGGAAGCGCGGTAGGTGCGGGACTTGAAGTGGCGATCGGCTGAGATGCAGCAGGAGATGGTTGTTTGGGTGGCTGTTCTTTCGAGAAAGAAACGCGTTGTATGGTCAAGCGAAAGGGCTTGCCTTCGCCTTGTTGGTGTATCAGTTCGGTGAGGTGTTGGCCCAAAGAGCGTGCAGGGTGTCCTGTAATGGCCGTCCCATCGACCGCAGCAACGTAGTCCCCTTTCTTGATCCCCAAAGTGCTTGCTTGGCCTTTGGCTTCGACCTGTCGGATCTGCACATGGCGATCAGGGACGCCCCAATATCCGAAGACAAAGAGGAAAAGCGCAAACGCGGTGATGTAATTGGCCAACGGACCGGCAAAGATGGTCGCAAACCGTTTCCACGGGGCGCTCATCAAGAAACCTTGTGGATCGTTGGCGTCTTCTTCTTCGGGGTGCATCCCAGCGATACGAACGTATCCACCTAGAGGGATCGCACGAACAGAGTACTCGACCTCTTCGTGTTTGAATTGAAACAACAACGGACCAAAGCCGATCGCAAACTCGTACACCTTCATCCCGCACCAACGGGCCACAAAAAAATGACCCGCTTCGTGCAAGACAATCAACAATCCCAGAGCAAGTATCGCGTACAAATAATTCATTTTTTAGAAAAACTCCCGAGTGACGGGGACTTTGGGTCCACCAAATCAAAAAGCGCGATTTGTTCTAGCAAATGCCTTCCCCCCGCGCAAGGCACGTCTTTTCCACCGCTTCGCCAAACAGCCATCCCGTTCCACACGACGGCACACCACACCGCTCCTTGAAAAACCCAAGACGCTGCTCACTTCGCAACGATCTCCACTCGTGTTTGTGGAGCAAGGCAGTTGTAAAGAGCCACAGCGTGATGCGGAAACAAGGTGATGCAGCCCGCCGAACCATCGAGATGGTACGAGGCGTGGATCTCAATGCAGCTCCCCGTGCGCCCGCTTTTTTGATCGGATTTGTTCGGATAATTCAAGGCCATGACTGTAGCATAACGCCCACCGTACGGGCGCAACCACAACCGCTCATCGCGTGGCCCTTTGTCACGGCGAAATTCGCTCAGGTTGGTGGTGCGGTTGTGCATGCAAAAAGCGCGGCGATCCTTGATTTGATAACGCTGTCGCTGCCGTTCGATCTTGTCGGGGCGTGGGGGTTCATGACGAGCAGCCATCCACGTGACGTAGTATGAACCAAGCGGCGTCTTTTTGTCCCCTTCGCGCTGTTTACCGAAGCCTTTTCGCCCATGCCCGATGGGCCATGTGTGTAAAACGCGATCGCCTCGGCAAAGTAGCATCGTCTTGGTGTGCGCCACCACGACCAAAAACACGCCCTTTTTCTTTGCCTTGTTTGCGTAACGGCGGCATCGCTGCGAGAGCGTCCCTTTTTTCTTTTCCCACAAACATCGTCGTTGTTGTTTCCAAGTACGCGCTTTTTGCTCCCATCCTTGGGGCAGGATGCGCTTGCGTGTAGTTTCTTTCGGGCCATCCGACAAGATCCGCTTTTGCTTTTTGAGGTCTCGCCCCATCAACGGAGTTCGCACGTCAAGGGGAGGCTCTGCAAACGCTTGTTGGACAATACCCCCCATCCATGCAATCCCCCCGTACACGACCCAACATCTGAACCATCCGAACCATCCGCGCCACCCGAACCATCCGCGCCATCGCATCTGCGACATCCACATCTCCCTTGCCTCACAACCCACCCGCATCCGCAAACATCGCTGCGCTGCGGGTTCACGCCATCCAAAACATCGCCCAAAGATAGACGCTCCCTTCGCAAAAAGCAAAAGCAGTTCGCTCTCTCGTGTGCTGCCGCTGTTGGTTCGTAGACTCTGTGGTAGCGGTGCCTTCCCTTGTCTCGCGGATGACGTGGCATCGGTATCTTTGGGATACTTGATGGGTTGGTGGACGAAAGACAGCGTGGAGGGCGGACTAAGGTTGGTGGACGAAAGACAGCGTGGAGGGCGGGCTAAGGTTGGTGGACGGCGTGGAGGATCAGCATCGCTCGTCCATTTTTGTGCAGAGGCCCCATCAAAGCGATCTTTCCGCCATTTTGGAGGCGAAACAGGGTTGTCGCATAACGAACGAAGCGCTTTTTTTGGGGGTCGGGTGTTTTTTGGGGGTCAGGTGTTTTTTTGGGGTCGGATGCTGGTTGAGAAGAGTTCGGTGTGGTTTGGGGGGGCTTACGTTGGAGACGAAGAAAGGTTGCACGGATGCTGATCTTGCGTTCGCGCTTGTTGTAGGTTTGGGGAGTCAGTCGGATGGCGTAACGCGAATTGACTTGGATGTGGATGGCGTTTTTATAGGAGAGTTGGTGGGCTTTTTGTTCGATCAATTGGTAGCTATTGAAGTCGTAGAGTCCGAGACTTGGGATATCTTTGCGCAAAGCGGGATCAAGATGCTTGTTTTCGCTGGTGTACGCATAAACCAGCTTGACGCGAAGAGAGACGGTAGGGGTTCCGTAAGCTTGAAACAAGCGGATCTGCGCAAACAGCGGCGGCATCGAAGTGTACCACGCATGGATCGATCCTTGTGTGGTGCGCAGCGATGCGGAGTTAGAAAAGAAGAAGGCCGCGTTCTTCGCGTCTATCGAACGAAGCGCGGTGCGCGGATGGTTCGAATACGACGGATGTGTCGGATGTGTCGGATGTGTCGGTGGGATGGGGAGCAACGGTTTGGCACGGATGGGGAGAGGAAGGAGCAAGCCCACAACAAGCGCCAAAGCCATCGGGAGGCGGGTAGCGATCACGATTAATGTCCTCGCGTTTTTGGGGGGGTAGGTGCTTTGCCTGTGTTGGAGATGCGAGGTGCTTTTTTGGCGGAGGCGTTTGGTTCGGTGTCTTGGTCATCGAGGGGGTCAGGTTCGTCCACCACGATCACGGTCATCTCTTGACCGGTAGCCTTATTTTGGGTTTGCAATACGGCCACTTGAGAGCGTTTGCTGCCTGCGGCTTCGTCAACGACGCAATCGTTGGGGGCGGGGCCGGGATCCATCCAGAAGGGAACGGCGACAACCAACAACACCACGGCGAAAGAACCTGCCGCAACAGACATGACAGGGTGAGCGCGCAACCACAAGATCACACTATCCCAAAGGCTCGGGCGAGGTTCTTCTTGGGTTGTAGGGGTGGCCTTCCAAGGCGCAACAGGGACGGCGATCGGTGCTTCTTCTTTTGCGGGCGCAACAACGGGCTTTTGGATGCCTTGCATAATGCGTTGAGTCAAACGGTCAAAGTCCACGTTGGCTGCGGCTTCTTCGGCTTTTTGAGTCACCGATTGGCGGATCCATTGACGCATTTGACGTTGTTGTTCGAGGAGTTGTTGGGCCTCGCGGTGTTCTGCGAGATGCGCTTCGACTGCGGAGCGTTCGACGGGGGAAAGCTCCCCATCGAGGAATCCATCGAGTTGTTCTGGGGGTGGGATGCGATCTTGAGCAGACATAATAACACCTAAAATCCTTCCTTGGTTGTTTGGGTGGCTCCCGATAGAACGTGGCTTCTCCTATGCGTGGGAGGTTGCTCGATGAGAATGCCCCGATCGAAAACAAGAAGATCAAGAGGGCAGCAAGGGAGCGCCGAGGATACACAATCCTTCGAAATCTCGTTCGTGTGGGGTGATGTTGCAAGCTGTTTTTGCGATCGCGGTGATCACCTTGGCGAAATAGACCGAAAGACAAACCGTATAGACGCTACTTTTTGCCAGATGCTTCAACTGCGTGCGAAAGTTTTTGTGGAGGGGTGTGGATCGGAGTGTGGATCGGAGTGTGGATCGGGGTGTCGGATGCGGGTTGTCGATGGTTGGGGATGTTGCGCCCTGCTTGGAGGTAGCCTTCAAGCAAGCGGCGCATGTGGGCGCGGGCGTGATGCAATCGACTCATCACGGTACCTTTGGAGCACTGGAGGGTTTGGGCGATATCTTCGTAGCTCATACCTTCGATCTCGCGCAAAAGGATCACGGCACGATGGTTTTCGGAAAGGCAGCGGATCGCGGTCCAGATCTGCTCTCCGAGTTCTTTGTTGTTGAGGGCGCGTACAGGATCTTCGGGTGGGAGGGCGCTAATGCTTCCGTGATCTTCGGAGGCGTTGTCAAGGTTGTGTTGAAAAGTGTCGTTGTAGTCGAGGGTTTGGTGTTTTCCCTCGCGGCGGATAAAGTCGATACAAAGGTTGATCACGATGCGATACATCCATGTGTAGAAGCTTGAGTTTCCTTGAAAATTACCGAGATAACGGTGGGCTTTCAGAAAGGCTTCTTGGACGATATCGAGGGCATCTTCGGTGTTATGGAGCATTCCATAAGCTGCGGAGAAGAGTTTCTTTTGGTAGCGTTGGACAAGGCAGCAAAAGGCTTCTTCGTTGCCATCACGGCAGCTTTGGACGAGTGTGTCGTCGTCAAGTTCCACGTCGGCACTCCGCAGGGAGGAAAGCAAGGAGGACGGTTGTGTTGGTGTTGTGTACACTTGGTCATCCTATGGTGCAAAAGAGACAAACAAAAAGCTCAGGCATCATAGCACCCTTGTCGATCCGATTCAAGACTTGAGTTGAAGAGAGGCGAAGAAGGCTAGGGTTGACTTTTTTGCGGCCTCTTGTAGGTTGACGGTCGAGATCTGTACATCGCAAAGGTTTGTGGAGTGCGTTGGTATCGGCGAGATATCCGCAAACGTTTTTTGTGCCAGAGAAGGTTGTTGTGTAGAGGAGAGGACGAGCATGGCGGAGTTGGTGTTTCTTCGTCGCGGCGAAGAGGTAATGCGCTACCAGTTGGACGGGATGATCACAACGATCGGACGGGGAGGACGGAATGATATCGCGTTTCCCGAGCACGAGCCCTATATCTCACGCGAACACGCAAGCGTCGAAAAGCGAGGGGGTGGTTTTTGGTTGCGGGATCTCAGCCATGACGGGATCCTTCTGGACGGGCTGAGCGTAAAAGAGGGGCTTTTGCGGGACGGTGCGTTGTTTAGTCTTGGGAAATGGCAAGTGCGTTTTCAAGCCAAGTCCGCTGGGATGGAGCTCGGGACGTTGACGCGGGGAGGAGGAACCCTGCCTGTGTTTGATCGCGATCAACACAGCGAGGCGGGTAAAGCGTTTTTGTGTTTCGACCTCGACGGCGAGCGTATCGAACGCCCCTTTACATCGAGCGCGTTGACGATCGGAAGTTCTCCCAACAATGATCTACGCTTGTCTATGCCCTACATATCGAGCTTTCATTGTCGGATCTACCAACGCGAAGGACGCTATTTCTTGCGCGATTTGGAGAGCAAGAACGGTTCGTGGATCAACGGCTTGCGCACCATCGAAGGGGAGATTCCCGAAGGGGCGGAGCTGTATCTCGGCAAGTTTCCGATGCGATTTGTGATCCGAAAAGAGTCGCAAAACGCAGAGTATCCGGGATTTGCGGGGATCATTAGTCGTGATCCTGTGATGGAACCGATCTTTGAGTTGATCCGCCGTGTGGCTTCGCATGAAGCGACGGTCTTGATCTTGGGCGAATCAGGGAGCGGAAAAGAGCTTGTGGCTCGCGCCATCCACGACGTTAGCAACCGCCAACGAGAGTCATTTCGTGCGTTAAACTGCGGTGTGATCTCGAAAGAATTGATCGGCAGCGAGTTGTTTGGTCACGAAAGAGGCGCATTTACGGGGGCTGTGCAGTCCCATCAAGGCGCATTCGAAGAAGCGGGCGCGGGTACGTTATTTTTGGATGAGATCGGTGATCTGCCTTTGGAACAACAAGTGGCCTTTTTGCGCGTTCTGGAGGTCGGAAGCTACCGTCGATTGGGCGGATCCAAGGACTTGACCAACCAAGCCCGCATCGTCACAGCCACCCACCGCGATCTTTGGCAATTGATCCGTGCAGGAACCTTCCGCGAAGACCTGTATCATCGGATTAGCGTCTTGCCGATCGCGCTGCCCCCCCTGCGTGCGCGTGTGCAGGATATCGCTTTGCTCGCACAGTTTTTTATCCAACGCTTTGCACAACATCGGGATCTGCGCCTTAGCGACGAGGCTTTGTTGGCCTTACAGACGTATTCTTGGCCCGGCAACGTCCGTGAACTTCGCAACGTGATCCAGCGTGCCATCGTGATGGTCAACGGTCGAGAGATCAACGCTGCGGATCTACATATTCGCCCCGAGTATACGGACAACGCGCATCATTTTGCAGCATCGGGATACCCGAGCGGATCGGTTCCTTATCACGCTGCGGGTTCGGGTGGACACACCTATTATCCCAACCAACCACCTGCCCCTGTTCATCCCTATGCTTCGGCCCAACCGCATCCCGCAACGAGCGCGATGCTTCCAAACGGCGCAACAGCCCACCCATCCGCGCATTACGGAGATATCAGCACACACAGTCCATCGGGCGGCGTTGCCTTGCAAGACCACGCAGCCAACTCCGCGACCTCTCTTGATGAAACGGAGCGGCAAGCGATCGTGCAAGCCCTTGAGGGCTGTCGAGGAAACGTGACCGAGGCCGCAAGACGCCTTGGCATCGGACGTTCGAGCCTTTACAGTAAGATGAATCGTCATGGTATCGTGTCTGTCCACTATAAGTCTCGTTGAGTCAAGATGTTAAAAAAGACCTTGGTGTTTTGTGGCTTATTTTTGTGGTGTGGGATCTTTGGTGTGGTCGTATCCAACGAGCCAACAGCCTTCGCCAAACCAAAGCAGCCTCGTAGCTCACGCCTCTATTCGTTGCGTCTGACCTTTTCCGTGCCGCAACACCCGCCTTATACGGATGGCCCGAAGGCTACACGCTTTCGGCTCCTTGCACAAAAGCCCGAACCACCGCGTATGTCTCCTCCGCCCCGCGATATCCCTGCATCAAAACCCGCTGCATCGAAACCCGCAAAGACCGATCCACTCGATGATATCGAAGAACCACCCTCCCCCGCTCCAGCACGTCTCACGCCGTCCTCGCAGACCACCACACCGCCCTCTTCGGCTCCTGCGCCGACATCGCGCCCGCTACCAAGCAACGCGCAACCCCCCGCAACACGGGAAGAAGCGCCTCTGATCACCACCATCCACATCATCGGGCTACAGCGCGTCACCCGCACAGAAGTCAACCGCTACCTGTTTTCCCAAGAAGGCGATTTTTTTTCACGCGAAAAGCTCGACAAAGACACCGCACGTTTGCAAAAAAGCGGCCTCTTTGAAACCGTGCGCACCTCTTTTCAGATCAAGCAAGGGCTCGCAGAGATCACCTTCACCCTCAAAGAACGCGAACTGATCTTGATTCGAGAGATCGCTTTTGTCGGAAACCGCATCCTCCAAGCCCCCGATCTTCAAAAGCCACTCGAATTAAAGGTGGGGGGCTACTTTGAGAACGCTGCCCTCAAACGCGATGCGCACCGCATCCTCAAAGCCTACAGCCAAATCGGTTATTTTCGGGCGCGATTGTATGTACAAGGCTACTGGGGGACACAAGCAGGACGACGCACCGTCAAACTGGAATATGTCATCCACGAAGATCTTCCCGCTCGGATCCGACGGGTGGAGATCCTTGGCAATCAGATCACCAAAACAGCGGATATCTTGGCTGCGTTGGCCTCCAAACCTGCCGATTTTTTGACCAACTTTACGGGGCAAGGGATCTACCATCCCTATTATGTGGCCCAAGATCGCTATGTTCTGGACAATTTCTTTATGGATCGGGGATTTTTGGAGCGCGATATCAAAGGGCCGTATCTGTTTGTTTCACGAGATCGACGGCAAGTGGATCTGCGCTACCACATCAAAGAAGGCCCGATCTATCGGTATAATGCGATCGCATTGCGCGGCGAATTGTTGGGTGGAGAAGCCGCCATTCGGAAGATCTTGACGATCCACCTCGGCAAGATCTTTGATCGCAGCGAACTGCTCGACAAAACCGTGGCGAGTCTACGGCGGCATTACCAAGACGCCGGATACGCCTTCGCAAAGATCGAGCCGATCCCCTTGGTCGATCAACAGCGCAAGGCATTGGGGATCGTCTTTCGGTTTCAAAAAGGGCCTCTGGTGCGCATCGCAAACATCGAGATCGTCGGGAATACAGAAACCCAAGATCATGTGATCCGCCGGCGTTTGTCGCTGAAAGAAGGCGACCTGTACAGCGACACGCGGTTGCGACAAAGCCAACGCCGAATCTTTGCACTCGGCTACTTCGAGAAAAACGACGACACCTACGGCGTGCAAGTCCAAGTGGAAAAAACTTTGGACCCCGATCAAGTCAACCTGCGATTTGTGGTCAGAGAACGATGGACATGGACGATCCTTCCGAGCTTTACGTATCTTCCGGGTTATGACGCGATCTTTTTGGGGCGTGTGGGAAAAGAGAATTTTCTTGGTTTGGGGCAATCTCTGTCCTTGACGGGCGTTGCGGCTACATCGGGGCGCTTGTTTTCGCTTTCGCTGATGTTTTTCGATCCGTCTCTTGCGAATAGCCCGCTGAGTTTGTCTTTTTCTGGTTACTTTTCGTACAACGCGATCCCAAATCTCGGCTACGCGATCGAGCGGTTGGGCGGGACGCTGGGCTTGGGGATCGCTCTTGGAACGCCCGCGCTTCGCTTCCATTTATCCTACAGTATCGGTCGTTATGGGTTGAGTCCACAAGAAAACTTTGGTTTGCAGATCCAAGGATTTTCGGCGGGGAGTTGGTCGCGCAGTGGTGTGGGTGGGCAGCTAATCTACGACGATCAAGGGTTGCGGCCCCATGCGTTTTTGCAGATGCGCCACAGCGTCTCCTTCTTTCATATCGCGCCCTATCTTGGGGCCAATTACAGCCTCAACCAACTGGATATCCAGCTACGTTTTTTTCTGCACTTTCACAAGCGTGTGACGCTGAAGCTGGCGGGAACCCTTGGGTGGATGTTTAGCTTCGATCCGTTAGGCCCCCCGTCCTTTGAGCGCTATCGGCTTGGTGGAGATCGAGATATGCGAGGCTATCCGATCCAATCCTTGGCTCCTGTGCGCGTTGTGCCTTCGCGTGCGGAGGCGACGTTCACGCCCGTCAGGGTCAACTGGGGCGGATCGAAGACAGTCATGGGAAATGCGGAGTTGGAGATCGTTTTGGCCCGTCGGGCGGGCGTTTCGATGGTGCTGTTTTACGATGCAGGCAACACCTACGATGATCGAGAAGCCTTTTTCCAAGATACCCGCAACAACGGGCTTCCGCTTGGGCTGTTTATGGACGTTGGCTTTGGCATACGTTGGCGGATCTTGGGGGCTGGGTTGTTTCGGTTTGAATTTGGTTTCCCCCTCAACCCTCGCCCGGGCGATCCACCTGTGCAGTTCTGGGTGACGATCGGTGAATCTGTGTTTTAACGTCTAGCGTTTGGCAGGCCGAAACCCCGCATTGACGGCTTCTTGTTCGTTGCAAAAGAAGACGGTGTTTTTGGTTTTGCTGCGAAGTGCGCGGGCGTAGCCTTTGCTGGTGGGGGTGCGATAGATCTTGCTACGGAGATTGCCTACGATCGGTTGTTCCACACGACAGCGTTCTGCAAGGGCACGTTTGCTGCGTGCATAAGTTCCGGTCGTTGGGGCGGGTGTGGGTTCGGGTGTGGTTTCTGCGGTGTTTGCACCTTTTCGTCCCGATCGTCGGTATCCTGCGGCTTCGGCTTCTTGAACGGATTGGAAGACGCGATATCGACCGGGGCGCAAGACGCGGTAGGTTTTGCGGGTTGGATGGCCCAAGATCAAGGAGCCTTGGGGATTTGAAGAGACGCCAGTGGGGGAAGGTTCAGGGGAGTGCGTGGGAGCAGGAGGAGGAACATCACGTGGCCCGATGCGATCCTGTTGGGGGGCGGTGGACTGGATCTCGGAAGAAGTTTTGGGGTGCGCGTTGGGGTCGAAGGGAAGGCGGTAATCGGAGGGAGCCGCTCGAAAGCCCGCAGATTCCGCTTCATTCGAGGAGCAAAACAAACGACGAGTTCGGTAATCCGTACGAAAAAAAGCGCGATGACCTTTGGTAAAGTAGTAACGTGTGCGTTGATCCCCAATCACCCAGTCAAAACGACGGACACCCAAGCGTTGATTGCATGCACGCCGCAATTGGCGGTAGCGTTCGTCTTCGGCTTGCATCGCCGTGACTTTTTCGGGGTGCGCCCACATGCCCCGTCTTGCGGCCTTTGCGGCTTGTTCGAGCTGAACAAACCGCTCCATGTAGGTGTGCGGGTAGCGCGTCATCGCAAAGGCATAGCCTTCTTCGATCATCTGCGTGTTAAACATCCGACCGTTGGGCATGAAAATATACACAAGCAAGCGACCGTAAACACCGCGCTGTTGGCCTTTTCGGCCTCTGCCACCCGGGCGGCCTTGAAGGGCCAAGATCACGTTATCGCCGATACGCAACAATTGCTTAGCGCGGCTCGAAGCTTCGGGTCCATAAAACTCGACGGGTTTGAAGGGATGTTTGGTTTCGGGAGTGTCGATACCGACGAGTCGGAGTTTTTCGAGCTTGTCGCCACAAAAGACGTGAGCCGTATCGCCGTCGACGACTTTGTGAACGCGGCAAGAGGTGCGCATAAACCAAAGCAAAGGCCAATCGCGCTTGAGCTGCTGCCAAGAGGTCTCTGCATGGGTGTGAGGAGGAGCGAAGCAGAAGAGGGTGCAAAAGAAGACGCCGACAAACAAGCGAAGCATGGTTGCTTTCTCCCTTGTGTTGGGGTGAAACGAAGGCCATGCAACGAGGCATGGCGCATCAAGCTAATGCGCAAAGAGGCAGGGCGTCAAGAGAGCAATACAGGAGGAGGAAAGGGCAGAACACTTTGGGGGGAGGATTTGAGAAACATCCGAACGGTCGGGGCGTGGCGATGTTCACGACATGAAGCTACCGAGCGATGTTCACGACATGAAGCTACCGATATTCGCGACATAAAGCTGTCAACGTGGTGCGTCAGCGATTACCACCACGAGGCGCTTTGTCATCGGAGCTTGGTTGCAGATAAGCGCGAATAGAACGCATGACTTGGTTGATCTCGTTGAGTTCGCGTTCGGGGATGACTGCGATACTGCGGGCTTCGCGGGTGAAGCCATCAAGGCGTTTGCGGACACGTTCGAGTGTCTCGTTGGTGTGTTGCTCGACGATATCGAGACGTGCGCAGATATCGATCCATTCGGAGCGAGAGATGGAGGTGGCTTGAAGGCGATCGATGCGTTGTTCGATCTGGTCGAGCCGTTCTTCGATCATGGAAAGGCGCTGTTCTAGGGCATCGAGACGTGGATTTTCCGTTTGCACGCGTTCCTCTTGTTTGCGACGGCTGGCTTGGAGGTTGGCATTTCGTTGCATATTGACCTCGTGTTGGTCGGGAGTATCGGAGATCTCGATCGTCGCACCGTCAAGGGTGGTCAATCGCCGAGGTGCTGGGACAGAGAAGCGAGGCGTCTTTTCAGATGTCGCATGAATCATCGGAGTATAAGCGGGCATGGGCAAAGAGTCAAGCAATGCGCTATCTTGGTACGTTTGTGTGCGTGGGGTATGCGTGTGAGTATCTTCGGATGGTGCGGGTTCTGCGACCAATTCCATCATCGCAGCGATGGCTTGATCATCGGGGACGCTGTTCGGTTGGTTGGGGTCGACGAACCCCCACGGATAACGCGGAGGACGCGAAGAGCAGATACCGCATTTTTGGCGGGGACGGCCTCCCGGACGTGGGTCAACGTACCAAAAGGTTTTTTTGCAGTCTTGGCATTCGGTGAGCTTTTTCATCGAAAAAAATCTCCAGATGGATAAAAAGCGATGGTACGCGATCTGTGAAAGGGGCTTTGAGCAAAAAGCCCTAGGGTCCGAGTGTTTTGCGATTTTGAAAGGCTCGCGGCCAAAACATAGGCCAACAACAGGAAGATTGGGCGAGCAGTTTCAACGAGCCTCTGGCTCTTTGATGACAGGATCGCAAGGTGGTATGGATCACAAAGCATAAGATTCATTAGGGGTTGTTTTGGTTGCGAACGAGTAGAAAAAAATTCTGCGCAACCAAGACGATGCAGTGAGAGGCGAGGCAAGACGTCAAACCTTTAGGCATAATAAGGGAAAGCAATGGAGCGTTGAGGACAGCGCAGATTGCGAACAAGAGAGGGATACAGCCGTGTTTCCGAGGCTCGGAAACAGCAGGAAAAACAGATTTGTCAAAGGTCGCAAACAGAGATTGCGTGCTGTGTTAGGGGGCTGTGCAAAAACGCCCGTTGCCACAAACAAGACCTGTTGGACAGTCCTCATTTTTGGCGCATGGGTATCCACACAGGCGGATACCATCTTGGCGGTTCAAGTTGCAAGAGGCATTGAAAGGCATCAAAGCGCAGTCTTCGTTGGTCAGGCACTGCACGCCACAGTAACCGCGCCGTTCTGCGCCCGCTGTTGTGGTAGGGACGCAATTGAAGGGATGTTCGCAGGATTGCGCGGGGGTAGTGTTGCAAAGTTCACCCGCTTTTCGAGTACCTTCGGGCGGGAGAGGAAAGCAGATCTTGGACTGATCAGTCAGCGTCGAACACTCTTTGCTGTGCCCTTCCAATTTGCAGTCTGCTTGGGACTTGCAATCGCGTTCAACACAATACCCCGCAGGGCCAAAGGCGCGACAGATCATATTGGCCCCTTGCTTGTGAAGGCAGGTTCCGAGTGGATCGCTGAGTTTGCAGTCTTTGAGACAGATCTCAATGGATTGGCCGTTGTTGGTGAACCCTACGCAGCTATGGCCGCGCTCACACACACGGCGAACGCCGCTGCTTGGGTTATTTCGATCGCAACGATCTCCTTCCAAAGCAGGTACGCCTTTTACGCATTTGTTGGTGCTTGGATCACAAGCGAGTCCTGCATCCACGTTGCATTCGACGGGCGGAGACTGGCCGTCAGAACAATCCTCCCCTTCGAGGTTCAGGATGCGTGCTGTTGCGCAAGTGGCACTGGTGCAGATCAGATGGGGGTTTTGGTTTTTGGCGCAAAGAACGGCTTGACGGGGATCACAGTTTTCGTCTTTTTGTGTGAACTTCGCACAAACGCGGATCGGGGAAAGAGCGTAGCGTTCGTAACTGACGCGAGTGCATTCGTTTCGACCATCCGTGTTGGTCGCACAAATAGAAGCGTTGTTAGTGCAATCTTGCAAACACCGCGATTCAAGGCTGTTTACCCGAACACATACCAGTCCTGTCCGACAGCGATCTTTCGGGGCTGCGCCACGCAACGACAAACAAGGTTCGAAAAGTGCGCGCAAGCCATCTTGGGTGGGAGTCGTGTCGGGTTCGATGGTTTGTTCGGGTTCGATAGTTTGTTCGGGTTCGATGGTTTGTTCGGGTTGGGGTTCGGGTTCAGGATTGGGTTCGTCGGGTGGGATCTCAAACTTTGGTTTTTCCGGAAGCTTCGAGCGATCGATACATTTGGAGACAAAGCAAGCGTACGAAGTGCCGAGACGCTCGATGCAATCGCGATCTCCTTTGCATTCGGGAGGATGGGCGCAAGTAAACGCCAACAGCGGCAACGCGAAGGAGCCGAAAAAAACCAGAAAAAGACCGAGAGGAAGGACGCGATCTGTATGATTCGGATGGGTTTGACGATGGTGTCTCACTGACATACCCCGTTGACGCATTGTTTACCCCCTGAACAGGTGACGTTATCGTCGATCTTGCCGTTGCAATCGTCGTCTTCGTTGTTGCACATTTCGGGGTTGTTTTGAGTGGGTTTGCAAGAGAGTTGGCCCTGTTCGCAAGCCCATTTCCCGGCGCGACAGTTGTTCGGGAGCGGAGTATTACAGCTGTTCCCGACGCGGTTGTCTGCGTCGTCGATCTTGCCGTTGCAGTTGTCGTCCTTGCCGTTGCAAGAATCCGCTCCGTTGGCGTCTGGGGTGGGCTTGATCTCGTTGATACAAGCGGCTTCCCAACTTTTCAGATCTTTGCTGCATTTTTGCGCACCGCCTCGACAGATCCCTTTGCATTCATAGGCGCCTGTTTGTGGATTAAGGCTACAACCCGTTGCGCCCGTGTAGCAGGAGCGTGTGAGAGTATAGTCTTCGCCGAGCGGGTTGTTGTCGATCTTGCCGTCGCAATCGTCGTCGATGCCGTTGCATTCTTCGGACTTAGGTTGAACTGTTTGCTTACATTGAATGCGACCATTGAGGCACTCAGAGATCCCCTTTTGGCAGGGGCCTCCCTTGACGCTTGAGACATCGCACTCTTTGCCGATGTCTGTCAGTTTATTGTCGACTTGGCCGTCGCAATCGTCGTCTTTTCCGTTGCAGGTTTCAAGCGCAGGGACGACCTCGCCTTTGCAGGTGCCGATCCATTGGCCATCTTTGTTACAAGTTTCGAGTCCATCCTTGCAGATCCCGCGATTGCGGAAGCCGGGAAGTGCAGAAAAACAGGCTCGCGTCTCGCCCGGGTTGCAAGCGCAATTCACGCCGTTGTCGACTTGACCGTCGCAATCGTCGTCTTGTTGGTTGCAGATCTCGGTACGTGGCAGGATCTCATCAAGGCACGGTCCCCAGATCTGTTGGGCGCTACAAGTTTGTTTGCCTTTTTTGCAGATGCCCGCCGCTTCGCGCCCTGCGGGGCCTGTAAAGCAATCTCGGCTCTCTCCTTCACGACAGGGCGGCATACAGACTTGCGCAAGGACTTCTTCTTTGGTGGTTTTTTCGATACACTCTTCGTTGAGCGCTTCTTGACAATCCACTTTTTCTGTGCATGCCCCCCGACAAAATCCTTCGACACAAAGCAGGCCGGGGGTACATTCGCTTGTGGTTTCGCAACCCCATCCACGCGTTTCGGGAGCAGCCGTGATAAAACAGGCTGAAAAAAGGAACGGACTGAAAAGAAGCGTCAAAGCAACCGAGAACAACGGGCGTTTCGCAAGATGGGCGCATTGGATGGATGGTTTCAAAAGGCACCTCCAGCCGAAGAAAAGAGCGTTTGCCCCGAGCTTTTGCTATCTGGAGGTGCTGTTGGAACAGGAGCACGACCGATTGTGATCGCGAGGATAACGCCCGTTGCAGCGACGACACCGCCCGCGATGTAAAGAATATTTGCAGTAATGGCGTATGTGTCGGCTTGGTTGTGGAGAGCGTTGATCTCTTTGGCGTTGGGAGGAGTGTTCAGATTGAACTGCCCGTTGGGTGCGATCTCTTGATGACGGGCATCACGGGCTGACGCGGTGCTTGAGGCCAAAAAGCCCACAACTCCACCCGCGATCACGGCGGCCACACCGAGCCCAAGGATCACGAAAGGAACGGGGCGCAAAGGCCCTTCTTTGGGGATTACTGGCTTTTTCGGACGCGAGGCGATCACTTTTCGCGCAAGAACCAACATTCCCTCGACTTCTTTGACGCGCTCGTCAGGGCCGCGTAGCGCGGCGCTTTGGGTTCCTGCACGCAAGTACTCTTCGAGAAGAGGTTGCGCTTTTTCGTGTTGATCACTTTTGACATAGCTTTTGCCGAGAAAGTAGCGCAAACGTTGGAGGGCAAGAGCTTTTCGCTCGGGAGTCAACTTGGGGTCTTGCGCGATCAAGCCGTAGGCAAGGGCCAATTGGATGGAGGCTTCTTTATACCGTTGGGCGTTGTAAAAGCGCATCCCTTCGACATAGATACGACGGGCGGTAGGAAACTCTGTTTGGTCTTGGGCTGCGGCATGACGAGCGAAAAAGATCGTCCCCAACAACAGAAACCCGAGAAGAAACACAGGATATCTCAAAAAAAACACAAATCGCATGAATGTAACATCCCTACAAAAAGCCCCTCAACCTTTGAGGTTGAGGGAGTAATCACAACAAGTCCTCGATCAATTTGAGACTGCGCTGTTCGTTTTGGTTGGCTTGCCAGCGAAACTGGAGATCGACATACCCTTGCTTTTTGAGTTTGATAAAAGCGTGTTTTCCCAACGGGATTCTCGCAGTATAGGGGGTTGTGCCTTTGAGTTCACCGTTGACAAAGACTTGAGCGCCGTTGGGCTGGCTCACGAGACGGATGGTGCGGATCTCCGTTTTGGGGATTGCACGGATCGTCGGAGCATTTCGGGGGAGAATCCGCTGTTCGGGTTGAGAGCGTTGTTCGGGTTGAGAATTTTGGCGTTTGGCAACGGAAACACGGCGTTTGCGCCGTCGTGTCGGACGACGCTTTTTGCGGATGCGCCGACGATTCGAGGATTTTTTCACTTCATTGTTGTCTTCGTCGTCGCTGTTTTTGGGTTCTTGGGTGGGTGCGTTTGCGGGTGTTTGGGGTTCGGTCGTGCGCGTTTGCGTTACTTGGAGAGAAGAAGGCGCGGGAGGGCGAGGTTGCGGGGCGATCGGCGATGTGGGTTGAGCAGTTTGAACGAGGCTGGTTTTGGGAAGCTGCGATGGATGGGGAGGGAGCGCAAAGAGGCCGATCAGAAGGGCTAGAAGCAAACCGATACCCACCCCGCTCCAAAGAGGCCAGCGATTTTTGGGGGGCGAAGCCGGCACAGCAGGAAGATCGGTCATCGAAGCAAGATCTTCGGGAGAGAGCTTTTGCCCCAAGATCTGAGAGGCCGTACTATTCGCTGTTTCAGCAACTTCGCTTGCGCTGACACCCGTCATCAGGGTCAGGAGATTTGTGGAGGTCGCGGTGAGGTTTTCGTTCCATGTGGTTTCTTGATCGTCGGGCTGGATGCCTGCATCGCGCATGACACGATCGAGATCGTCGTAGAACTCGCTTGCGGATGCGTAACGCTCGGAAGGCCGCTTGGCTAGGGCACGATCGACGACAGATTGTAATAACGGAGGATATTCGCGTTTGGGATTGAGCTCGATCAGCGTGGGTGGAGGAGTGTCGATCTGTTGGCGCAAGATCTCTTTGGGATCTTTGGTTTGGAAGAGTCTTCGGCCTGTAAGAAGTTCGACAAGGATGACCCCGCAAGCGTAGATATCGGCCCGATGATCGACGAGGCGTTCTTGTCCGGCGGCTTGTTCGGGGGACATGTAATAAGGTGTGCCGATCGCAAGGCCGCTGCTTTGAGCGCTTTGGCCGACGATCTTGGCGATCCCAAAATCCACGATCTTGACGATGGTACGGCCTCTTCCGCCTTTGGTCATCATCAAGTTTTCGGGCTTCATGTCGCGGTGAACCACCCCCCGACCATGCGCGAGTTCGAGCGCATCAAGCAACTGCGAAAACAACGCAAAGACTTGACCTGCGGGAAGAACACGCTTTTTCCGCCAATAACGATGCAGCGTAGAGCCTTCGATCCACTCCATCACAAGGTAAAAACCGATGCCTTCGATCTCACCAAAGTCAACAACTTGGACAACATTCTCGTGGCGCAATCCCGCAAGGACCATCGCTTCGTGACGAAAGCGTTCGACAAACTGGACGTCCGCAGAAAAACGTGGATGAAGGACTTTGACTGCAAAAGGGTTTCCAAGCTCGACGTGCTCGGCGCGATAGACATCGCCAAAACCCCCTCCACCGATGCGGTTGACCAACTGGTAGTTCCCTACGCGCTGTCCAAGCAAAGAAGCCCCAAGACCTGCACCGACTTGGGGAGCCAAAAGGTGGGGAGAATGGTCACTCATGGAAAAAAACATCTCCAACGCGAAAGAGAAAAACAATCAAACGCTATGATAAGCGCCTTTGCGGGGCTTCGCAACTTCTTGAAGGGGCGCGACTTGCCCGTTGCAGTGTTTGGGCGGTAGGTCGGGCAAATCGCACGATGCAAAGCCATCACACGAAAAAAACCAGAACAGCCACGGGCAGCACAGGCCTTTGCTCGGAGGTTTGGCCTCACCGCACAACTATGTTATAGAGATAACGGCATCAAGGTGTTTTCGATCCGATTTGAGATGGTGCATTGTTGGGGTGCCGTACCGTGAAAGCCGTGTAACCAAGCATATTTCGGCTGCTTTTGCAAGCCTTTTTTCTTTGCAAAAGAATAAAGCCAAGAGAGGAAAACCGTGGAGATCTCGTCAAAAATGCCGATCGAACGCTTCGGATGGCGCGCAAGTATCGGAGTGGGCGCTTTTTCTTGTGGCGTCTTGCTTTACGAACTGTGTTTAACGCGTGTACTTTCGGTGGTGTTCTATTATCACACCGCCTTCCTTGCCCTATCCTTGGCGATGTTGGGGTTGGGAGCGGGTGCGGTGTGGGTGTATTTGCGCGATGCAGCGCAATCGATCGAATCGACAACAGGAGCGAGACCAGAATCTCCGACGAAGGATCTGTTTTCTGTGCGGGCTTGGTTGTTGGGAGCGGCATGGGGGATGGCGTTGATGCCGATCCTTTTAGGTTGGCTGCGTTTTTCGACAGATCTGTTGGAGTCTCCATTTCAGCCACAATTTTTGCTGATCTTTTCGATGGTTGCACTGGCTGCACTGATCCCATTTGTGTGCTGTGGAGTCGTCTTGTCGCGGTGGTTCGTGGTGTATCGAAGGGATGTGCCGCGTTTGTACGGTTGGGATCTTGCGGGGGCTGCGCTTGGGGCGTTGCTTTTGGTGCCTTGGATGGGCTGGCTGGGTGGCCCGACGGGATTGTTGGGTTGCGCGGCTTTAATGGTGGCAGTTCATTGGTGGATGTTTGCCGAACAAGAAGGCTTGTTATGGCGATGGGTTGCCACCTCGGGAATCGGCGGCTTGCTGGTTTTTCAAGGACTCTTCGCGATCTGGACGATCCAAATCGACTTTAGCCCCGACGCCAAAGAGCGCAGAATACTTTACAAGAAATGGAATGCCTTCTCCCGTGTGGTGTTGCTCCCGCCTCAATCTTGGGATCGAGCAATCTCCGATCAACAGCGAGATGCTTGGCAAGGCCGCCTTCCCGAACAACGAGAGGCGTTGATCGATATTAACGCTTACGCGCCGTATCTGGCGTTTGATGGTGATCTGCGGAAGGTTCGTTATCTCGGAGAATTGGTATCGAACGCGGCCTATCACCTTTTACCACAAGGCCAGCGCGTTGTCGTACTCGGCCCGGGGGGAGGCAAAGATATCTTGGGGGCCTTGTTGTTTGCACCCAAGAAAGTGACCGGGATCGAGCTGAATCCGATCTTGATCCACGACATCCTCAAACATCGTCTACGCAAGTTTTCAGGAAACTTGATCGAACATCCAAAAGTCCGATGGATCGTGGGAGAAGGGCGTTCTGAGCTAGAACGTCTTCACGAGACGTTTGACGTGATCGTTGCAAACTCTGTCGTGACGTGGGCTGCCCATAGTTCGGGGGGAATGAACCTCGCAGAACACAGTTTGTACACCCGCGAAGCCTGCGGGCTGTACATGGATCGATTGAGTGATCAGGGCATCTTGTCTGTTTCGTTGTGGGATCTCGGCCATCATGCGCTGATCTTGCGATGGATTCGAACTTGCGAACAAGCCGCCAAACAACGCGGCATCGCTTCGCTTGCCGATCACACGATCGTATTGAGCAACGCATGGTCCCCCAAAGCCATGTTCTCAACGGTGCTGATCAGCAAATCTCCATTTTCACCCGAACAGCGGCTCGCAGCCAAAAGTTTCGCAGAGCAGTACGGCTTTGTGGCCTCTTATCTTCCGCCCGAAGCCCCCGAACCCACCGAGCCTTGCCCTCCCCCAACAAGCACTTCTCAGCCCACAAGCAAGCTCGCCACAACCGTTGCATCCGACACAAAGACCGCTCCTCCCCGACGGATGGAAGGCAACGAAAAAGAAGAACAAGAAGCGTATCAACGAAAGCGCACGGAGCGCCAAGCCAGCGAACGCAAGCTACAAGCCCTGTACGAACGATACTTTCGCGATAGCGATGCGATGGTTCATACCTTTCCCGGGGCGATCAACGCAGCGACCGATGATCGCCCCTTCTTTTTGTACACGGCTCGCCTTCGAGATCTATTTGGTGGGGATTCAAGCCGATGGCTCGGAGAAAATGCAGCCATCGTCAGCCTAGGGATCAGTTTACTGGTCGTCAGCTTGTTGTTGATGGTGATGATCTTTGGGCCGCTGTGGTGGAGTTCTCGCCACGCCATCCACACGCTGCCTTGGGGGGCCTTGGCGTTTTTTCTATGCCTCGGTTTGGGCTTTATGTTTCTCGAAGTTCCGATTTTACAACGGCTCTCACTTTTTCTCGGACACCCAACCTACGCGCTTACGGTGGGATTGTCTTCGTTGCTGCTTTGGAGTGGACTTGGCAGCCTATGGATCGGGCGATGGAAAGAACCGACTGATCTTTTGCGTTGGATGCAGATCTTTTGGGGGGCGTTGCTGCTGATCTTGGTCATCGTGGGGATCGGATTAGATCCTCTGTTGCAAACGGCGATGGGATGGCCGCTTTGGGGCCGAATCACGTTGGCCTTTGCGCTCTTGGGAGTATGTGGTTTTGGCATGGGAATGCCTTTGCCTGCGGGGATGTCTTTGTTGGCAGCGCGGATGCCTCACGCCGTCCCGTGGGCGTGGGGATTGAACGGTGCAGCGGGCGTTGTGGCATCCGTCAGCATCTTGTGGGTCGCCGCAGAATGGGGCTTTTCCATCGCGTTTGTGATGGCTTGGTTCTGCTACCTTTTCGCAGCCTATCTGTTTTGGCGGATGGTGCGCACACTTCCCTAAACGCCAAAAAGCCTCCTCCTACCGCACTTCCCTAAACGCCCAATCGCCTCCTTCTACCGCACAGATCGCGGCCAAAGCCTTGGCGAAAAAACATGGATAAAGCATCGCTCTTGCGCGTCAACCTGTCTCGAAAGCAACCTTTGGGCAAGTCCGCCCGATAACTGTGAACGATATCACACCAGATCGCCCACATCGCGCAAATGCCGATGAACACGACGCAGATGTGGCCCTTCTACCTTGATGGAGAACGAACGATGAAGATCGAACGCAAGCCACCCCAACCCCCGCAACCTACTCCCAGTAAAACCCCCGCAGCCAAGCCACCCACCGCCCAACCCGCCGAACAAAAAAGCGCGTTCCAAAGCAACGACCATCGCGCACAACAACGCGACAACCTGCTTGGAACCCAAAAACAACCGACCCAACAACCTTTCTTCGAGCGTTTTCTTGAAGATCAAAATCGCCTCCCCAAACCCGGTGGCGAGATGACCACCATGCGTTATCCTTCCGATAACGAAAGCGGTGAAGCTCAGCCCGGAAAACCCGGTGGTGGAGAGATGACCACCATGCGTTATCCTTCTGACAACGAAGGTGCAGAAACTCCCGTGAAACCCGGCGGAAACGAAGTCACCACCAAACGCTATCCTTCTGATTCGGAAGGCATGGAAACTCCCGTGAAACCCGGCGGAAACGAAGTCACCACCAAACGCTACCCTTCTGATTCGGAAGGCATGGAAACCCCTGTCAAACCCGGCGGTGGTGAGATGACCACCATGCGTTATCCCTCCGACAACGAAGGCAGCGAAGTTCAGCCCGGAAACCCCGGTGGTGGCGGCATGACCACCATGCGTTATCCCTCTGACAACGAAGGCAGCGAAGTTCAGCCCGGAAACCCCGGTGGTGGCGGTATGACCACTATGCGTTATCCTTCCGACAACGAAGGTGCAGAAACACCAATCCAATCGGGTGGACCGGGACGTGAAGCCGTGACGATGGCCTATCCCTCCGATGCAGAAGGCTCAGAAACTCCCATTAAGCCCGGTGGACCGGGACGCGAAGCCGTGACAATGGCCTACCCCTCCGATGCAGAAGGCTCAGAAACTCCCATCAAGCCGGGTGGGCCGGGACGCGAAGCCGTGACGATGGCCTACCCCTCCGATGCAGAAGGTGCAGAAACTCCCGTGAAGCCGGGTGGTGGCGAGATGACCACCATGCGTTATCCTTCCGACAACGAAGGCAACGAAGTTCAGCCCGGAAACCCCGGTGGTGGCGAGATGACCACCATGCGTTATCCTTCCGATAACGAAGGTAGCGAAACGACGGAAAACACGGGTGCTACGGGCGGTGCGAAGCAGAAAAAAGCTCTTCCAGCGTGGGAGCTGTTGGCGCAGCTCGCAAGCAAAGATAAATCGTGATCCATCGGGGATGATCGGAGTGGATCGAAGTTGGAGGGGAGAACGCTTTGTCGAAACCGCAAGTTCTTTTGATCACCCACACAAAAGACAACCAAAGTATCCCGATGGTCGAAGAAGCGATCCGACGGCGCGGAGGGGAGGCGATCCGTCTTGATACGGATCGCTATCCGTTAGACGTGAAGATCAACACCCGTTACGAAAATAGCGGTTGGGCGCAACGGCTGAAAACACCGAACGGAGACATCGATTTAACCGAGTTGACGGCGGTGTGGTATCGGCGTTTCTATGCAGGTCACGGTCTGCCCGAAACACTCGGAGATTTGTACGATCCTTCGATTCAAGAGTCACGACGGACGTTATGGGGGAGCATTGCCTCTTTGTCGTGCTTCCAACTCGATCCGCTGTCAAGCGTGCGCCGCGCCGATCACAAAGAAGTCCAAACCCGAAAAGCCATCGAATTGGGGCTGGATATCCCTCGAACCTTATTCACCAACGATCCTGACGAAGCACGCGCATTTATCGAATCCATCGATGGACCCGTGATCACCAAGATGCAACATCCGTTTGCCGTATACCGCCAAGGTATCGAGAATGTGGTGTTTACAACACGCATCCGTCCCGATGATCTAAGCGCTTTAGAAGGATTGCGTTTTTGCCCGATGATCTTCCAAGAAGAGATCGTCAAGACGTTGGATGTGCGCGTCACGATCGTGGGCAAACAGATCTTTTCTGCGGCGGTCGATGCACAAACCAAAGCAGAAACGCAAGTGGACTGGCGGCGCGATGGCGTCGGGCTGATCCGCTCTTGGAAACCGTACACCTTGCCCGAAGATATCCCCCCCAAGCTCCTTGCGCTGCAAAATTTTTTGGGGCTGAATTATGGAGCCATCGACTTTGTTGTTTCTCCTGAGGGTCGCCACGCCTTCCTTGAGGTGAACGCAGTGGGTGAGTTCTTTTGGCTTGTTGACACCCCCGGCCTTCCTATCCCTGACGCGCTCGCCGACACGCTCTTAGGCCGCGTCGAGCGTATCCCCGCCGTTGTTTAAGTCCGATCGAACTTCTCTCCCTTAACTTCTCTTTAAGTCTTTTGCCCCCACCTAAACCACACCGAGCATGGCGTATGTTGGCCGATTTGTGGCGTGC
Organism: Myxococcota bacterium; assembly: GCA_963169055.1. Taxonomy (GTDB): domain Bacteria; phylum Myxococcota_C; class UBA6777; order UBA6777; family UBA6777; genus JAKLKB01. The sequence goes on from CAUJFU010000412.1 coordinate 24,657, forward strand.
GGCCCCACACCCCGCAAGGGAGCTTTGGCCCCTTGACCTCGTATTATCGGGGTGTTCCGACGATTTTCAAACCAACGAAGAATCTGCTTGGAGTACCGCGAACACGAGCGTTTTTGTCAACGAGTTTCGCTTCTGTTTTCAAGCAAGTCTTCTTTTTTGTTCGGAGGCTCCAATGTCTGCTCGACATGCGTTATTTCAAATGGTTTCTTGTGCCTTGTTTTTGTTGGCGAGTTCTTTTCTCGCAGGATGCGGCAACACGCCGCTGTGCCAAAGCGAAAAGGATTGCATGGGCGATCAATACTGCTACCAAGGAACCTGCGCTCCGTTGTGCAAAAGCAACGGAGATTGCTTGGGCAGCGATCAGTGCGACACAACGTCCAACCGTTGCGCCCCTGTCGGCTCCGTTGAAAAAACACCTTCTGAGCAAGCCCCCTCCGAACAAACAGCTTCCGAAACATCAGAACAAGAGCACGTCGCAGATGCCCATCATTCCGAGCCTATAACTGAAAACGATCAAGAAACTATCGCAGAACTTGTCCCTGAAACAACGCAAGAATCCGCTCCAGAATCTCTTTGTGGAAACGGACAGATCGATGCAAACGAAACATGCGATGGGAACAACTTTGGCGACAAAACTTGCGAAAAGCTCGGATTTTCGGGAGGAACGTTGAAGTGCAATGCTTGCGCAATGGATACGTCAGCTTGCACCAAAACCAACACCTCGAATTTTGGTAAACCTTGCCCAAGCAGCGGATGCGGAAGCGGGCTTGTTTGTGTGAAATTCGATGAAAACCTTTCGATCTGCACAGCCTACTGCGACGCCAACACCCCCTGCCCTACGCAACCATCAGGGGCATCGTGTCGTTTTACGCTCGAAGGTAGCGGAAAAGAGATCTGCGGATGGGCCACAGAATCGGGCGCTCCACCCGTTTGCGGAAACAACCAGACCGACGCAGGCGAAGATTGCGATGGAAACTCGGTGTTTGCAACGTGCAAAGGTCTCGGTTATACAGGCGGAACGCTCAAATGCGATGCTTCCTGCAAATACGATACATCCTCATGCACCGGGCAAACCCTCTGCACGAACCTCCCTCCCCGCCATTGCACCGATCCGAGCTGCTCGCAGATCATCGCTTTTACACCGACCGCAGACAACGGATACATCGCGCTCCACGGCAATACCTTTAGTTGGCTGCGCCGTGATGCGGTGACTTTCGTCAAACACGCCACCGCGATCGTCGGTTGTGTATTCCCCAACACACCGCCCCTCGGGCTGGGGGATATGAGTATGCAAAACGGCCAAACACCCGCCGAAAACGGTCAGCTACGTCACCCCCAAGGAACGCACGTCTACGGAACCGATATCGATCTCGCCTACTATCAAACAAGCACCGCAAACAACCATCTACGGGCCGTTTGCGAACACTACACCAACGGGCAAGATCAATATCACTGCGTCTCACAACCTGCGCTACTCGAACCCAAACGAACGGCCTTTTTCCTCGCGAACATCCTTGCTTCTGCAAGAGTCCGTGTCATCGGCGTCGATGGAAAAGTCGGTCCCAAGCTGCTGACCGCGATCGATGAGTTGGTGCGTGATGGCCTGATCTCGCCTACAGCCCAACAACGCTTCAAAAGCGGGACCATCACATGGGAGGAAACCGACACCAAGCGCGGTTGGTTCTATTTCCACCATCACCACACGCACATCAGCTTTACCCGCTAATCGACTACCACGCGCACATCAGCCCTACCCGCCAATCCACGACGATCTCGTACACATTAGTTTTAGGACACGGGTTTTTTTCGAGAAAAGAGAACAGGGGAAAGGATTGTTGACCAGCGAAGGACAAAAAACAAAGGGGGGGGGGAATGAGGGGGGGATTTGTAAGCGGGAGACGGGGATCGAACCCGCGACCTTCAGCTTGGGAAGCTGACGCTCTACCAATTGAGCTACTCCCGCAGATAGGGCTAGGGTGTAGCGCAAGCAGCGCAGGTTGTCAAGAGCAAAGATCAGTCGTTGCGGGACTGAGCAAGGATTCATTGTTTTTGAAAGAGAGGGCGGAGCAGATCGAGCTAGACGGATGGGGAGAGAAGAGAAGAAGGGAAGGGAGGATAGAGCAAGCGAAGCAAAAAGCAGTCTTGACTTTCTACGGGAGTCTTGGTAAGAGCGCTTGCGTTTACGGGCTTGGATGTTTTTTGCAAAAGAGACGGATCGCGCAAGCGCATCGGTTTCGGGGTGCGGAGCATCAAGGGAAGCCGAAAGAGTCCATGAAGAAAAGCGAATGTTCGACGGGCGAAAGATCGCCTGCCTTTTGGAAGCTCTGAAACCACGATCCGTTGGGGTGGATGGGCCAGAGCGATAGACAACACCAGCGATTGAGGAGAGTGCAGATGGCACGCAAAGGTATTCGTGAATACGACGCCAAGCGGATGTTGGCCACAGCCCTGACCGGTTACGATGGTCGGGTTGCCTTGGTGGGTCCCGGTGAAGATCTCAGAAAGAAAACGGAAGAGTACCCTTGGTTGAAGACCGAGAAGCTGGTGGCGAAACCGGATCAACTTTTCGGAAAGCGCGGAAAGAACGGTCTGATCTGTTTGAACAAAGGTCTCGAAGAAACGGCAGCTTGGATCAACGAGCGCATGGACAAAGAAGTGACACTATTGAGCGGCGTGAAGGGCGTGTTGACGCACTTTATCGTGGAAGTGTTCACTCCGTTTGATGCGGATACACGCGAATATTACTTGTCTCTCGATTTGGACGTGAACGGTGATATCCTTCGCTTGTCCAATTCGGGCGGTATCGATGTGGAAGAGTACATGGGCGACGAGAACAAATTCGTCGAAGTGATGCTCAACGGTGACAAAGCCTTCGATCCCCAAGATGTCGATGCAGCGGTGAAAAAGCTGTTCCCTGCAAATCACCACGCTTCTGTCCATCGCTTTATCAAAGAAACATACAGCCACTTTGTGGCGGGTGGCTACACGCTGTTGGAGATCAACCCCTTTGTGGTGTTGGGCGATGGTCGTGCGCAACCGCTCGATATGGTCGCGAAAGTGGACGATACTGCGGCGTTTGAGACCCGCAAAATGTGGGGCGACAATCTGGAGTTTCCTGCTGCGTTCGGTGAACACCTGACGCCCGCCGAAGAATTCGTGCGCGAGTTAGACTCCAAAACAGGCGCATCGTTGAAATTGCGTATCCTGAACCCGAAAGGCCGTGTGTGGAACATGGTTGCGGGTGGTGGTGCGTCGGTGATCTATGCCGACACCGTGTGCGACTTGGGCTTTGCCAACGAGCTTGCGATGTATGGCGAATACTCGGGCAACCCCGACACCAACAACACCTACCTGTACGCGAAGACCGTTCTCGAACAGATGACCGCTGAGAAAGATCCCCAAGGGCGGCCCAAGTTCCTGCTTTTGGGCGGTGGTATCGCGAACTTTACGGACGTGGCCAAGACGTTTACGGGCATCATCATGGCGATGCAAGAGTTGGCAGAAAAGATGAAAGAGGTTGATGTGCGCGTGTTTGTGCGTCGTGCAGGTCCCAACTACAAAGAAGGTCTCATCAAATTGAAGGCCGCCGGCCAACGTTTAGGGATTCCCATCGAAGTGCATGGCCCTGAAACACACATGACCCAGATCGTGGCTGATGCGCTGTTGCGCAAATAACGGCTGCGCTGCTTTGTAACGACACAGCGAATCGCAAATCGCGCACATAAGGGAGAAAACAGATGAGCCGACCCAGTTACCAGCTCTTCGATAAAAATACCACCGCGCTGATCTACGGGATGCAGACCGCAGCAGTGCAACGCATGCTTGACTTTGACTTTGCTTGCCGCCGCGCCAAGCCCTCCGTTTCCGCGTTGATCAACCCGGGTAGCGAAGGCTATGAGAAGATCTTTTGGGGCACCAAAGAGATCCTTCTGCCCGTGTTTCCTGATATCGCCTCGGCTGCCAAAGCCTGCCCCGAATCGGATGTGTTGATCAACTTCGCCTCGTACCGTTCGGCCTATCCGACGACGCTCGAAGCGATGGCGATCCCCCAACTCCGTACGCTCGTGATCATCGCCGAAGGCGTTCCCGAGCGCCGCGCCCGTCATCTTCGCGGCCTTGCCCGTGAGAAGGGCGTCAACATCATCGGTCCTGCGACCGTTGGTGGGATCAAAGCAGGTGTGTTCCGCATCGCCAACACGGGCGGAACCATCGAAAATATCGTCAGCTCGAAGCTGCATCGCCCGGGTTCTGTGGGCTTTGTGTCCAAATCAGGCGGGATGTCCAACGAGTCTTACAACGTGATCGCCCAATGCACCGACGGCGTCAACGAAGGGATCGCGATCGGCGGCGATGCGTTCCCCTGTTCGACTTTGCTTGATCACCTGCTGCGTTTCCAAGACAACCCCGATATCAAGATGATGGTGTGCCTCGGTGAAGTCGGCGGCGAAGAAGAATACCGTATCGCCGAAGCCATCGCGAGCGGACGCATCACCAAACCCGTTGTGGCATGGGTCACGGGAACCTCGCTCGAACACCTGCCCCAAGGCGTGCAGTTCGGACACGCCGGCGCAAAAGCCGATGTCAAGCGCGAAACCGCACCCGCGAAAAACGAGGCCCTGCGCAAAGCAGGTGCGATCGTTCCCGAGTCTTTCAACGACTACGGCAAAGCGATCAAAGAAACCTTTGACAAACTCGTTGCCGAAGGCAAACACACACCGATCGCGGACGTGGAACCACAAAACGTCCCGATGGACTTTAAAAGCGCTGTGGCGCTCAATATGGTTCGCCGCCCCACCAACTTCATCTGCACGATTACCGATGATGCGGGCGATGAGCTAAACTACGCAGGCCACAAGATCAGCAAGGTGATCAGCGAAAACTACAGCATCGGCGATGTCTTGTCGTTGTTGTGGTTCCGTCAACGCCTTCCCAAGTGGGCCACCGACTTCTTGGAGATGGTGATCAAGTTGACCGCCGACCACGGCCCCGCAGTGTCGGGCGCACACAACGCGATCGTTACCGCCCGCGCAGGACGCGATCTGATGAGCGCCGTGGCTTCGGGTATTTTGACCATCGGTCCGCGTTTTGGGGGTGCCGTTGCGGGCGCTGCTGTGATGTTCAAAGATGCGTACGACCGCAAGCTCAATGCAGTCCAATTCATCGACGAAAAGAAAAAGCAGAACGTCAACGTGCAAGGGATCGGCCACCGCATCAAATCGCTGCGTAACCCGGATATGCGCGTTGTCTTGCTCAAAAAATACGCAGACGAACATTTCCCCCAACATCCCCTGCTCGACTTTGCTCTCGAAGTCGAACAGGTGACCACGCAGAAAAAAGACACCTTGATCCTCAACGTGGACGGTGCCATCGGCGTTTTGTGCGTGGATATGATGTACGCATGCGGCTTCTCTGAGAGCCGAGTGCAAGACGTTGTGGACGCAGGCGCACTCAACGGTCTGTTCTTGCTTGGCCGCACCATCGGCATGGTCGGTCACTTTATGGATCAGCATCGCCTCAAAGCACCGCTCTATCGCCATCCTTGGGACGATATCCTCTACGACTTGCCCGCAGACGCAGAATAATCGGCGTTTTCCTTTCTTGCAGCGCGCTCCGTTCGGGGCGCGCTGTTCTGTTTTTCCCCCACAACATCGCTGCTCTTCGCGCCCTTCGGATGCACACCACGATGATCTTTTGCGAAAAGAGCGATCTTCAAAAAAATCAACAAGCCACTGCATAGAAAAACATTCTATCCAACACACGATAGCGACCGTCGCATCAAGTCAATGAGCCTCGATCAGAGACGACGGTCTGACAGTACAGAGGAGACGAGTATGTCCCAAATCGATGTCTTGTATTTTCCCGGTGATGATCGCGCAGAAGATGCCAGCGAAGTCGCCAAAGACGTTGCCAACGCTGCGCTTGCACGTGCCAACGAGATCGTGGGTTCAAGCCACAAATTCAACTGGATCTCTGAGAACGAAGATCCCCGCCTGACGGTCGGTTTGCGCTTGTGGTTGCGATTGAAAAACCAATTTGACCTGCCCGTTCTCAACGAAAACAACGCACGCGATAAAGAAGTCCTCAACTTCCTCTTGAAGTCCGATCTCACGGAGATCCAAGCCAAGTACCCCAAGATCCAAGCCTCTGATCTCGCCTTCATCCGTGACGCAGCGCAATCGTTGTTGGACATGAACGTGCTGGTGCCTTCGGACGGCGTGCTCGAAGCGTTGAATCGCGTGGGCTACTCTTACAAAGGCGCGACTGGTACGCTCTCTGGCAAAGGCACCCCCGCAAGCATCAACGTGTTTATTCGCCAAAAACTCGAATCTGACGCCTGTGTCCGCGACTTCAAAAACGTGGCTCCTCGCAAACACAAATCCGTCGATGTCGATATGGCCGTATTTGTGGGCTGTGAAGGCGTGACCTCTGAGTCCGAACACCTCGTCGGAACGGGCTACACCGACGCCAAGATCATCACCAAAAAATCGGCAGCGGTGATCCAAAAAGCCTTCGAATACGCCAAAGCCAAAGGGATCGACAAAGTCTATGTTGCGGAAAAAGGCAACATCTTGAAAGAGTCGGACAACGCCTTCATCGATCTGGCAAAAGCCGCAGAAGCCGAAACAGGCGTCAAGATGGAATACATCATCTTCGACAACTTCTTGCAACGTATCACCAAAAACCCCGATTGGTTCAAGGTGGTCGTCACTTCTCGTTTCAATGGTGAAGAATTCTTGGTTCCCCTTGCGGTCGCCATGTTCGACGAAGTCGAACGCGAAGATCTCGGAAAAGACGTGGGCGTCTTCTCCCGCTATGTCGGCAAAAACATCGACTACACCAAAACCAAGATCGACACCCGCTGCTATCGCCAAAACAACGAGTGTTTCTACATCGGCGAAGACAAACGCACCGAAACCGAATCCATCAACTTCCGCCGCATCACCCGCAAGATGTCCGAAAATATCATCCGCTACTCGCTCGACGATACGCTCGTGCGTGGCGCAAAGCGCTTGTTTATCCTCTATTCACCGTACCTTGCAGGCGACAAGCTCTTCCTCCAAGTGGGCCGAGAGATCGCCCGCGAAGAAAAGTACAAGTCCATCGATGTGGTGTTTATGACCATCGGCGACTACTGCTGGTATACCGTCCATCGCCCCGAATCGGTCGAAGGCGTGGTGGGAACCAACTTGACCATGGACTTTTTGACCGACGCAGAAGCCTCGAAGATCGGCGGCATCGGGATGATGCCCAGCTTCAATTACACCCTTGAGACGGGCATCATGGTGTCCGAACCCGGACACGGAACCGCCCCCGACCTCCAACCGAACCAGATCAATCCCGGTGCTTCGATCTGGGCGATGGCTGCGTTGCTTGAGCGTATGAGCGACGACCTCAGCGGTCGGATCACTCCCGACCAAAAGAAAACACTCGCCAAAGCCGCTGAGCTCGTCTACAAAGCCACCACCCAATTCTACTCCGCAGGCCAAAACTTGACGGGTGATCTTGGCGGAACCGGCACCACTACGGGCGTTGGCGAAGGCATCAAAGCCATCCTCCACACCCTCCAATAACCCTCCGCCCCTTCTTCTCTCCCTGCCCCCCCCAAACGAGCCTCACAACAAGATCGAAAAACTCAATACGATGCTCTGATCAAAAGACCACTTGTCTAAGCCCGCAACAACGGGCGTTGCAGGGTCGCGTCGAACACGCAGCCGATAGAACAACGACGCATAATGCGACAAACGCAAGGTGATCGTCGTGCGCCATGTGATATCGAAATCATCAAAGGCTGTAAACGGCGCAAGCATATCGAACTCGGTGGTGAAGGTTAGAAATCGGGTGATCTGTCCTGTCGCAACGACCGCCAATTCGATGCCTTCACGATGAGACCACGTTTTGCGAAAAAAACGCAGGTGGATGTGTTGTTCTTGATTCGCGGTATTAGGGCAACGCGAAGTGTTCCAAGGAGCGGAAGGATCGCGCAGGTTGGGATCACGACAACGCGCAGAATAGTCGCTCGTGGTGGTCGCTCCGCCCTGAAACACGGCCCGCGCTACTTCTTGGCGAAACCCAACCCCCACCAAGACCCGCAGATCCAACCAAGAATACTGCAAGGCTTGAAGATTCACCCCAAGCCCTTGCTTGATCAACAAAGGATCCCAAAAATCGCTCAAGTCGATCCGATCCGCTGCGCTTCCTTTGGCATCCGTCAACAGAGAACAAGCCGCCTCTGTTTCGCATCGAAAGATCGAAGCCCCGATCGAGCGCTCCAGATCGGAGATATAGTACGTCCCCGGGAAGATATTGCTCTCCAACCCCACCCGCGCATAAGGCCCCAAAAAGCTCAAGATCCGATAGATATAAATCGCTTCCAGTTCGACACGATCCGCGCTTTTTCGCAGATCGATCTGATCGATCCGTGAAAAGTTGGGGATCGTAAAACCCAATTCGACGTTCAAAAAGCTCCGAAAGAAGTGACGTTCGGTATTGTACGTTGCGCGGCCTGTAAAAAACGTCGTCAAGCTAAACCGATGCCCGGGCGTTGTCGCTGGCACATTTTCCACGTTGTTCCACAGAAAGTTTCCCGACAACTGCAAACTCCACGTCCACGCTCCCTGTCGCTCCAGACCCAACTGGCGCAACAACAACACCCCTCCCCCTCGCACTCGACCATCGTTTCGGTCTTTGATCAGTCGGAAAAAAGTCCCTTCCCCTTCATTCACTTGTACGGTCAGAAAATCTGTCCGCGCAAGATAAGTATCCCCCACTTGAACAATCATATAAAGTCCGGGCGGCAACAACCACGGTCGCACTTTCTCCCCGATCCGCTCGTCTGCACCGATCCCCGTCCCGATGCCACGCCGCGATTCAAGATGGATCAAGTCATACGTTCCACGAAACTGCACCAACGATTCATCCTGCACCAAGATCACCAACGCCGCCCAACGCGCCCGAATGATCGTCAGTTGCGAGGCATACACGCGAACATGATAACGCGGTAACACCGTACCTGAACGCGAGCCGATCTGCACCGTGTAGCGCCCGGGATAAACGAAGGCTTTCTTGCCTGTCGGGTTGGTTGCGACTTGGCGACCTTTCGTATCATAAACAATGTACGAAGTTTGCGAGACATTTTGTTGCTGGATGATGCGCGGTACAAAGATCGCCCCCAAACGCGGAGGGATCGGCACAGGATCGCTACCGATTTGACGGCGCAACTCGTCCATCTCGTCCGATTTCACGAGAGAACGAACCTCTTCGCGCAAGCCGGCCATCCCTTTCTCTAACTGTTGTGGCGTCAACACCAAGACGTTTTGAGGCGTGGCTTCACGATCGGAAAAGATCCCGCCCCCCGGGATCGCTTGCGGGGGGGCCGATACGGCCTCTCGCAGACCTCCCCACACGATCCCGCTCACGATCAAACACACCCACCAACACCGTACAAAAGCATCCATCCAAGCACTCCAATCCATCCGAAATGGCTTCGCTCAACCACCCCAAAACTCGGCCACGGCTTATTCCTTGACAATCAGGCCGCCTTTTTTGTTTTCATCCCGCGATATCACAAGGCGGATCAAAGAACGAAAGATCCGAGAACGCTTGACTTGGCCCAAGATCGCTTTGAAGTCCTCAAATGCTGTGGGGTCGTTGATCAACGCCCCCAAAGAGCCTTTCCCAGTGCGGATATCGCGCAAGATCGTGCGGATATCGTCGGTCGATCGGTTGAGGTTGGTGAGGATCTGACTGGTTTCTGGATCGAACAGCAACTTGTTCAGCAACGTCCCAGACTTACGCGGGGCTGAAAGCAAGACTTTGAGCGCTCGGGTGATATCTGCGGCTCCCTTCGCGGTGTCTTCGAGCGAAGTCAACAACACGCGGCCCTCCTTGGACAACAACATCCGATGCAGCATGGTCCCGGGACGTTGGACACCTCGCAAAAAGCGAGAGACCTGCGCCCCCGTATCTGCGAGTCCTTGGATGGTTCGGCGCACCTCCACAACGGAACCTTGGACGCTGCGCGAAAGCTCTTTGGAAAACAACAGATCGTGCGCAAGCCCCGGGCCTGTGCGCACCTTGCCCATCATCCCGTCCACCGAAGCAACGATGCCTTTGATGTTTGCCGTGAGCTGTTGGTCTTTGTATTGACCAAGGATATCATTGATCAAAGAGACGGTCTTTCCGGCATCCTTCGCGATATCTTTGACCTGCACAAGGATCTCCGAAAGTCCTTTGGGCGTTTCGCCTTGGACATCCCCCTCTGCTTTTAAGCTCGATCCCTTCGTACCAATCGAGATATCCACCAAGGAGTCCCCAAGCAGCCCTTTTCCTTTGACGTTCGCAACAGAATCTGCCCGAATCTTCGACAAGATCGAAGATTCGATCTTCATCCGAACGCGGATACTGCGTGGGTTTGCCTTCGGTGTGCTTTGAAGTTCTTTCGGGACGGCCTGCCCTGCATCTTTCAACAACGCGATCATCTCTTGGTTTCGCTTGGTTTCGCGTTCAAGATCTTTTTGCTTTTCTTCGGCAGACATCAGCCAGATCTTGTCCACCACGCCGATCTTAAACCCTGAAAGCGTCACCATCGACCCCACGCTCAAGCCTGCGACGTTCTCAAACGACGAATACACCGAGACTTGTTTGTCGAAGGTGCGGTTGGCGGTCCCCACAATAAAAATGACCACCCCACCAAGCAACAGCGCAGCGATCAAGAAGACGCCCACACGGATCTCTATGGTTCTTTCCGAAGCCATCTCGGATTACTCCTTGTCTTTTTGGGCATCGCCCTTGCGTTGAGAACGCTCTTTGTTTTCGGAGCCGATGAAAAAATGAACCGCCGAAGCCCATCCTTGTAAGTTCTTGAGCATGATCACCAGATCCGCGTACGCGCTTGCATCATAAAGAAGCGCCCCGATCGATCCGCGACCGTCCCGTAACTTCCGAATGATCCGACGCATCTCGTGACTCGCGACGCGAACGTTGACGAGCATCTTGGCTGCTTCGGGATCGAACAGCATACGGTTCACAAAAGTGCCTTGCCGTTGCGGTGCTTTAAGCAAAAGATGGACTTCTTTTAACACCAGCGCTGCCAACCCCAGCAGTTCTTGCGAGAGCGCCAACAAACGCCGACCATCCGAAGAAAGCAACAAGTGTCGAATCAATGTCCCGCGTTTTTGTACACCTTTGAGGATTTCGCTGACTTCGCCGCCGAGATCCGCCATGTGACGGATCGCGAGACGCACATCGTTTAATAAGATCCGAGCATCCCGCGCCAAACGACGGGAGGTCAGCAGATCGTGAGCCAACCCCGGCCCACGATTGCCTTGCGCAAGCATCTGATCCGTGTGTTCCAAGATGCCCTTGAGATGGCGCCAAAGCACAGGATCGCCCAACTCTGCAAGGAAATAATTGATCAAGGTAAGACTACGCCGAAGTTGATCCGCGATCTTGTTAATATCCCCGATCACTTCAACCACTTGAGCATCTGAAGCACCCTCTAACTCCGCATCACGCGGTAGATCCATCGAAGGCACGACTCCACGCAAGAGGCTCGTCGAGACATCGACCACCGCACGCCCCAACATCCCCTTGCCTCGGATGGTTGCCACCGAATCTTTGCCTAACCACGGAAAAAAAGAGCGCGACACACGCACACGCACACGCAAAGAACGCGCAACCATCGGAACTTCCCAACGCACTTCAGTCCCTTTGGGTGTTTTCATCCGCACCTTACGCAAAAACTTAGGCAAAGCTTGCTCAACAGCGGTTTCGATCTTGCCCTCACGTTCGGCAAGATCAACGATATCGTTGAATTGCTTTCGGATGCTTTGAAGATACAAGGCACGCACACGCTGCAACATCAAGGGCCGCAGATACAGCCGTCGTTGCGCTTGTTGCGCAAGATCTCTTTGTTGCTCATCGGGCCGAAGTAGCCGAACACTTTCGACCACCCCCACGTTCATTCCCGCAATGGTCGCAAAAGCGCCTTCGTAGATCCCCTCAACAGAGCGATAGTTCGCGCTGATGTAGCCGCGTTCCTCAAACAGCCTTGTCGCCGAGCCGATCAAATAGACCACCCATGCCGTACACAACAAAGAAGCGAGGCAAAACAAAAACACCCGAACGTACACGGATATCGATAGCTGCATCTTGCCCTCGCCTATTCTTCTTCGTCTGGAATTCCACGAAGGAAGTTTTGTAAGATCTCATCCTCCGCGCTGCGCATCTCCTGAACTGTACCGATGCGATGGATGCGCCGACCCGAAAGAAACGCGATGCGATCGGAAAAATAAAAGGCTCCGCCCATATCATGCGTGATCACCATCGCGGTGACTCCCCGCTCTTGTTGCACGGTGCGGATCAACTTGTTGACGCGAACGGTACTTTCTGGATCAAGACCCGTCGTGGGCTCGTCATACAAAATGACTTCGGGCTGCATGACGATCGAACGCGCCAGACCGACCAGCTTGCGCATCCCACCCGATAGTTCGGAAGGATAGCGCGCAGCAAAAGAGCGCGGAAGATTGATCAGATCAAGTTGCGCTTCGACTCGCTCACGGATCGCCGTCTCCTCCAAGCGCAGATGTTCGCGCAACGGGTACGCGATATTCTCGAAGACTGTAAGCGAATCGAAAAGAGCCGCCAACTGAAACACCATCGAGATCCGTTTGCGCACTTCGATGAGCTGAAACTCCGATAGCTTGGTCAAATCCACCCCTCGATACAAGATCTGCCCCGTATCTGCGGTCAGCAAACCGATCAAGATCTTGATCATCACGCTCTTGCCTTGCCCTGATCCCCCAAGGATCGTCAACGTCTCTCCTGACAAGACATCGAAATGCAGATCTTCGTAGATGCGCTTGCTACCGAAAGCCTTTTGCACATGAACATAACGGATCAGCGGTTCTCCCGCAGGAACGGGTGTTTCGTCAAATTGAACAGCGAAGCCTGCGCACATACATCCCACCCAACCTTATCGAAAAACCACCAACAAGATCTGCGTCAAAAAGAAATCGCTGATCAACACGCTGATGCTAATCAATTCAACGGTCCCCGTGGTTGAAAGCCCCACACCTTGGGTTCCGCCTTGCGTGTTGAAACCTTGGTAGCAACCGATCACAGCCACCAAAAAGCCGAACACAACAGCCTTAATCAAGCCCGTAAAAAAGTCGCCTAGATCCACAACGTCCAAAGACGATTGGTAGAAAAACAAGGGTGGAATATTAAACTGACTGGACGAAAGTCCTTGAGCAGCCAAAAACCCCGTAATATCGGCAAAAACAGTCAGCATCGGCATGATAATCAAACTGGCTGCAAGACGCGGTACGATCAGCTTGCGGATCGGATCTGCACCCAACGCACGGATCGCGTCGATCTGCTCTCCGACCTTCATCGAACCCAACTCCGCCGCCATCCCACTACCGATCCGCCCTCCGACGATCAAAGCCGTCAACACAGGAGCCAACTCACGAAACAAAGAAACCGCAACCACCGGCCCCACATAATCTTGCGCACCAAACTTCCCAAGGCCGTAGGCAAATTGAAGCGCCATCACGCCCCCGATCGCCGCAGCCGTCAACAAGCCGATCCGCAACGAGCGCACGCCCAAAAGCTCGATTTGGGCGATCACTGCGCGCAGATCGTAAGGAGGCAAGACCATGCGCCACGCAGCTAAGTACGACAACCGCGTGATCGAACCGATAAACCAGACGTATTCGATAGCACGCGCACCGACTGTTTGAAACAAAGAAACAAACCAAGCGCTCATTGCGACAACACCCGAAATCCCGCGATCACACGATAGAAATCACCCACACCAAGGCCAAAATTCCACGGAAGCGTCACATAAGCCATGTCGTAGATGCAGCGATTTTTTTTCATCACCAAAAGCGCCGCTTTCACGGGACGACCGTCCATGCGCGCAGTCATCTCTGTGTACAAAGCATCGCGAGCATCGATGCGACGGCGCTCTTGCACCAACACCTTGCGCTGCGTCAGCCCGTAAAACAGGTGATCCGTCAAGATCCGCAATGGCACGTCTTCGTAATCTTTTCGGCAAGTCGAGTTGATCTGAATGGCAGCATTATAACCCTCATGGACGTAGGCGATGTTGTTCTCACTCACCCGCACAAAGCGCCAATCCTTTCCGATCTCGCCCACCCGATAGCGCATATCACCATCGTAATACACGCTTCCTTTGAGACCTGTGGCAGGGCATCCCCCCAGACACAACCATCCTCCCGCCAAGATCGCTGCCCCCCCCATACGAACCAAATATCTCAACCAAACCAACAAGCGAAGAGACCGCAACATACTTCCATTCCTATCCAAACATCACCGCTTGAGCGCGCAAGCCACAACAAGCCTTCGCCCTTCAAGCGAAAAAAGAACGAAAAAGACGAAGGCAAGGCGATGTGCAACACACGAAGGCAATTCTCCGAAAGACACTAACGAAAAACGCCGTAGCGCGTCAAGCACCACACAAAGCCATCCCACCCATCAACCCCCTCCCCATCCAAACGCCCCCATCGATCTCGTTTACAGGCTACCAATCTTCTTCGGGTTCATCGCCTCGACGGCGTGGGGGAGGACGACGGCGGGGTGTCGTGCGTGCATCGGGTTGAACACGTGCGCCGGGTTGGGTGCGTGCGCCGGGTTCCGTCTTGGTCGTGGCAGCGGGTTCTTCTTCGGGTTCTCCACCCCCTGCATCGACTCGCAAGATCGTGGGTGGTGGCAATTCGCCCGTGGTTGGGGACAATGGGCGGCCCTTCAGCTTTCTTGCAGCAGAGAACTTCATCCCAACCCGTGCAGCGATAGCCTTGATCTCAGGATTTCCGCGAACAAACGCATCGCGAATCACCCCACCACCCGTTTGAAAACCAAGCGCAAGCAAGGCTTCTGCGGCGTACAAACGCACCAAGATATGCGGATCACGCAACGCCGCTTCGAGCGCTTCTTGTGTGCTCGGATCTTTGATCTCGACGAGTGCTTGCGCTGCATCGACGCGTGTATTGGAATTACTGTCTTTTAATAGACTTGCAAGAACACTTCCGCCATCGCGTCGTCCGAGTCGACCGAGCGCATAACCCGCAGCGATCTGCACCTCTTTGGAGCCATCCTTGAGCAAGCCAGCCAGTTTGTCTCTCGCGGATTTTCCGCCAAGATCGCCCAGCGTCGTGGCTGCGATCTTGCGAGAACTCGCAGTATCCGAAGACAAATCCGCAGTAAACAGCTTGATCCAGCTTTTATCGCCCAATTGCTTGAGCGATTGCGCCAATTGAGCGCGCACACGGCGGTTGTTGTTGCTGGTCATCTGCTCGCGCAAAAACTCCGCCACACCGCGATCTTTGACCTCGCCAAGAAAGCGTGCGCACATCAGCTTGGATCCGCCCGTTTCTTTTTGATAGCACGTCTGTAAAGCTTCCATTCCGCCCTTGTCACGGAGTTGAGCAAGCGCCAACGCCGCTTGGTAGCGCACAAAAGGGCGGCGCTCTTCAAGCAACTTGCGCAGCGGCTTCACCGCGCTCTTGTCGCCCAATTCGCCGAGCGCTTCTGCGGCTTTCATGCGCGTCAAAAAGTTCGGCGAAGACAACAACGGCAACAGCGCCTTGACCGCTTCTTTTTTCTTCATCTTGCCCAAAAACTCGGCGGCCACTTGTTGGCCTTTTCCATCCGAGCCCTTCAGCAGATCGCGGGTGTACGACCAAACCAACTTGCCCAAGACTTCGGGATCTTCGCTGTCATTCATCGCCACCAACACTTCGTAAGCACGCAACGCCTTTTCCACTTGGCCCAACTGCGCAAGCGCATCCACCCGCAAGGCCACGGCTTGCTTCATATACTTATCGAGTTGTTTGAGCGCAGCCTTCGCTTGCCCTTTTTTGAGTTGTCCTTTGAGCGTGTCCAGTTCTCCCGCATGGGCCGGAACCAAAGCACACAAACCCCAAAGAATCCATGTCGCAAAACCAATCGCGGTTTGTCTCTGCATCAAGTTTTGTCTCCTTTATGGTCTCAAGTGAACGGCGGGGAGATTGCCTTCTCTCGCTGTGGGATGCAAGGAGCAAGCTCCATGCGTCAAAAAAACGGAAGAGGATCGTATCAATAAGGAAGTATCGTCGAAGACAGATGGGGGGGATTGTTTGAAGAAAGACAACGAAGCGGCCTGTAAGTATTTGCGGGCAAAGTCATCTAGAAAACCTTGTACGCTGCTTCCGACTTGCTGCAAAAAGGCTTGATCGAATGTGTTTCCTGTGCGCATCGACCGCAACAATCGGCTCACCCCTTCTTGCTTGATTTTCTGTTGAAGTTCATCAAACAGCCAGTGACCGAGGCTATACAGCTCGTTTTGATAAAAACGCAACGCCTCCACAGATTCGAGCGCACGCCAAACTCGCTTCCCTTGGGGACTCGCAAAAAAAGAAGCCAAGCGCTCGACCGACAAACGCACATAACCTTGTTGTGCGGTCACAGACGCCATCCCCTCCCGAAACCACAGCGGAATCGAGCGCTTTTCCCAATCTTTTTGCTCGCAACACATCTGAAACATCGCAACATGCGCGATCTCGTGTGTCAACAGCTCCGTCAAAGGCCATTGATAAAATTGCCTGCGCCACGTACGAGGACTTTGCAACCAGATATCTCCATAACGCGCCCAAGCCCGTACCCACGGCAAACGTAGCTGCAAAGCTTCTTCAAGTGACCGATGCGTCGGGAAGATCCGCAGGTGCAGCGGTGCTTCTAAGGTAGCCCAACGTTGATTCTCCCGCAAAGCATATAGCGTGGCTTTGAGCGTGTCCGAAACAACGGCAGCGTCCCGCTCAAAAAACGAAAGGCGCACCGATTTGGGAGCCTCACGCGGAGTCGCCCGCACCTCCATCGGAAAATCGGGGATGATCGCTTCACGATAACAACCCACCAACCCCAACACCCACCCCAAACACAACCACACCAACATCCTTGCCTTCTTTTGCATCCATCGCTCCAAAAAAAACAACTCAATCCTCACCCATCGGACTTACACAATTTATCGACGGCACGGGGCTTTGCTCACAAGCGGCGCATCTAAAGGCCCCAAGAGACCGAAAGGATCGGAACAATCGGATCGTTGGGGTTTATCATCTCTTGGAGATTCAAAAACACACCCACGGAAAACTGCCCAATGATCGAGAAAAAGCGCAGACCGAACCAAAAACTCAGCCGAAAGTCCGAAGTAAAGGTGTTGTCGTCGACTTTCGCTCCTTGGGGCAAGGCCACCTTTAATGAAACGCCCATCGCTCCGAACCCGAGGCTGATATAATTCAGATAAGGGCGAGCTTGTCGGGGCATCAAAAAGCGGTAGGAGATCTCGGCTCCAAACAACAGCGAAAGATCGAGGTTGGTCTGAAAAGAAAACAGATCAAACCCAACGTAGGCCGAGATCAACCACTGATCTCGGAACAAAAAATCAAGGCGAACTTCTTGGCTTGTTGGAGTGATCGAATTGTTTTTGTCTGCGGACTTGCTTCCGAGCGCAAACGAAAAGCGCGCCAACAGGTGTACTTCAAAATGAAAATAAGGCCAACCCTCACGTTTGGCGGGCTTGCTATGAAAAAGTGACTCGATCAGATGCCGTCGAGCCACAAGGCCGATCGGATGGCGGCGTGGGCCAAGCTCCGTCATCACTCCGATCACACGGCCTTCTTCGTCGAACAAGGGCGCTCCCGCATAACCACGCATCAACGGCATATTGACTTGCACAAAGTCCTTCGTTACGCGCCCAATGGCACCTTGCACAAAGCTCCAACTCAAGGCCGTTTGAGTCAGTCTTTGCACCAACCCCTCGCTGGGGAACGGATGCCCCACCGCGCCCACTTGGACGCCTACATCGACCTGTTCGACAGGCGAAAACACCAACGGTTTACCAGCCATCCGCTCTGCAACTCGCAAAAGCGCCGTGTCATGGGTCTTATTGAAAGCCCACAGATCCGCACGAATCCATTGATGATCCTCTGCATCCCGCTGGATCCAGATATCCCGACCACATCCCGCAACGCTCGCGCTGGTCACGATGTGATGGTGATCAAACGCCAAAAACCCCGACCCTTTGCGCGTTCCGCAATGCACGATGTAGATCTGCGCCACGGTAGCCTTATACACACGCTGCCAACGCTTGCTCCCATACTCCATCGCAGGAGCCGTCATCGACAACCACACCGACGCCAACATCACCGAAACCACCGATGTCATCGCGTAAACCTTCCATCAGACGAGGCTTTGTTCTCCAAGAGGTGCGACTTGTGGGCAAAATCCCCCGTGTTCGGGCCGTTTCGAGCGAGCGAGCCATCTGTGTGAAAAAGGACGATCTCTTCGCCAATACGGGGTTCAGAGGGCCGCGCCCTCTCGCGGGGCATTGGGGCAGCTCCCCCAAAAATCATTCAACGGCGTAAGTTCTATACCAAAAAACAACAACACTCTTCGCGGCGTTGCAGACTACCACAATCGTCTTCAAAAGAAAGCGGATGTTTCGATCCAGTTGACATCCGCGCTTGTCTTTTGCAAAGCTGCCCGAGGGTTCAACGTCCATCTTTCTCATCACAAGAACCCAAAACGTACCTGCACAACCTCGAAAGCCCAAGCGGTAGGGGCCATCCATGAGATCATCGTTCTTTGTCAAGCCGTTCTTTGTCGCACTCCTCGTCACCTTGCTGTTGATCGTCGCCAAGTTCGTGATCGGCACGGATTACCTCGCAGACTTCGAACAACAACAACTCCGTCAACAATTTCTCGGACGCGCCCAAGCTCCTGTTCGCTTTCCCAAAGATATCGTACTCGTCGAGATCAACGAAGCCAACACAGACGCCAGTTTGCGCTGGCCTTGGGATCCCGGCAAAGTTGCGACGTTGATCAAAACACTGCGCGAAGCCAAAGCCAAAGTGATCGCGCTGTCTTTGCCGTTGGTTTCGATGAGTCGGGCGTCCTACATGCAGAGTCTAAAAGACGCCCTCGAACAACTCAACAAAGCCTTTCCCCCACTCGAAAAGCTCGATCCCAATAAGCTCAAAGGCATGAACCGACGCCAAAAAGCGGACTTCCTAAAAAAGCGTGCAAAACAAGAAGCCGAAGAAGAGCGCGTGAAAGAGCTCCGCAAAAAACTACAAGAACTCACCAAAACAGACGGATATGGCGAGCTTATCAAAGAAGTCCAATCCACCAAAAACCTTGTGATCGGTTACTACTACTACAAAACCGAAGACAATATCCCCGGGGTAGAAGCCACCTATCTCAAACAAAAACAGCAGATACTCTACGAACAAAAACACAACAAAGATAAGAAAAAAACCAAAAAAGACAATCGACTTGTGGATCTTTATCACCTCGATCCACCGCAATTTTTGCTTGGGGCAACCGTCGAACCCGCCACCGAAGTGGCCGCTTTGCGCGAACAAGGCGATCTCGCTCGCCACCTCCGCTATCACGGCTTCCTCAACCTCACAGAGAACCCAGACAACCCCCTTTATCAAGTTCCCTTCTTTGCCAAAAATGAGCAGAAGATCTATCCGAGCCTTGCACTCGCCACTTACATCGCAGCCCACCCAGACAGTCCTCCCAAGCGCCTTGTCGCAAGCAGCGGATACACGGGCCTTGAGATCAGCATCAAAGGAACCAAGAAGCTTTTGCCCTTGGATCGCGATGGCCTATACCGCTTGAATTATTATGGGCCTGTTCAAAGCATCCCCCGCAATCAGCGCGCTCTTGCGAGTACGGTCACAGAAACCAAAGGCTTCGCCGATGGATTCTTTGAAGGCAAGATCGTGTTTGTTGGGATCAATCATCCACAAAAAGGATTGCGCATTCAAACGCCCTTCCCACGGTCTTTTTCAGAAGTCGAAATCCACGCGATGGTGCTTGCAAACCTGATCCAAGGAACCCCATTGCTCCAAGGTTCTGCGATGGTCGAGATCGCGGGGTTGTTGGTTTTCGGCCTACTTCTCGGCTTTTTGCTTAGCCTATTTCGGTATATCCTTGGTTTCATCGCAACCATCGGCCTTAGCACCGTCTTGATCTTTTTGGATCGCTTCTACTTGTTCCCCGACAACGTCTGGTATCAATGGAGCTACACCATCCTCGGATTGGGCTTGATTTATGTCAGCGTCAGCCTTGTTCGTCGCCTCACGACCGACCGCGATCGCAGCCTCACCATCGGTCGATTTCGTGAGCGCGTCCACCAAGATGACCTCGCCAAGATCCTCAAAGATCCAAAAAGCCTCCCCACCCAAGGAACATGGCGCCCCATCGCCTTCCTCTCCGCGTATGCTCACCCCGTCGGAGACAACCTCAGCGAAGAGAAAAATGCAGCCCGTATCAGCGAGATGTTTGCGCACCTTGTCACTCCCATGGGCGAAGCCGTCCGCAACGCACGCGGTATCGTCACTCAGCTCTCTAGCCACAATTGCCAAGGACTTTTCAACGCTCCCCTTCCCCTCAGCAGCTACGAAGAACAAGCCGCACTTGCCGCCCTCCAGATCCAATTTGCTTGGAACGACTTTGTCCACAAATACTGGATCGCCGAAGGGTTGTCAGAACCCAACTTTGGGATCGGGCTGGATAGCGGCTCTGCAGTGATCGGGAATTTTGGAGGTGAAAGCAATTACATTTTCACGGCTGTAGGCAAACCCGTCACTTACAGCGAGCTCCTACAAGACCTGACCAGCACCTACAAATGCCAAGTGTTGATATCCGAAAATATACAGCAAAAGCTCCAAGCAACGGGGCAATTTGTGATCCGCGAACTCGATTGGGTGCAGATCAGCGACGCGCACCCCAACATGACGCTGTACGAACTGCTCGGTAAAGCCCCCGCAAGCAGCCCCCTTCCTGAGGCCGCCGAATGGTATCAACAAGGTCTTTCTTATTATCGCTCGCGAAACTTCCAAGAAGCCCAACGCTACTTCGAGGAGATCTTGCAACGCCGCCCCCAAGATGGCCCTGCTCAGGTGATGTTGGCCCGCTGCAAACAGTACCTCTCTTATCCCCCCAACTTTAACTGGGACGGAACTTGGAAGCTCAAAGCCTAACCTTCCGCCTCCGCCCCTTCACCCCGAATCAAATGGGGACGCATCATGCCCTCACGCACAACCTCTTGGTTTTCCCAATCTCTCCTATACGTCGGACTATTCGGTATTTTGCTGTTTTCCAATTGCGAGTGTGCCGCTCCGATTCGCCCCCAAGACCGCTTCAATAACGGACTGGTGTGTACGGGTGTAAGCGGAGACAACCAATGCAAGGGGCTTTTCTGCTGGCGATTCAAAAAAGATCCCCCCAGCGGTGACGGTGTCTGTAGTACAGTCTGCACCAAAGAAGGAGAGACGTGCGAACATGGCGGCACTTGCCGTAAAGGCTTCCAATCCGACACACCTGATCGCGGATACTGCGTCGTCCCCTGCACCTCCGAAAAAGATTGCGCCCCCACGCTTGGCTGCCAACAAATCAACAACCAAGGCGAAAAATACTGTTGGCGAACAGACCCCACCACCAAACAAAACACCAACGGCAGCAAGTGTACCGACGCCCGCGATTGCTTAGGCGGACACTGCATCAAAGGCCTGTTTGAAGGTGGGTTGGCTCTGTGTAGTGAGACCTGCACCAAACTCGGTGATCCGTGCAAACATCGCGGAGTTTGCGCCATCCAAGACACACTTGACGGCACTGCCACGCTGTTTTGCCTGATCGAATGCCAACAAAACAGTGACTGCTCCGACAACCTTTCCTGCAACGCTTCCCCAAGCAAGCGCAAGTACTGCGGCCTCGCCCCTTGAGCAGATCCGTCTTCGCTCTTGACCTCCGACGCGGATACTCGTAGAGTCGGGGGGTCTTTTTGCTAGGATAGAGAGGTTTGTATGCTTTGGACAGATCGCATCCGTTGTTGGCTTCCTTTCTTTGGCGTGTGGATGATCAGCGTTGCCCTCCTTCAAGGCTGCCCCAACGCCAAGATCCACGAACGCGCTAAGTTTCTACACGACCGAGGGCTTCTGCTGCTCCAACAAGACAAACTGGAACTTGCAGAAGAAAGCTTTAAAGCAGCCCTTGAGTACGACGCCCGCTTTAAACAGGCCCTCAATAGCCTCGGTCTGCTCGCCGTCCGTAAAGGCAAACTCAAAAAAGCCGAAACCCTCTTCAAACAAGCCCTTGCGATCGACTCCAATTTCGCCAACGCACGCGGTAACCTCGGGTATGTGTACTTCCAATACAAAGACTACCCCAAATCCATCCAGCTCAATCTCTCGGCTTTACAAATCGAACCCGCCCTTCACGACGCACGCTACAACCTCTCGCTTGCTTATTTTTATACCCGCGACTTCAAAAACGCACGCAAACACCTCGTCCGATTGTTGCTCTACGATCCGAACCACGTCAACGCGCACTTTGTTCTGAGTTCCATCGAGTTCGAGCGGAAAAACTACAAGCAAGCCGCTCAACACGCCATCCGTGCCGCTCAGATCGATCGCAATCACAAACGCGCTTACGAAGTCCTTTGCAAATCCTTCTATCACCTCGGTCAATACAAGATCTCCTGCCAACAATGCAAGCAGATTGTACGCATCGATCCCGAAGATCCCATCGGCAAAACACTTGTTGATATCGTTCACAAAAAGCTCCAAGAAACTGGAGAATCTTGCCAATAAACCTGTGTTATCCGCTGATTTCCTTTTGCATGTATGTCGTTATTGTATATCTCTCCCGAAAACGTGGTTGCCTTTCATCAAAAGCCTGTGCTAATAGAAAGGCCCAACATTTTCGTCTGTGCGGACTTCTCATACAAAGCGCGAACGTCTCTGTGAGGAAATCAAACCACAGCCAAGACCCTCTTCATTAAAGACCTCACGCAACGCATGGTAGCATTCGTTTTTTTTGTGGTTGGATATTGAAACGCGAGTGAGCATTGAAACCACACCCTTCAGCACGCAGGAGCGGTGAGTCTATGTCGGTAGAAGAAATTCAGAATTATTTGCGAATCCTAGAGGCTGTTCCAACGAACGTGCCTGCCTTCGAAGCCCTCAAGCAGATCTACACAGAACACCAACGCTGGGAAGAACTGGCCCAACTTGTAGAAGACCGTGCAGAACGCTTGCCTGATCGCAGCCAAGCCCCTGCACTTTATCTACAAGCGGCCAACACTTGGTTCCACAAGGAGCAAAACACCGAGCGCGCCAAAAAGACCATCACCAAAGTACTGGAGCTGATCCCCAACGAACGCAACGCCCTCGCTCTATGGCGCGAACTCGCCACCTTTGAAGGGGACTTTGCAACCGCGATCAAGATCTTGCGCCAAGAGATTCAGATTACCGAAGACGCCCGTGAAAAAAGCAAGCGTTTTGTGGATATCGCCAAGATCTTCGAAGAACACATGGACAACCAAGAACACGCTGCGATGGCCTACCATCAAGCCTTCTTGCAAGACCCCGATAACTTGGGACCGATGGAGCAGGCGCTCCGCCTTTATCGCGGTCGAGGCGATTGGCAACGTGTGATCGCAGTCCTGCGGGCGCGACTCGAAAAAGTCTCCGAAGCTTCGAACAAAGCGCGTTTGATGTTCCAGATCGGCCAGATATTCATCCAACACCTCGACGAAGGCAAAACCCCCGAAGGACTCGCCAAAGCCGCTCAACTCTTTCGCGAAGCCCTCAACCTCGATCCCGATCTCGATGACTTTGACAACGCACTCGAACTCTACAAAGACAACAAAGAGTGGTCCCAAGTCACCGCACTTTTGCGCGCAAAACTCGATGTCACCACCGAAAACAGCAAAAAAGCGCGGCTGCTCCTTGAGCTTGGAAACGTCATCCTCCAACACCTCGAAGAAGGGCAAACCCCCGAAGGCCAACAAAAAGCCTCGCAATTCTTCCAAAAAGCCCTTGAGTTCGACCCCAACCTCAACGAAGCCAAAGAAGCGATCGAAGAACTTTCCTACGCAACGGAAGATTGGTCTTCTCTGCTCAAGCGTTTAAAGAAAGACATCCGTGACGCAGGCAAAGACGAAGATCGCGCAGCCTTCTTGAACTACAAGATCGCAGAAGGCTACCTCCTCCGAGAAGACAAACCCGCTTACGCTGTTCGTTATTGCAAACAAGCCCTCGAACTCCAACCCAACCACACCAAGTCCCAAGACCTGCTGCAACGCTTGTATGCGGATTTGGAACGATGGGAAGCCTTGGCGGACTTCTTTAACGACTGCACCAAAACCGCTCTTGATGCTCCTGCAAAAGTCAAGTGGCTGAAAAAACTCGCTCGCCTTTACCGCGAACAAACCAAAGAACGCGAGCGCGAGATCGAAACCCTCGAGCGGATCCTTGATATCCTTCCCACCGAACGCGAAACGCTCCAAAACCTCGAGAACATCTACCGCGAAAACGGCCAATACAGCCGCGCACTCGAAGTCATGGACAAACGTCTCAAAACCTTCGAAGAACCCGCAGCGAAAAAAACCCTACTCTACGAGATGGCCACCCTCGCCAACAAGGAACTCCAAGACTCCACGCGTGCAGCCGGATACTACGAGCGGATCTTGTCTCTTGATCCTGACGAGATGGACGCGATCGATGCGTTGTTGCCGCTATATGAAGCCGAAGCACGCTGGGAAAACCTGATCCAAGGACTCAAGCGCAAACTCGAACGCACCGAAGATCGCCACGCCCGCGCAACCATGTTGACACGCGTCGGCGATATCTACGCACAGCGCCTCGCCCTCTCCAAAGAAGCCTTCGATGCTTACACACAAGCCCTCCGCGAAAATCCCCAAGACAACGATCTGACCCAAAAACTCGAAGCCCTCGCACGTCAGATCGGTAACTGGGAAGAGATGGTCGCGCTTTACCGCAATACCTTGGAAAGCGCAAACGATCCTGCCGATCAAGCAGCCCTCTACTTCCGCATCGGCGACATCTACGAACGCGAACTCCAAGATGTCGAAAAAGCCAAAACATCCTACGAAGAGGCCCGCGAATGCGCCCCACAGCTCGGCGCAATGAACGCCCTTCAACGTCTCTATCGCCAAAGCGAAGACTGGACCTCCTTGGCAGAACTTCTCCAAGAAAAGTCCAAAAACGACAATCTCGATGAAGACCAACGCATCGAAGTGTTCGAAGAACTCGCTCGCATCCAACTCAACTACATCGACGATGCCGACGGTGCAGCCGAGACTTACGAAAAATTGCTTGACGCAAGCCCTTCATACGGCCCAGCCCTCGAAGCCTTGGAACGTGTGTACAAACAAAACGAAAATTGGGCCAAGTTGCGGGGCGTCTATCAACGCCGCGTGGACAACCCCAACAGCGAGTCCGAACTCAAATCGACGCTGCACATTCTTGGTAGTCTTTTGATCGAACAACTCGATGCCTTCGAAGATGCCGTTCAAGTCTACCAACAATTGCGCGTCCTTGATCCCAACGACCTGAGCATCTTGACCCGTCTCGAAGGTCTCTATCGCGACTTGGGCCAATGGGAACAATGGGTGGACACCGCACGCCAACGTGCCGAAAGCATCCGCCGCCCCGAGCAAAAGAAAGAAGTCTTGCTTGAGATCGCAAAGATCCAAGAAGAGGAACTCGATGATTCTGTCGGAGCCATCGCTGTTTTGCGCGAACTTCACGAGATCGACAGCCAAGACATCAAGATCCTCGATGAACTCGAGCGACTTCTCGAAGTCGAAGACGACAAAGCCGGTCAGTTGGAGATCCTTCGTAAAAAGGTGAACCTCCAGCAAAACGCCAACGAGAAAAAAGTTCTGCTCTTCCGCGTCGCCGACCTCCACCGTGCGCTTGAAAACGAAAGCGATATGGCCGAAACCTACCGCGAGATCTTGGATATCGATCCACGCGATCTTCGATCCTTGCGCTCCCTCCAAGCCTACAACCAACTCCAAGGCGATCACGAAGGTGTACTCGACCTCTTGCTGCGTGAACGCGATATCGTGACAGAAGACGCCGATCGCAGTCGCCTCACCCAACGCATTGCTCAACTTCAAGCAAGCTTGGGCCGTTACGAAGACGCGATCATCGAATATCGCCAGATCCTCGCCCAAAACAACAACGACGCCCAAGCCCGCACCGCATTGGAAGAGATCGCAACCAAACATGCGGGTTGGCGCGTGGAAGCCCTCCAAGTCCTCGAACCGATCTACCGCGCAGCCCAAGATTGGGAAGCCTTGGTCAAGGCACTCGAAGCACGCTTCCAAGTGGTGCATGACAAAGCACAACGCCTCGATATGGCCCGTGAACTCGAAGAGATCTATCGCCGTCTGAGTGACGACGAAAAAGCCTTCTATTGGAGTTGCCAACTCCTGCGCGAAGACTTCGCAGATACCGAGATGCGCGAACGCGTCGAGATGATGGCCGATGAGATGGAGCGCTGGGACGAATTGCTCGTCGTCTACGAAGATATCGTTCGCAGCTTTGTCGATCGTCAACAGATCGTCGAAACCTACCTATTCATCGCACGCAATTACCAAGATCGCCTCAGCCAACCCGAAAATGCCCTGCGCAACTATCGCCGCGTGTTGGACTACGATTCCAACAACCCCGAAGCCATCGACGCGCTCGAAGAACTCTATCGTGCGCTCGGACAATGGCGCGATTTGATCGATATCTTGCGCATGCGCGTCGAGATGACCGCAGCCGTCGACGAGAAGAAAGAACTCCTGTTTGAAGTCGCCGATCTGTGGGAAGACAAACTTCAAGATCCCCCTGAAGCCATCCAAGTGTTCAACGATATCTTGGAACTTCAAAGCAATAACCTGACCGCGATCCGACGTCTTGCTGCGTTGTACGAGCGAGAGTCCCGATACACCGACCTCGCAGAAACATGGGAAAAAGAGCTTTCCCTCCTCGACAACGAAGAAGAACTTCTCTCCTTGCGCTTCAACCTTGGGCAACTGTATGCGGATCATCTCAACCGCATCGAAGACTCCCTCAAGATGATGCAGCAAGTCCTCGAAGTGGATCCCGAACACCAAGAAGCTATTCAGCGTGTCCATGCTCTTCGCGAAGAAGACGCTTACCGCTTGATCTGCGCACGCATCTTGGAACCGATCTATCTCCACCAAGAAAACTATCCCGAACTCAAAGCCATCTACAAGATCCAACTTGAAGATGCCTCACAAAACGCAAACGACCGTCGCAAGGCCCTGATGCGCCTCGGTCAATTGCACGAAGAAAAACTCGGCGAATTCCGTGAAGCCTTCGATCGCTACCTCCAAGTTTTCAAAGAAACCCCCGGCCAACACGGTACGCGAAAAGCCCTGTTGCGTATGAGCGAAAAGCTCGATGCTTGGCGCGAATTGGCTCTTAACTTTGAAAACGGTGTCGATGCTTGCGAAGACGCCGAAGAAAAGATCCAAATCCACCTTGATTTGGCGCGGATCTATCGCGAACGACTCCACGATCAAGAGCGCGGAATGAACCACGACCGCCGTGTCGTGGACGATCTTGATTCCAAAAACCTCCAAGCCATCGAAGCCTTGGAAGATTTTTATCAAGAGCGTCAAAACTGGCATTCGCTGATTGACATCCTCTTCCAAAAAGAACAAGCCCTCCACGACGAAGTCCTCAAGAAGGGCGTGTTCA
The DNA here is from genome assembly GCA_963169055.1 of Myxococcota bacterium. GTDB lineage: Bacteria > Myxococcota_C > UBA6777 > UBA6777 > UBA6777 > JAKLKB01. The sequence continues at coordinate 52,253 of CAUJFU010000412.1, forward strand.
ATCAGATCGCCAACATCTACGAGAACCAACTCTCCGACAAATACCAAGCGATCTTGATCTTGCGCCAATACCTCAGCCGTCTTGAAACCCAAGATCCCGGCCCTGCTCCTGTTGAGCTCGCCTTGCGCGAAGCCAAAGAGCGCGAAACCAAGCTCCAACAGGAAAACCAAGAACTAATCGACGCTGTCGAGATGGCTCGCGAACAGCTTTCCAATCTCGAAACGCAAGCCGAAGAGGCCGAAGCTGCTCTCAAAGAGTACCGTGGTATCGTCGCAGAATCCATGCGTACCCCCGAAGAAGACGCCGAAGTCGAGCGCACAGAAGCCGCATGGAAACAAGCTCAAGTTGCGCTTACAAAAGCCGAAGAATCGGCGGCTGCACGCATTGCACACGCCAACGCACTTGCTGCCGAACTTCAATCTCTTGAAGAAGCTGCCGAACCCGATGTAGACGCCATCGCAGTCAAAACAGGCGAAGTGGCCGACGCGACCGAAGCTGTGGAAGCAGCCGATCATCAGATCGAAGAATCCCGCTACATCGCCCAAGCCGCACGCACAGCCTATGAAGATGCCCAAACCGCAAAAGCCGCAGCATCCGCAGCAGGCCCCAGCCCAGACCAAGCTTCCGAACTCAAGCGCCTTGAATCGATGCACCGAATGGTTCAGCAAGCCCAAGACGCCAAAGCAGCCGAACTGCGCGAGATGCAAGAACAGCTCGATCAAGCAGAAGTCAAAGAAGCCGAAGCTGCCGAAGCTGTCCGCACTGCCGAACAAGCCATGGAAGCCGCCGCTGAGCAGATCCAAACCATCCTCGAACAACGCACCGCCTTCAAACTCGACACCATCCAAGAACTCGCTCGACTCTTCGAAGAAGAAGAGCGTTGGGCTGATCTTGTTGAGATCTTGGAAAAAGAAGTCGAATTGCTCGCAGAACCCGAAGAAGCCTTGCGCCTGCGCTTCCGCGTTGCTCAGCTGTGGCAGGATCAGTTGCACGATATCCCCCGTGCTATCCGCCTCTATCGCGAGATCCTCAACGACGATCCCGACTTTGAATCCGCCCTCCAAGTCATGGAAGAACTCAGCGAAAACGAAGATTACCAACTCATGGTCGCCGAATCGCTCGAAAGCTATTTCCGCGAAGGCCGCCAAGATTGGACTCGCTTGATCGAGATGGTCGAGATCCAACTCAACCACACCGCTGAAAGCGAAAAACGCTTGACCTTCCTCAAAGAGATCGTGGCCCTCTACGAACTCGAACTCGACAACACCGATATGGCCTTCGTTTATTTGTGTCGTGCTTTCCGCGAAGCCCCCACAGATCGCGATGTCATCTCCGAACTCGAACGCCTCGCCGAAGAAAACGATGCGTGGGAAGAACTCGTCGGTGTTTACGAAGACAAGGTCGAAGATATCGGCGATATCCAACTCGCCCTGCGGATGTACCTCAAGATCGCCAACATCTACGACGAAGCGCTCCAAGATCCCGAAGAAGCCATCAAAAACTATTGCAACGCTTTGAAACTCGATGAGCACAACAACGTCGCTCTCAACGCCTTGGATCGCCTCTACCGCCAAGAGCGCCAATGGGAACAACTCGTTGATGTCCTTCAACGCAAAGTCTACACCAGCGCAGACAGCCGCGAACAAGTGACGTTGCTTTCTCGCGTCGCACAGATCTGGGAACGCGAACTCGAAAATCCCACCGAGGCCATCGGTGCATACCGCCGTATCCTCGAAGTGGACGGCCAAAACGCAAACGCCCTCTCTTCGCTCCAGCGGCTCTACGAAGAAGACCAGCAATGGGAAAACCTCTTCGATATCTGCCAACGAAAAGTCGGACTCGTCGACGCT
>CAUJFU010000413.1 GCA_963169055.1 Myxococcota bacterium
ATCGAGATGAAACCGGTACTTGATGGGTTTTGGAAGCTGAGCAGCACCTGCGAAAAAGATTGCGCCCAGAAATTCTCTAGCTTGGCTTCTCCATCCGCCGCCAAGTTCACAAGCGTCGGATTCAGCGAGTTTTTGTCTGTCCAGATCGGCTTGTTGTACGAAAAAGTGGTTTTTCGCCCATCCACTTTCATCGCCAACGACCACCCTCCGCCTTGAAATAGCATCCGACAATAGGTTTTCATTCGCTTCGATACACCGGGCGGTTGGATCCAATATGTACCGTCCGTGACCGAGGCTGCGGGCGGCAAATGATACGCCAAGCAAGACTCACCTGTGCGCCCTCCTGCGTAGGTCAACGCCCCGTCATCCAACACCACGCTCTGGGTCGAACGCAATTGACGCACATACACATAACCAAACGGCTTGTGATCTTTGTTGCCGTTATCTGCTCCCGACCGTGCGATATTCCCGATTGATGGGGGATTACTCACTCGTGACTCGATCCCAAACCCGATCGCAGAATCCGCATAACTACAGAAACTGCTGTTGTCATTGGCCTTGATCCCAAGCCGAACACCTCGCAGATCGCCGTTGGAGATGCGCAGGTTGATCCCTTCTTGGATGCAGTTTTGTTGCAAGGAGCTATCCCCCACCAAAGATCGCCAGTTGGGGATCGCCATCCCTGCCTCAAAATCCGTATTGCTCGGCTTTTTGATCACGTCCAACATCGAATTGGCTTTCATCCGCACGATTCCCGAACGCACAGGATCCGTTGCATTTTGCTGCATCTGCAACAAGATCTCCTCGACAGGTACTGTCCAATAACTTTCCAGCTTGGCCTCGGTGCGGTTGCGATCGCGATCTGGATTGCTCGCGGGGTGCGTATTCTGATTTGTCCACAAAGCGTTGTTGTATTCGAACGTCGTCTGCGCTCCGTCCGCTTTGAGCACCAACGTCCATCCTCCCCCTGCATAGGTCATCTCGCAATGTACCACATACGCGCTCGTTGAGGCTGTCGGTTTAATGCGATACAAGCCGCTGTTTGTTGCGGCCTGAACATAAGATCGACTTGGAAACCGATAATCCGCACAATCCAAGCCCACCGTACCATCGCTCCATTCCATCGCACCATTTTTCACTTCCGCCACGATCAGACATTGCCCCCCCACACAATCTCCCTTGTATACGGCACAATCACTCTTTTGAGTGCAAGCCTTGCAAGCGTTCGCAAGGCAGACCTGCCTTGACGCACCACAATCCGCAAGGGTATCCACGCAATTTCCTCGCTGACACCGACCCGAAACGCAGATCTCATCCGCAGCGCAATCGCTTCGGATGGTGCAGTCGGCGCATACGTTGTTTTTGCACACCTTCCCGCTATCGGCTCCTTTGCAGTCACTACGCAACCGACACTGCGCGACCTTGCATCCTGCCGCCAAGCACAACTCGTTGCTCTCGCATTCGCTGTCTTGTCCGCATGGGCCGCAGCGAAAATTAAAGCACGTCTCACCCGCCCGACAATCCGAACGAACGCGGCAGTTCGCATTCTGGCAAACTCCCTGTAAACACAACTCTCCACTCGCGCACTCGTTGTCCTGCGTACATCCCGCACACTTCCCACTCACACAAAGCAACCCGCTCGGACAATCCGCCCTTACCGTACACTGCCCTTTCGCACACACACCGTTTTCGCAGATCTGCCCCCCCGTACAATCCTGGTTTCCCGTACAACCCGTACAGCGGTTTTGTTTGCACAACTTCCCGCCCAAACAATCGTTGTCTTGGCGACAATCACCTTGCACACATTTTCCTGCCAAACACAGGCGACCACTCCCGCACTCTGTTCCCGTCTCGTTGCAGGGTTCACATTGATTGGCTCGACAAAAGCACTCGTCTCCGCACTTTTGATGCGCTTTGGGACAATCCGTATGTTGCCGACATTCCGCTTGTTTGCACTTCCCTTCGATGCACAAGTGGCCTGCCCCGTAATCCTTCACACAAACATCATCCGCATCGCACGCTCCACAGGCGTCATTGCGACATACCGTTCCGGGCTGATCCAAGCGACAGTCTCGTGTCGAAACACAAGCCTTGCACACGCTCAATATAGCGTCACAATACGGTGGATCGGGCTTGATGCAGTCATCGTTGTTGACGCAGCCTTTGATGCAAATCCCTTGAAGCGTGCAAAGTCGGCCTATTCCACAATCTTCTTTGCGTACACAGGTTTCGCATTCAGGCATTCCCTCAGGGCAGATCTTTTCGGGTGGGGCTGGTTCGCTCGCATCCACCGCTGTCACAGGATTCTCAGGAAGCTGAATCTCGGGGAACGGCTCAGGAACAACCGCCTCGATCTCGCGCTGAATGCAAGCATTGAGTACGCACACAAAATCTTTCTCGCAATCTTCGTTGCCCCGACACAACCGATACGTTGTGTCGACTTGTGCAGGCCCCACACAGCGCCACAACCCCACCACCGTCAAGATCAAAAACCACCCATATACCCGTATTTTTCGTGCATTCCGCGTTTTCTGTTCCACCATCTCTCGCTCCGTGCGATGCTTTTGTCTTGCTCGGCCCGTTGTGCCTTCTCAAAAAGACCCCCTTCGCTCAACGGGATGTCTCGTTTTTTGAAATCTACACGGACTTTGCTTCTTTGCTAGTCCCCTCGCTTTCCGTATGTGTTCGCGGAGACAAAAGATCTTCAAGGAAAAAAGCAGCCAATTCACTGCGATTGGCCAGTTCTGATTTGCGGTAGATCGCTCTCGCTTGTTCGCGCACAGTTCGCTCGCTCACACGACGGATATCTGCGATCTCTTTAAAGGCCAGTCCTTTTAACAACAGCAACGCGACCTCGGATTCCGCTTCGCTCAACCCCCACCCACCCAACTGCCGATCAATCGCCTCCGAAAGACCTTCGACCAAAGAGCGATTCTGTTCTCGCCAATGTTCCGCCGCGCCTTGCCACGTTTCAGAGGCCAAACGCAGACGTGCGTGTTCCTCTTCTAACTGCGCGTGCGCAGCGCGCATCGCTTCGCGCTCGACTTGTACGCGCTTCCACAGCACGCGAGCTGCCAAAGCAGACGCACCAATCAAGCACAATTCCAACACGAAATGCCCGACCGACATCCCCACCCAGAAGTCTGCCACCAAGTCGAACGTGATCAACACGCCCAACAAGATCAACACCCCCAACGGCGTAAACAGTTCTTTCACCGATCTGACATCCGACGTATCCATCAAAAAAACACCTTTTCTTTCAATCTATTACGTTCATACGTCATCGGACGCATGGTGCTCTGCCGCAGCATATACTACTCCTCCCCTCACGAAAAGCACGCAACCTCTTCACTCTTGCGATCTCTCCAAAAACGGTTTCAAGTGGATGCAGGTCAACTCTTCGGTTTGTGGTACTATGTACAAGCATCCAGCCCAAAGGCGGGCGCACCGCACAAAGCAGAAAGGCCCTCCTTGCTATGCACGACACCTTTCTTCAACTTCTTCTCTCTTGGTCGGGTCGATGATGATCAAAAAAACGGTTCTTCTTGATAGGATTTGCGCAGGTAGGAGACTTACACTACGTTGCGGAGTGGCTGCTTTGCTTTTTGTGTGGCTTTTTTCTGCCGCGCTGGTGCGTGCAGAAGGTTCGCCGAGCTTGACTCCCCAACAAGCGTGGAGCTTTGCTTACAAGCACAACCCCACACTCCGACAACTCCGCGCTCAAAGCCTTGTGGCACAAGCCCGTCAACAAGGACTTACGGCTTTTCCCACCAACCCGACCCTCACCTTCGAAGGCGGCGCACAGGCCCAAACGCTCCAACAGGGTTCGACTCCCAACACCGCACCTTGGCAGCCCGATATCGAAACCGCCTTGCGTTGGGATATGCCGATCGGTGGGCGATGGAGTCGCAACCAACAAGCCGCAAAGATCGCCTTCGAGATCACACGCCTCCGCCTTCAACAAGCAAAACTCGCCATCCATCGGGATCTTTTGCTCGCCTTGTACACCACTCGCCAAACCTCCCGCGAAGTCGAGATCTACCGCTCTCTCGCCGACTTTCACCAACGCATCGCCCAACTCACCCTCCAACGCAAAGCCCTCGGCGATGGCACACGCCTCGAACAACAGATGGCCTTGCTTGAAGCCCTCCAAGCGCAACAACAAGTCCTCCAGTCCGATTCTCGACGCCTCCAAGCCATCCAACAACTTCGCCTCTTGCTCGGTTGGTATACCCCCACCTTCCCCCACGTCGATATCCCCATCGCTCCGCAATTTCCACCACCGCCGCTGCTTGCTTCCATCGAACAAAAAATCCCCCATCATCCGAATCTACAGCTTGCCCACGCTCATCTGCGACACACACAAGCCGAACTCGCCCTCGCCGAAAGCCTCGCCATTCCCGACCTCACCCTTGTGATGCTTTACGCTTACAGCATGGGCGCACACGTCTTGCGCGGTGGCATCGAGATCGCCCTGCCTTTGTGGTGGCGCAATCAACCCGCTGTCGCCTCTCTGCGCGCTCAAATCCTCCAACGCCGCGTCGAGATCGAACAAATCCGCCTCCGCCTTCTCGCAAGACTTCACACCGCTCACCAACGCTACACCCTCGCACGTCGCGTCGTCCTCGCCTTCCAAAGCCAGATCCTGCCCCAACTTCAAAAACAACTCGATCTGATCGAGCAAGGCTATCGCGCCGGTCAGATCGACCTGATCCGCCTACTCACCGCCCGACAAAGCCTCGAAAAAGGCCAACTCGGTTACCTCCAAGCCCTTGAACAAGCCACCCAAACACACATCGAGCTACGTTGGCTCGGCGCTCAAATCCCCATCCATCCGAATCATTCAGTCAAGGGAAGCACACCATGAACCCATCCAACCCAACTCCCCTCTTCACAACGCGCCTTCTTACGGTCGCTTTCGTCGTTGCCGCCGCCTTCTTCTTTGTGCTTGCAGGAGCGCGTCTTGTTTTGTTCTCAGAGCCACCGTCTTCTTTGCGCAAAACCCCTTCCCATCGACCCCATCCACCCAAACAACCTCCACACGCACGAACGCTCCCATCCCCCCCAGCACAACGCCCACACCCACAAGATCTTCCACAACCTCCGCCCACTCCTGCTGCGATCAAACTGGGGGGCGCTCCCGCTCATTCGCCCGAAAAAGGCATCCCCCTTCCCAAACACCTCCAACAACGACAATCCCTTCAATCGATCCGCGTTGGAGAACGAAAGCGTTTGCAAAGCCTCCAAACCATCGCCGAAGTCGAGATCCCTCACCACACCCTCCAACACACGGGCGCTCGCGCAGCAGGTCGTGTCGTCCGCTTCTTTGCAGAAGAAGGCCACCATGTTCGCTCCGGCCAAGCCCTGCTTGAGATCGATAGCCCCGATGTCGGAAAAGCCCGTAGCCGCTACCTCCGCACCCACGCCCTCTGGCAGTTGACTCAAAACGAAGCCAACCGACAAAAACAACTCCACAAGATCGGCCTCAACAGCGCAAGCGCCCTCGCACAAGCCGAAAACCGCGCAGCACACGCCAAGATCGAATACCAAGATGCTCGCGCACAACTTCGAATCTTCGGGGTTCAACCTCCTGCTCTGGATGCCAAACAACTCCACGGGCGCTACACGCTTCGCGCTGTTCGTCAAGGAGCCATCGTCCACGTCAACGCAAAGCTCGGACAATGGGTCACTCCCGATACCGCCCTCATGCAGATCGAAGACCGCCGTGTGGTCTGGGTCCACCTGCGTTATCCGCTCCAATGGGCTTCGCTGATCAAAGAAGGCGATAGCGTGACCTTTACAGGAGATGGCGTTCCGCACGCTCTATCCGGCAAGATCGTTCATATCAGCGAAAGCGTTTTGCGTGCGCAACAAAGCCTCCAAGCACGCGTTGATCTCCCCAATCCCACCGGACTTTTGCGTGGAGGCCAACTGCTCGAAGCCCATCTTGCCCCAACCACCAACACCAAAGAACCTCCCTTCGTCATCCCCGACGAAGCCATCCAAACCATCGGCCTTTCAAGCGTGGTCTTTGTCCTCCACAAAGATCACGCTCACCCACGAAATATTGTCACAGGTGCCGCATTCAAGGGATACACCGAAGTCCTGTTTGGACTCTCCGAAGGCGAAACCATCGTCACTCGCGGCGCATTTTTGCTCAAATCCATCCTGACACAATCCGCCAACGACAAAAAAACCGACAACCGCTAAACACAACGACTTTCACCCAAAAGGCCCGATACCACGATGTTTCAACGCATCCCCCAATATGCCCTACACAACCGCTTTTTGATCTTGTTGGCTGGCGTATTTTTGATCATCTGGGGCTGGCGCTCCTTTCAATCCCTTCCCATCGACGCTGTCCCCGATCTGACCAACGTCCAGATCCAGATCCTCACCAACAGCCCCGGCCTTGCACCCGCAGAAGTCGAGCGCCAGATCACCTACCCGATCGAACAAGCGATGGCCGGTATCCCCAAACTCGATGAGATCCGCTCTCTCAGCCAGATCAGTTTGTCCGTCGTCACCGTCGTTTTTCAAGAAGGAACCGATATCTACTGGGCCCGTCAGATGGTCAGTCAACGCCTCTCGAACGCTCGCGAAGAGATCCCCGCAGGATACGGAACCCCCTCGCTTGGCCCCCTATCTACCGGCCTTGGCGAGATCTTTCAATTCGAGATCCGCAGCGCCAAACGCGATGCCATGCAATTGCGCACGATCCTTGATTGGTACATCGCCCCCGCCCTGCGGATGGTGCATGGCGTGATCGAAGTCAACTCGATGGGCGGACAGATGAAGACCTTTGAGGTTTCGCTTTATCCGCAACGCCTACGCACCTACAACCTCAGCGTATCCGAAGTCCTCCAAGCCCTCCAACAAGCCAACAAAAACGTCGGTGGAGGCTACATCCAACGCGCAGGCGAACAACTCGTTGTCCGTGGTGAGGGTTTCTTGCGCAGCCTTGATGATATCCGAGCGCTTTCCGTTCGTACGCAATTCGGCTTTACTCCCGTCAGCATCGGACAGATCGCAGACGTACGCTTTGCTGCCATGCCTCGCCAAGGCGTCGCCACCCGCGATGGCCGTGGTGAGGCCGTCACCGCCACCGTCATGATGTTGCTTGGAGCCAACGCCCGCGACGTCATCCAAGGCGTCCAAGAACGCCTGACACAACTCCAACCCGGACTGCCCAAAGATGTCACCCTCGATGTCTTTTATGATCGCTCTTTGCTTGTTCAACGCACCCTACGCACCGTCCAAAACAACCTGCTCGAAGGCGGTCTCCTTGTGATCGTCATCTTGTTTCTGTTGCTTGGCGATCTGCGCGGTGGATTGATTGTCGCTTTTACCATCCCGCTGTCCCTGCTCTTTGCGTTCATCTGTATGCGTTGGATGGGCATCAGCGGCAACTTGATGAGCCTCGGAGCCATCGACTTTGGCATCATCGTGGACGGTGCGGTCGTAATGGTCGAACACAGCATCCTTGTTCTCACCGCACGCCGCATCGCATGGAAAAGTTCCCTCGAAGCTGTCGAACACGCCTCGAACGAAGTTAGCCGACCCATCGCCTTTTCCGTCGGTATCATTATCCTCGTCTACCTCCCCATCCTCACCCTCCAAGGCACCGAAGGCAAGATGTTTCGCCCGATGGCGTGGACTGTGATCTTTGCGATGCTTGGGGCGCTGATCTTGTCGCTTACGCTTGTGCCGGTCGCCGCTTCTCTAGCCTTCCCTCTCCACACCCAAGACCGCCAAACATGGCTCATGCGCTTCTTTCTTTGGATGTATCGGCCCCTACTACAACAAACTCTCCATCGCCCAAAGCTCATCCTCGCCTCCGCCTTCGCGATCTTTGCACTCAGTGTTGTCATGGCTTTTCGCATGGGCGCGGAATTCTTGCCTCGCCTCGACGAAGGAACCCTCGCTGTCCAAGCCCAACGCCTTACTTCGATCTCCCTCTCCGAAGCCATCCAACAATCCGCTCTCGTCGAGCGTTCTCTCAAACAATTCCCCGAAGTCCTCTCCGTAATCTCCAAAACAGGCCGACCCGAGATCGCCACCGATCCAATGGGACTTTACCAAAGCGATATCTACATCACCCTCCAACCCACCCACAAATGGCGCTCTGGCATGACCACCCCACGCCTCGTCGAAGCCATGAAAGCCGCTCTCCTCCACGATGCCCCCGGCACTTCCTACAGTTTCACCCAACCCATCGAGATGCGCACCGCCGAACTCCTCGAAGGCATCCGCTCCGATATCGGGATCAAGATCTTTGGCGATGACCTCCACAAACTCCGCCAAACTGCCGAAGCCATCGAATCGCTTGTCAAAAAAGTCAAAGGGGCCGCTGACGTCTCTGTCGAAGCCACCGATGGACTTCCTTATCTACGCATACAGCTCGATTACCAAGCCCTCGGTCGATACGGTACGTCTCCCGAAGAAGCCCTCCGTGTCGTCGAAACCATCGGCGGTATCCATGCCGGGCAGATCTTTGAAAAAGAACGTCGCTTTCCTTTGCGCATCCGCTTTCAACACCTCGATCGCACCACCATCGATGCGATCCGCCAACTCCCCGTCCGAACACGCGATGACAAACTGATCCCCCTCCAAAAAGTCGCACGCATCTGGTCCGAAGAAGGCCCCGTCCAGATCCAACGCGAACAAGGCAAACGCCGCATCGTCGTCCAGATCAACGTCCGAGGCCGCGATCTCAGCACTTTCGTCCAAGAAGCCAAACAATCCCTCCAAAAAGCCCAACAAGACGGCTCCCTCGTCATCCCCGAAGGCTTTTTCCTCGAATGGGGCGGGCAATTCAAACAACTCGCCAGTGCTTCGCAGCGCCTTGTCGTGGTCGTTCCGCTCACCCTCCTGTTGATCTTCTCCCTCCTGATGATGGCCTTCGGTTCCGCCCGTATCACCGCCCTGATCTACCTCAATATCCCCATCGCGGCCAGCGGCGGGATCTTTGCCCTGTGGCTTCGCGGAATGCCCTTTAGCATCAGCGCTGCCGTCGGATTTATCGCACTCTTCGGCCTCGCTGTGATGAACGGTGTCGTCCTCTACAGCGCCTTCCAAACTCTTCAACAAGAAGGACACTCCCGCGAAGAAACCATCGTCCTCGGCGCACAAGAACGCCTCCGACCCGTCCTCATGACCGCACTCACCGATGCCATCGGCTTTTTCCCGATGGCCTTCGCAACCACCGCTGGCGCCGAAGTCCAACGCCCCCTCGCCACCGTCGTGATCGGCGGCGTCTTTACCTCCATGATGCTCACCCTCTTTGTCCTCCCCTCCGCCTACGGCCTCTGGGGCCCACCCACCCCCCTCACATCCGAAACTCCACCACCCTCCGACAATTCACTTCCATCCGATTAAAAAGCCCCGATGATTCGGCGAAATCCATCCATCGGAATCTGTTTTTGTGGGGTCAGGATGCGCAAAGGTAGGCGGCTTTGGCCGCTTGGCCCCGCGATAGATTCCAAGGCGGCCTTGAGTGGGGCTTCTTCGGGATCGCCAAACTGCCGCGTGATATCATCGGCTGCCTCGATCTCGGGAACGATCCCTTCGTAGAACTCGCCCTTTCCTTCGGCGTTTGCAAGTTTGAAAGAGATGGGCGCAAAGACCTTATCAAAGAAATTGTACACATACATCCCCATCGGCTTGCCGTGGGTGGTTTGCCCAACGACCACCACAGGAAGATGCGGACGCAGGCCGTTGATCAGGACTTCGCTTGCAGAGGCCGTCCCGCCCATCGCGATCACAAACAAGCGTTTCAACGAAAGCGCGTTTTTTACGCCTCTTTGAAAAGACACACTTTGATTCCAAAGCTTGTTTTTTTCGTTGTGTAAGTATTGAAAGAAGACTTTTTCTTGAGTCTCGCGTCCCATCAACAGCGATGCAAGGTGAAGGGCTGTACTCAAGCGCCCACCGCCGTTATAGCGCAGATCGAGGATCAATTCGTCGATGCCTTGGGCATGAAACGAAGCAAAAGCTTCGTCGAGTTCGCCGATCGAAGGTTCGATAAATTGGTTGAACAGCAGGTAGCCGATCTTTTTTCCCGCACGCTCGATGATCTTGTGCAGAAAGACGCTGCGGACATGGATGGTTCCTTTGAGAAATCGCAAAGAGCGAGGTTCTTTGCCCTCTTCTTGGATGGTCATCTCGACAGCCACTCCTGCCGAAGGTTCGCCGAAGATCGTCGCCCACAAATTTTGCTCTTCGATCTCTTTGAGCGCCTTCCCATTGATGGACAAGATGAGCTGTCCGCGCTCCAAACCCGCCTTGCCTGCGGGTGAATCCGCATGAGCCAACGAGACCCGCAACTTTCCCTTCGGATCATAGGCCATATTGAATCCGACGCCGACATATTCGCCCTTGGTGTCGAAGTCTGTGTGGCTTTGAAGGTTGGTGATATAACTCCAGCGATCGTATCCGCCCTTGGCTTTGTCGTAGCGAATGGCTTGTAAGATATCTTCGGGAGATCCGAAGCGTTGGGGATCTTCTTGCGGGATCTTGTCCGCCCAAAAGTACACATCCCGCAACATCTCATACACATAACTTTTTTGATCGAGCGCTTGAACCACCACTTCGGGAGAGCGCTGTTCGTCGATCTCTGCTTGGAAAGAATAACGTCCGACCTTGGCGATGCGAAACTTCTTTTCCTCCCAAGATTTCGGATCACGCAACTCTGCGCCTTCTCCACGCACGATCAATCGGGCTTTTTTGGTCACATCGACTCGCGCCCCCCACACATCGGTCGCCGTCACTTGAAAGCTCACATCGCGTTTTCCATCCGCCGGCAACAACAGGGTATTCGGCTCCACACGCAGATCATGCACAGCACCGCAACCCACCACCATCCAACTCGCCAACACCCACCCCACCCCAAGCAGGTACAACATCCCTCTCCACCGATTGCGCATCGCCTTACGCCTCCCATGCGTTGACTTGACCGCCTGTGCGTGGCCCTTGCACAAGCCTCCGACGAGCCGTATACACACACAACCCCGCAAAATTCAAGGGCAAACGATTCGCCTAAAACACTTGCCGCTTGAATCGTACAAGCATCTTGGATCTTATGGAAGAGATACGGATCTGGGTTGCCCTCCCAAGGGCCAAAACAAGGAGCCTCACAGCATGCAGCAAAGCACGCTCCACCTCAACGTCGACGGACACACCATCCCTTGCCTAATGGGACAGCCTCACGCTCAAAAAAATGCCCCTGTCGTCTTGCTCTTGCACGGTTTAAACGCCAACAAAGAAGTCCAAGTCAACGAGATGTTCCATCTTTGCGATGCAGGATGGGGGGCTGTGGTTCCTGACGCCCCCCATCACGGAGAGCGCTCTAACGGGCATCTGCAAGCCATGGAACAGGCCGATCCGCTCACGCGCCACCGTTTGTTTTTAGAGATGGTCTGCGAGTGGGCGCGTGAACTTCCCGGGATCTGCGGCGCTCTTCAAGCCCAAGGCATCCAAGTTCACGCACTCGCGGGCATCTCTTTTGGGGCTTACGTCACTTATAAAGCACTCGCTTCTCATCTGCGCCTTCCTGTCGGCATCGCCTTACTTGGCTCTCCCTCATGGGAACCCATGAGCGATATCCCCCGCGAATCCCTGCGCCCCTTGCTCTTTCAGGCCCCGATCGTTTCTCCCGGACGCCTCCGCGAATGCGCTCTGTTCGCGGTTCATGCTGCCCTCGACGACAAAGTCTCTCCCCAAGGAACCCTCGATCTCTTCGACAAACTCCGCAACCAAGGTGGCGTCCCCCCCGATCGACTGCGCTTTCTCAGTTATCCCCACTCAGGACACACCATGCGCGCCGAAGATTGGTGGGACGCATGGCGCAAGATCGTCTTTTGGCTCAACGCCTTCGCTCCCAAAGATCGCCCGCTCTCTTGATCGGTGTCGCTTGTTGGCAAAAACTCCCGTGTTTGCGCCATCTCAAGCGAGAACGCCGTTGGTTTGAAAAACGATGATCTGTTCGCCCCTCTCGGGGCCAAGGAGTCCTCGGTCTATGGCGGGGCGCGGGGTGGCACCCCACAAGATTTATCCGACCGCGTCAGTCCTCTCTCAAAACTTTTCCATCCCTTCGTAAAGTAGGCCCTGATGAAAAAGAAACTCAAACCATCCCTTCCCTCCACCGCGACCCATTCCAGTCTTGCGCTCCAAAAAAAATGGGCGTTGAAAAAGAAACACGCATCCTTTCTTCCCTCCACCGCTCCACCCCCCGTCACATCCGAGATGATCGAACAATCTTTTCGTGGAACCTTTGAACCTGTGCGTGAAACATGGGGCTACCGTATCGGCCTGTTTCTCACGGCTTGCGTGATGGTTCTTTTGTTTGTGTTTTACATCGCTTTGGTCGGATCTGTCGGATGGAGCGTGTATCAATTTGCCGTCTATTACAAAGATATGCCCACCACCAACGTCTTGGGGGTCTTTGTGTACCTTTCGCTGCTTGTCGCGGGTGGTTTCTTCTTTGGCTTCATGGTGCGCCCTTTTTTCGCCCGCTACGACAACAACGAGACTGTACGCACCCTTTCACCAGACGAAGAGCCTCTGCTGTTTGCGTTCGTTGAAAAACTATGCCTGACCCTACGCTCTCCCGTCCCCGAACGCATCGAGATCGATCTCAACGTCAATGCCTCAGCACGCTTCCTCCCCGGGCTGCGCAGCTTTCTCCAACACAAACTCACCCTTCGCATCGGATTGCCCTTGGTTGCGGGACTTTCGATCCGTCACTTCACCGGCATCTTGGCCCATGAATTCGGGCACTTTGCCCAAGGAGCAGGGATGCGCCTTGGCTACCTGATCCGCGCCATCAATCGATGGTTTATGTGTGCGGTGTTTGAACGCAGCGCCCTCGATGACCGACTACGCGATCTCTCCGAATCTTCGGGAATCTGGTTTGGGTGGGGCTTCTATCTCGCGCGGTTTTTTATTTGGATCACCCGCAAGATCCTGTGGCTGTTTATGGCACTTGGAGAACTGATCAGCAGCTATATGACCCGTCAGATGGAATACGATGCCGATCGCTATCAAGCCCGCATCATCGGCTCTGATCAAATCGGCCCGCTGCTGCGCAATGTCACGCATCTCGAAGTCGCCTCTTTTCTTGCAGATGCCGACCTCCACGATGCTTGGCGCGATGGACGCCTCGGCGATGACTTCCCAGCCCTTGTGGTCGCACGGCTCGACAAGATCGATGACGAGATCGCCAAAAACATCGACGAAAATATCGAAAACACCAAAACAGGTTTCTTTGACAGCCACCCCAGCCACCCCGACCGCGCCCGTAACGCCGCCGCCGAAGCCTGCCCCGGCATCTTTCGACTCTCGATCCCCACCACCACACTGTTTCGAGACTTTGACGAGACCTCCAAACGCCAAACTCTCTCCTTTTACCGCGATCTCTTTGATGACAACTTCCAAGAAGACAGTCTGATCCCCACCCCGATCCTGCTCGCACGCATGAATGCCCTCGACAAAGAACGCAAAGCCTTTCAGCGCTCTTTCCAAGGAATCTTCTTGCCGATCCAGCCTCCTTCCCTCGAACCGATCGGCCCCCCCCCCGACGATCTCCAACTCGCCACCACCGAGATCGAACGGCTCAGCGAAGACTTTCTCGAACAACTCCCCGAAGCCCACGATGCCTTCCTTGCTTATCAACGCAACGAATCCGTCTACAACGAACAAGATATCACCGTCCGCCTGATCGAGTGTCAACTCATCGACAACCGCGATCTCAAGATCTATGAAGAACTCGATCACCAGCGAAATCTCCGCGACACCACCCACCAAGAACAACAAGAACTCCTTCACACCATCAACCAATCCATCCAACGCGCCTTTCAACGCATCCATCTCGCCTTGCAACTCCTCGGACACCCCCAAATCGAACAAAAGCTCGAAGACGCCACCGCCTACCGCACCGAAGCCAAACAACTCATCGAAACATGGAACTTTCTCCAAGAACTCGCACCCCAATTGACGCTTTTGCGCGAAAACTTCTTCCGCTCGGTCGGTTATCTCCATGCCTCCGAAGAAGTCGCCGCCGTCGCCAACAGCCAAACCGAAGTCCAACAAAGCCTACAAAGCCTCTTCCAAGAGATCCTTGACCTTCACTCCCGCCTCGAACACGAACCCTATCCCTTCGATCACGCCAAAGGTGAAGTCGATCTCGCCTCTTACGCCATGCCCGAACTCCCCGAAAGCACCGACGATCTCCCCCTATTGATCGGCTCCGCAGAAATGATCCTCGATCGAATGCTCAGCCTTTATGCCCGCATCCTCGGTCGCCTTAGCCTTTTCACCGAAGCCGTCGAAGATATCCTCGATCTTGAACCTCTCCCCGATCCCGACCTCGACGCACTCGAACCTTCCCACCCCGACAACGTCTCCCCCGAGCATGTCACCTCCACTCGCTAACCCACTCCTTCCTCTTCATTTTCTTGGAAAGCTTCATGGAACATACATCGATCACTCCTGCAACTTCGGCCTATCGCGCTGATATCCAAGCGGCCTTGCAACCACAGCACTTTCTGCACCTTCCCTTTCAACAGCAAATCGATCTGCTCAAGATTTCTCTCCCAACCATCGATCCATTCGTGCTGCTCGAACTTTGCGCCATCTCTCGCGATCACGAACCGCTGATCTTTGCCCTGCAATGGCTGTTTTCGCAGAACTGGCCTACGAACGCCCAAGAACAAATACGCTTGGCAGACTTCTTACTCGAACAGCCCGATAGTGCGGGATTACAAGTCTCCCTCTTGCTTGATCGCCTCCTTGCCGACGACAGCGCGATATCCACCACCCAACGCGAACGCATCGCTGCCTTGCTGCTCCAATGCGCCGAACGTGCGCCGATTCAACGACTGCAATTGTTTTGCCTGTTGGATCGTCCCTTGCTGCGGTACTTTCCACAACAGCATCAAGCCTTGCTCGATCAACTTCAAAACCACTGCCAACACCTACTCAACCAAGAACACACCGAAGCGATCCCCGAAGTGACCTTGCTCAAACTCCCCGCATCACGGCTCGCTGCGTTGAAGCTGCCCTCCGAACAAAAAAGCCGCTTCCAAGACTTGCTCAAACGTGCGGCCCACGCTGCGATCGAGATCTTGGCCGCTGTCCCCAAGCCGATCTCCCAAGCCCGCGCCGAAGAACTCTTATCACGACGAGTGTACGACGATCCCGGACACTTTCTTTTCGAGCTTCTACAGAATGCCGAAGATCAACAAGCCCGCCGTTGGTGCTTGCACTTCGGCCCTTCGGAGATCTTGGTCTGGCATGATGGCTTGCCCTTCGATGCCCGCGATCTGGTGGGCGTCACATCGATCGGACAATCCAACAAAAAGCGCCATCAGATCGGCTTCTTTGGCGTCGGCTTCAAATCTGTCTACGAGATCACCCGCCGCCCTCAGATCTACAGCGACGCTTACCAATTCGAGATCGCCGATGTCTCGATGCCTCGGGCCTTAGAGAAGCGCCCTGCGGTCGTGCCTCCTTCCATGCAGGCGCACGGAACCCTGCTCGTCTTGCCGCTACGCGAACAAGATCACGAAGCTCGTTCTCCGCATCGCCTGTACCTGCGCACCCACGGGCTTGATCCTGTGATCCTCCTGACGCTGCGCCATATCGTTCACATCGAAGCAACCCTCGATCCCTCGCTACACGCGCAGCTTCCGCCACACACAGCCCCCACTCAACAGATCACCCTCCAAGGCGATCGACAAAGCACGCACGTCACCATCCAACGCCACGATCCGCACACACACCAACACTACTTACTCGCAAGTGCCGAGATATCCGTTGCCACAGGATTGCGTAGCGCTGATCGCGCAAGCCATACCCGCCTGCTACTTGGGATGGCTTGTGATCCAAGAGGCATCCCGCAGCCTCTCCCTCCCCAAGCACCGCGCCTTTATAGCTTCCTGCCCACCGCCGAAGATCCCGGCCTCGACTTCTTCTTACAAGCCCACTTTGACGTCCCCGTCGACCGAGAAAGGATCTTGCGCGACTCTCCTTGGAACCACTATCTCCTCCAGCAAGTCCCCCCGCTATTCTTGCAGATCGCAAAAGAACTTTTCTCCCGATCTCAACAAGACCATGATCCTGCCCCATTACGCGGCTTCTTGCGACTCCTCCCCCTCCAAGAACGCCTCCACGATCCGCTCTGGAAGCCCCTTGTCGATGCACTCCCAGATATCCTTTCCAATCAACCTCTGTTCCCCGATACCACCGACACAATCCGCTCTCCGCAAGACCTTTACATCGCCCCCCCAAGCGTGGCCCTTCTACTCGACACCATCCCTCTCCCCAACACGATCTTCAAAGCCTCCGACTCCATACCCTCCGAACGATGGCCCGCAAAACTCGACTTGCAGCCCGAAGAAGCGCTGCGCCTACAGCAATTGGGCGTCCCGACCTTCGCCTTGCCGATGTGGCTGGATCTGCTCGCTTCGTGGCTGCATGATCACCCCGAAGGCACGCCACCACCCGAAAAGCTGTCGTCCTTGTTTGCCTCTCCTCGGATCGATCGCCTTTACCAACAACTGACTCACCTTCTCCAGTCACAAACTGCCGAAGATCCGTCGCGCTGCCAAGCCTCTCTCCAACAATTGCGCGAACTTCCGCTGTTGCTCGGCCAAGATGGCGGACTCTACCGCCCAAGCCAAGGCCAGATCGCCCTCGGTATCCCTGCCATCCGCCAAGCATGGGGCTCCCAACAACGCTTCCTCCCACAACACCTCCAAGATCAAGCCTCCGATCTCTTCCAACGCTTGGGCATCCCCACCCGCTCTTTCCGCGATCTCGCAAACAAACTCTCCCAAGCCCTCACCACCCACAACCTCTCATCCGATCCCCACCGCCACACGCAAGACGACCTCCTCCCCCACCGCACGAAAGACGACAACCACCGCACGAAAGACGACAACCACCACACACAAGAGAACACCCACCATCCACACACGCCCAAGGACATTCCCCGCTCCAACGCGCAAAGCCACATCCCTCTTCTCCGCCTCACTCTTCAAGACTACACGCAGCGTTGGCCTGTCCCTCACGCAATCTTGTTGGACAGCCTAAAACACGCAACCGAAAACGAACGGAAAGCTTTTGCTCGCTTGCCTCTGTTTCTTGCGCACGATCAACACCTTTACCCTCTCGCCCAAGATCCCCAAAACAACGGTGCTTTTTTCCTACCCCCAAGCCCCGCTTATAAGGCGGCCTTTGCGCTGCTTTCTCCGCTGTTTCCGCTGCTCTCCGAAGATATCTCGATCCGCCAACATTTTCCAACGCTCTCTCTCGATCCCGCTGCTCTCGTCGCGCTGATCACCCATCACGCGGATCGCTTTCACGATCGCCTGCTCGATCTGCACGCAGTTCTCGGACAGATCGCAGACGACCTCACCCACACCCAACTCCACGCCCTTTGTAAAGCCCCGCTCTGGCTCACCACCCAGCAACGTATCACCTCGATCGATGCACCTGATGCACCCATGCTCACTCATGATCCCGATCTGCCGCACTTCCTCCCCTCACGCGAATTCATCCACCCCGCGATCGCCGCACAACCCCACACTCGGCTCTTACCTGTCTCTTCTTATGGTATCACCGATCTTTTTGAGGCGATGCTTGCAACCGATCCTCCCCTCGAAGTGTTCCAATCGTACCTTCTCGAACGCGCTTCGCATCTGCGCACCCTTCCCTTCGAACAACGCGCCAAAGCCCCGTTGTTCCTCGACCAACACGACACACGCCAATCCGCTCAAGCGCTCAGCCGCTCTCCCGCTCCTGCGTGGATCCCCTTTCTGCAACGCCGAGGCGAACGCCGATACCTCGCAGCGCATCCACCCGAACAATCGGCGCTTTTGCAAGCCCTTGATCTCGAATCCGTCCTGCGCTCCGTGGCTCCCGCCGAGATCCTTCGCGAATCCTTTCAACAGATCCACACCCTCGACGCCCAAGAAAAACAACAACTCCTCGGCTTGATCCTCCAACACATCGACGCCCTGCCTTTTGGACTGCTCGATATGACGCGCAAGTCCCCGATCTTCCCCGACACATCGGGAGACTTCGCCCCCCTCGCGGATTGGGACAAGACGCCTTGGCACGAACACATCCCCAAACATCTGATCTTTCGCTGTGAACCTCCACTTCTGCGTGCGATCTTTGAACAAGCGGGCTTTCGCTTGCTTTCCACCGATACGCAAAACGCCATCCATCCGCTGTTTCAGCCGCTTTCTATTCGAGACGCTTCTCTCGGCGATCTCTTGGCGCTCTTGCGCCATACTCCGCTCTCCTCCGAAAAACTCCAAGCCCCCATCCTTCGGCTGATCCGCCGCTTTCTCCAACAACACCTCGACGATCTCCGAACTCTCTTCCCCCCAAACTCTCGCCCTCACCGCGCTGATGGGCATCCCGATCTGGAAGCTCTACCGCTGTTTTCCAACCAACTCCAACAACCCACGCCCCTCTCGCAACTGACCGACTCTCCGCTGCTTGACGATCTGTGGGGCCACGAATCTGCATGGCAACGGCGAAGGCTCCATCCCGACGAACAAGCTGATCTCGCCGCCTTTTCGGGACTCATGGCCCCCTCTTCTGTTTTTGAAATCCTCCGCGATACCCTCCTCGAAACCGCCCTCCCTTTGCGCCCTCTCACCGAACAACCCGCTCCGCTCGCCTCGATTGAGCATCTCCAACAACACCTCCAACGCTTGTCCCCTCTTTGTTCTGCCACAGAACTTTCTGAGATGCCGTTGTGGGCGGATCGCAAGTCGCGGCTGCGCAAAGGCCCGCTGTCCCGACAAGGTACGCACCACGCAACTTGGCTCGAAAGTCTTTCGATCACCAACGAACTTCTCCATCCCGCCCTTGAATCCGCCCTTACCAACGACCTCCGCGATGCTTTTCCAGAGGTCTCCGTCTTTCATCTCCTTGATGCCTTTTCAAGCGGTAGTTTTCCAGATCAACCTGTCGCCAAACACCCTATCCTCGGCGCTCTCGAACGCCGTAAGCTCTTTTACGACTTCTTGCTCCAGCGATGGGAAGCCCTTTGCACAGACGAACGCAGCGCCAAACGCCTCCGAACCTCGGCGCTTTTCACCGCTACTGATGCAAAGCTTCACACCCTCTACGAGATCGATTGGTCCACGCCTGCTCACGATCCACAACGGCCCCATCCTGAAACCCTGATCCCTTCGGAGCTTTCCCAACGCATCGAACGCCACCTTCTCGAACATCCGTTGTCTGTCCCCGAACAAGCCCGCTCGCTGTTTGCGCGCCTCCTTGAATCCGCCACACAGGATGACTTGGCTTCTTTTCAACACACCTACACCGCGCTCGCTCACCTCTGGCAACACGCCCCCTCTTCCCAACAAAAACAGATGCTTTTGTCTCTCCCCCAAGAAGAACTGCTTTTCCCCACCCTCACCGCTCAATGGTTGCCTCTCTCGCGTATCCTCTTGCCAGACTCCGAAGATCGCGATGCTCTTGCGCAACTCCTCGGACCCTCGTTGCAGTTTCACCTCCCACAACACCCCGCAGCAGCGGCCTTTGCACACGCGATCGGGATCGCCAAAGAGCCCGACAGCAAAACACTTCGCCAACAACTTGATCACCTCGCATCCACCGAAGATTACAAAGCCTTTGCTCGCTATCTTAGCCGCCACCCACAATGCCTCCCCATCGAAGCCTTGCGATCTACCCCGTGGATGCTCGATGATCAACAAGCTGCTCGCCATCCTAGCGATCTCTACTGGTTCGACGATCGCATCCAACGCCTGACCCTCAACGCGCTCGGGATCTTCCCTGCCCCTTTTTACGAAGACCTCCTTCCAACGGCCCTCCACAAACCGCTGCGCTTTCGCTCGATCAAAGACCTCGGCCTTCTTGATGTTCTACCCGCACGCCCTGATCACTCGACGCTCGATCAAGACGTGCTTTTGTGGATCGAACACGGACTCGAAGATCGTCGCTTTGCGCGAGACCTACTCCAAACACACACCAGCCGCCTGACCTTGCCCTGCCACGACGGGCAGCCGCGCCCTCCGCGCCTTGTGCTTGCGTTTCCTCCCTCGCCGCTTTTCGCCGATCTACGCGGCTTTTGGCCCGAAGGCGCGCACCGCTATCCCCTCTTTTGCAAAGCCTTGAATATCCCCACACAGATATCCCCCGATCTTGTGCGCAACTTCCTCGAAAACATCGGACAATCCGCACGCCAAGATACGCAACTTCTGCACAAACACCCTTCCCTGCTAGATGCCCTCCCCCGCTGCTACGCCTATCTCCACCCACAGCAAAGCACTCTCCACACCAAACTGCCCGTCTTTCTCGCCGAGCGCATCGACCCCCAACGCACGCCGCCCACAAACAAGGCCCAGATCCAAAGAGATCCGTCGCACTTCGCGTTGTTATCGAGCGATGCCAAGGGCTTTTTCGTCTGCCAACGCCCCACGCTGATCGCACCGTACCGCAGTCTCAGCTTTTCTCTTGCCGCGCTCGGCCCTGCGGATATCGCCCCTGATGCGGCAGCCTTTGTTTTGGCCTGTGGTGTCCCTGCCTTTGAGTCTTGCATCAGCATCAAGATCTCCACCAAAGCCGGAAAAGACACCACCCAACGCCACACCGAAGCCCTCGACCGACTGCGCGAACAGATCCAAGCACTGCGCTCCGTTCTGCCGCGTGTACAAGCCCAACGTGGCGGCTCAGATGCTGATTGGACATTTGCCGATCAACTCGCCGCACTTCTTCAACCCAACGCCATCCACGTCTTCCAAGGACTCCACGTCAAAGCCTCCCTCAAAGACGTTGGAAAGCTCGATATACCCGAGATGATCACCTATGATCCGCAAAAGCACCGCCTGATGCTTGACGAAAAACTCTTGCGTTCTCTCTCCGATGCCACCCCTCGCCTTGCTTTCACCCTCGCACCGCTTGTCCACCGCGACCCACAACAACAAGCTCTCCCCGATATGCTCGAACTGTTGTTGCGTTGCCAAACCCTCCCCGCCATGCAGCAATACCTCGACCAACGCCACTTTCCACGCGCCATCCTCGCCCAAAAACACCACAAGAAAAAACCCAACGACACTTCCTACACACACTCCGACCTCGACGACGCACACTCCGAGTACACCGACACTTACGACATCTCCGATGCTTTTGATCCATCTCGCCCCGATCAAGCCCCCGCCCCACAACCCGCCACCCAAGGCTTTTTTCGCGATCTCTGGTCTCGCTTCTTCCGCAAACCACCCACCACACCAACCCGCCCCACAAACACCGATACCTCCGACCAAAACAACGGCAGCATCGACCAAAGCAACGGAAACATCGACAAAGAACACAGCAACATCGACCAAAGCGCCGACACATCCAATAAACACAACGGCAACAACATCGACCAAAGCGCCGACACATCCGACAAAAACAACGCTCCGCCCAAAAAGCCCACACCACCGCCCAAACAAGAGCGCCCCGCTTCCTCTTCCTCTTCAAGCGATGATGCGCCAGACCGCGATGATGCGCCCCCCTTTCGCTTCCTCGACGCTTTCAATCGCCTGCTCGAACGGCCTCCCCGACCTTCCAAACAGCGCGACCCAAACGAAGCCTTCCCTCGCCATGATACCCACGATCCCACTCCGCCCTTCCCTTACGAAGACAGCGCTCACAACAACACCGCACCTTCCGATCCCAACGACTGGAACCGCCCGAGGGATTTCATCGGCCCGCAGCTTGACTTCGACGCTTACCGATTTGGTCAACACGCCCCAAATCCCCAAGACATCGGACTCTTTCATCAGCCCACGGCTCTTCCGCACCCTTACCGCTATGCTCTCCATACCGTCACGGGCTACTTTGATCCCCGCACGCAACGTTGGTCGCCCACGCCGCTCAAGGCCCCGTTGATCTGGCAACACGGCCCCAAGATCGGCTCCATCCTCTTCCAAGGAAACCTCCCTCCCGGCCTGATTCAACTTCCGATGCCGCTGCACAGCGCAAGCAACGCGCCTCCCGAGCTCACCTGCAACGGCGCAACGGTCGATTACAGGGTCAAGGCCGCCACGCCCGACACATGGCAGATCCAGATCAACGCCCCAAGCATCGCCACGATCCGCTACACCCTCGACCTCTATTCGCCCGCACCCATCGCCTCGCAAGGCTCTATTCACCCCAACAAACACTACCTCCAGCCCACCACACGGCGCGAAGATCTCCCTCCTGCCTTGCAAGACTTTTTGTCCGACCTCCAATCAAGCGATCTGAGCGCACTCGAAAAAGCCCGACGGATCGAACAATTGGTGCGCAAGCGCTATCTCTACGAGATGCAATACGCCAAACGGCCTGCGGTCCGCGCTGCCCGCGAGCGCATCCATCAAGATCGCCGCCCCCTCCAAAATGATGCGCTGATCCTTTTGCATGCCGGTCAACACGGGGCATATTGGGGGGTGGGCGTCTGTCACGGACTCAATCTCTTGATCGCCGAGATGCTCCGACAAGTCGGTATCCCAAGCGCCATCGCAACCTGTTGGGTTCTTGATCAAGGCTTCCTCTCCCGCCCTGATCACTTGATCGCCTTGGCTTTGCTCCCCACCGATGGCGGTCTTACCGCACTTCCTCTCGACGGCGCGGTCAACCACCAAGACCGTGTTCTGCACAGCGCCTCCCCTCCCCCTCCCAAAAAAGTCCCCGATCTTCCGAGACTTCCACCACCCAACACCCAAAGCGCCGCACTGATCGAGCAGATCGCACTTTACCAGCAGCTTCTCGCCCACCTTCAAACACCGCCACCTCTTCCTTCTCTCGAAGAACTCGACTTCAACGCACTCCAGCGGCAATTCCAAGCCGTCCGCCAACACCTGCTCGATGCGCTTGGCTCCAAGCATCTGCTCCATCGCTTGCTTGCGATCCTTGATGCAGGTGAACTCCGCACCGAACACCTCGACCCCACCCTCCAAACTCTCCTCGATCGCGGCTTGATCCAAGCCGAGCAGCACACCACTTGGCAGATCCGCCCCCGTGATCGCGACTAATAGCTCATACATCTCTCGGATTTTGAAAGATATGTTGGCGATAAAAGCGCAATTCATCGACAGATTCGCGGATATCATCGAGCGCGAGGTGGCTTTGCTTTTTGGGGGGAGCGTGCATCTCGGGCGGATACCAGCGGCGCACAAGCTCTTTGATCGAGGAAACGTCCACGTTTCGGTAATGAAAGTGTGCTTCGAGCTTCGGCATATATTTCAGCAGAAAAAGCCGATCTTGGAAGATGGTATTGCCGCAAAGAGGGCTTGTGAACGGGTAGGTGTAAAGCTGCAAAAAGTCCAGCGTGGCCTCTTCGGCGTCTTGCATGGAGACATGAGAGGTGCGCACACGCTCCAACAAGCCGCTCTGTCCGTGATGTGTCGTATTCCACTCGTCCATCGCCTGCAAGACTTCATCTGGCTGATAGATCGCCATCACAGGGCCTTCCGCCACCAAGTTCAATTCGGCATCCGTCACCAACGTCGCGATCTCAAGAATCGTACTCGTCCGAATATCCAACCCCGTCATCTCCAAATCGATCCAAATCAGATGTGTTTTCTCTTGTGACACAGACCGCTCCTTTCGCTTCCTGATGTTCGTGATCTTCGGTCAGTATGGTGAGCATTCCTTTCGCGCTTCCCGCTTTGCGAGGCTGGCGCTCAGGCTTCGCTTCAGCCAACAATCGCTCGCTTGTTGGCGAAAACCCCCGCCTTCGCGGTATTTCAAGCGACAGAGTCGCCTGTCTGGAAAACGATGCCCTCTTCGCCAACGCGGGGTCAAGGGGACGAAGTTCCCTAGCGCGTATGGGGCGCTGCCCCATACGCGCTAGGTTAAGCCATGGTTGGCCCTGTGTCTAACACTCGGACACATCGTCTGTAAAGCCCATCCAGCGGGGGGTCTCTGGCATGGGCAGATTTCGTATCACGCCACGGGCATCGGGTGAAGAAAAGAGACTGAACTGTCATACCTATACTAAAAAGGCCTATATTCAGGCGCGGGCGGTTCGCGAACCGCCCCTACCACGGCTTGATTCTTCACGCTTTCCCTTTTCCACTGCCTCATACCAAATCCGCGTGTTGCCTGCTCGTACAGAGAGATGAAAATCCCCGTGAATGGGGCAAGGGCGTATGCCATACGCCCCTACCTTTGATCACACCCTACACGGAGGTCGTATCCTCCGTCTTTTTATGCATATTTGCGTGTGCTTTGTC
>CAUJFU010000414.1 GCA_963169055.1 Myxococcota bacterium
CCCCACAGGAAAACTGTTTGGGCTACGCAAACACGACTTGGTCAGAACAGAAAAAGGCACAGGATGGGTCAAAGGCAAGCGCAGTACGGGCTTTTTCGCACTCGAAACCATCGACGGCCAAACCCTCACCCCTTCCGTCAATGTCAAGAAGGCCACCACTCGGCTGGCCGCCCGAACCACCACCCTTATCCAAAGAAAGGACGGCGCTTCCTCCCCCCTCTAAAGAAGGGGGTCTCCGCGCCTTAAAAACGATGAGCAACCAACTTGATGCGATCAAAAAGCTGACCACCGTTGTTGCAGACACAGGTGATATCGCGGCGATTGCGCAGTATACGCCACAAGACGCAACCACCAATCCCTCGCTGTTGTTCAAGGCCGCGCAACAGCCCGAGTACAAAGACCTGCTCGAAGATGCCCATCGTTATGCGCAAAAGCATGCAGCCGAGGCCAGCCAGCAGACAGATTTGTTGATGGATCGGCTGTTTGTGAACTTTGGAAAGCGGATCTTGGAGATTATCCCGGGGCGTGTTTCCACGGAAGTGGACGCTAGTTTGAGTTTCGATCAAGAAGGAACAGTGGCGAAAGCACACCGATTGATCGAGCTTTACGAAGAAGTGGGGGTTCCGCGTGAACGCATCTTGATCAAGATCGCAAGCACATGGGAAGGGATTCGTGCCGCAGAGCGTCTTGAAAAAGAAGGCATCCATTGCAACCTCACCTTGCTGTTTAGCTTCGCGCAAGCGGTGGCGTGCGCTGAGGCGGGGGTGACGCTGATCTCGCCGTTTGTGGGGCGGATCTACGACTATTACAAGCAAGCGAAAGGGGCCGATATCCCGCTCGATCAAGATCCCGGTGTGGCTTCGGTGACGCGGATTTACCACTACTACAAGAAATTCGATTACAAGACGCAAGTCATGGGCGCAAGCTTTCGCAAAGCAGGACAAGTCGTGCGGCTCGCAGGCTGCGATCTCTTGACCATTAGCCCCGATCTGCTCGAAGAACTCAAACGCAGCCAAGAACCCGTCGAACAATGCTTGAGTGTCGAAAACGCCAAGGCGCAAGACCTCCCAAAGATCCACCTCGACGAAAAAACCTATCGTTGGATGCACAACGAAGATCCGATGGCTGTGGACAAACTTTCAGATGGCATTCGTCGATTTAACGCGGATGCTCGAAAGCTCGAACAGTTCGCGAAAAAAGTAATGGCCTAGTTTGTGAGGTGTTTGACGAGGGCGGTGAGGGCTTGGGGGTGGTTGTGAAGGAGGGCGGCAGCAGCGGCAGCTTCGGGCTCTAGATCTTCGGTGACGGCGTTGGGATGGGGCATCGCGCTGACAAGATCGGAGGGTGCATGCGTGGGTTCTGTCGGCCACGAGGGGGGAAGCCGAAGCAACGAAGCGAGGGCATCGGTGGTTTGGGGATGATGGCGCAACAGGGCATGAGCGCCGACTTCGCGTTCGTCATGGAAAACGGAAGAAGCGGTCGATATATTGGGCGCTTCGGCTGTTTCGGGAGATCGCCATGTTGTGGCGACTCCAAACAGGTGAGCGAGGGCGTCGGTGGTTTGGGGATGATCGGCCATGAGTTGAAAGACGTTGCGTTCTTCGTTGGAAAGCACGGAAGGAGCGGGGCGGATCTCTTGGACGATGGTGGTGGGGATGACGGCGTTGCGTTTGCGGCGTTCTCGATACCACGGGGCGATCCACGCATCGAGTTCTTTGGAGGCTTTGGGGTAGATCTGAGCGACTTCTTGGAGGATGGAGGGGAGGAGGGTATCGCGGTGCGGTTGCAAGCCCATCAAAAGCGACGGTAGCCACGGCATCAACACGCGATCGGGGAGGCGCTCAAAGGCTTTGGAGAGCAGTTCGACGATCAATCGGCTGACGAGCGGAGTAAAGGTGAGCGCAAGCAAAAACCCGTCGAGATAGCGGGGAAAAGCGACAAGGGTCAATGGATTTTGAAGCAGGTGATCGAAGAAGTTGCGGATCTCATCGATATCACGAACGCTCAGGAGCCACTCTGCGGCCCACAAGATCCCGAGTTTTTCGGGATCTTGGGTGAGCGATGCGGATTGTTTGATTGCGATCATCAACTGGCTGCGTTCGCAACCCATCGAAAGAGCGAGGCTTTCGAGCGTAAAGATAAAGGCCAACATGCCGCTGATCTGTTGGGGAGAAGTGCCGCGATCACTAAAGGCTTCGGGAAGCATGGTAGAAAAGTGTGAATAGCCCGTTGCCACGAAGTGTTGGAGCCAAGGCGGGAGACCTTCGGGGGTCGAGCGGTAGTAATGCACAAGGCGACGGATGCGCTCGAAGATATCTTGGGCGGCGTCGGCTCCGAGTTCTTGAACGAGCAGGTCGTTGGCGTGTTCACCGAGGCGCTGGGTCAGTCGGCGAGCCTCCAGATAAAGCAGGCTATCTTCGGTGGCTTCGAGGGCTTGGACGGTGCGGGCTTTGGAGGAAAAGGCATGCTGCAACAAACGGCGTTCGAGAACTTGTTCGATGGAGGCCCCTTCGTAGGCTAGCTGGATCAGAGGGGCTTGGTATTTTCCGATGGAGATATCCCATGATTCTTGGAGTGCGCGTTGCCCGAGGGTGCGCTCACCCATGATCGGGCGGATCAGGGAATTGTTTTTGCCAAGCAGGTAATGAAGCCGCCACAGCAGATCGGAACAGGCGGTGTATTCGGGGTTTTGACGAAAGTCCATCAATGCGCGTTGGACGGTTTTTCCTTTGAGGGTGACGGGCAAGGCGGAGAGTCGGTCGTAGACGTCTTGTGCGAGGGGCGGCAGAGACGAATAACCAACGTGGCCGCTGCGATCGCCGCCAAGCAATATCTCGCATAAGCGTCGGACGTTGCGCTTTTTGGGGGTGCGATCTTTTTCGAGACAGGTGATCGCAGCGTCTTGAAAGTCGTAAGGCGAGGGATGACGGCGGTTTCGCATCCGCCCAAGCAAGATCGCTGTTTGGTAGATGGCGATCGCATCGGCTGTGGAAGCGAGGTATCCGTTTTCTCGGGCCATCGAGACGATCTCGACGCACCAACGTAAGAGTTGTTCTTCGTCTTGTTCGAGTAGCTGAGGCGGACGTTGTAAAAAGCCCAAAACATCGGGGACGGTTGAAACGGATGTGATGGGCGAGGAAGAGGCGTCTTCTTTGTCGGTTGGATCGGCCTTGGCGGGAGTTTTTTTGGTGCTTTTCTTGGGGGCTGGTTTGGCTTGGGGGGTGTCTTTGATATCTTTGATATCTTTGATACCGAGAGAGCGCAACCCAAGGGCTTCTTGGCTTCGTTTCCACGCATTTTCGGCAAGCGAGATCGTCCCGTCGGGCATACCGAATTGTTGCTCGATGGAGCGAAAGCTCGAAGGGATGATCCCGTAAAGCCATTTGGTTTGGGTGCGGGGTGGGATCGGATCGCGGTGGGGAGTTTGGGTGCCAAAAGAGTCGACATCTGAGGCGGTGTGTGCGGCTCCGCAAATAAACAGCGTTTCTTCGGGTTGGAGTTTGTGTTGCGCGAGATGTTCTTTGATCCGCGCCCACATATAACGCTCGCGTTTTCGGTCATTTTCGAGGCGTTCTTTGGATTGACCAAGGCGGCGGATCAGGCTCCCCACAAGGCACATGACTTCGCGGTAGGTTTGATAATCTGCGCCGACGATCGAGGACTCGACGTATTGATCCCACCATTCGGAGAAGTGGCGAACACGGGCGTTGGAGAGTAGGACTTCTTGGAAGCCTTCAAAGGTGGGTTCCATCCGTCCCATCTGTACGCCGTAAGCGGTGCCGTGGAGGTTTTCGTTGGCTTCTTCGGAGATACCCTCTTCGTCTTCTTGGTGGCCGAGCGCTTCGGCAAGTGCGCCTTCTTGTTGTGGGAGCCATTGAAAGATGTGATCGACCGAGCGATCGACAAAGACGAGCTGGGTTTGTTCGGGGTGGCTGAGCGCATAAGCGATGGCCTGAAATTCGGCGGAAAACTCGGTCAGTGGGGCGACAACGGTCAAGGGCGACCAATCAGGCGGAAAGCCCGCTGTTTCGGTGGCAAAGGATTGAAGGGCGATCGGCAGTTGACAATCCGCAAGGCCGGGCAGGACGGACTGGAGATCTTCGCATAACTCCACGAAGATGACTTTGGGGGTGGGGCCGTCTTGGAGGCGGCGCAAGATCTGGATGGCGGCTGCGGGAGAGTGGTGCGCTACGGGGAAGATCTCGACGGGTTCGTTGGTTGCGCGCTCCATATCGTCCACGATGGCGGCGAGCATCTTGTCGATGGTGCGTGTGCCTTGGGAAAAGGCTTGTACAGCGGCGAGGAGTTGGCCGCGTAAGGGAGCAAAGCGATCTTGCGCGATGGTGCGGCTTTTTTGTGATTGCGGCATCGTCTCGTCCTTGTCGATCGTTCGGGCGGGTGAAGGGCGTCGCGTTCGTTATTTCGACATATCGCTCATGATG
Organism: Myxococcota bacterium; assembly: GCA_963169055.1. Classification (GTDB taxonomy): domain Bacteria; phylum Myxococcota_C; class UBA6777; order UBA6777; family UBA6777; genus JAKLKB01. The sequence continues at coordinate 4,443 of CAUJFU010000414.1, forward strand.
GATTTTCCGCCTTCGGAAAACTCTTTCCAAGTGTTGTCTTTTTTGTTTTCTTTGGCGTGTTTTTCCACGACAGCATGCCAAAACTTGTTCATCACGGAGAGATCTTCGGGGACACGGCGAACGAGGCCACCGATCATCGAGCGGGCAAGGGCGTTTGCGGTTAGCTGCTTTTCCCCGAAGAAGTTGCCGTAAAGGATGGCATCTTCGAGAACGCCGATCTGTTCGGCGGTAGAGAGCGAGGATTCGAGGCGTTGATCGTCCGAAGCAGCGGCAGCAGCGGACTCGCGCATATCGGCAAAAGTTTGCAAGAGGATATCCATCAAGGCGGCGGGAACGTCGATATCGAAGTTGTTGCGTCGCAGCAGGTCGCGGGTGCGGAACATCACGATCTCGCGTTCGGATTTTTTGTTTGTGACGATCGGGATGTGGATAAAATTGAAGCGGCGTTTGAGTGCGCTAGAGAGGTCATTGACGCCACGGTCGCGGCTGTTTGCGGTGCCGATGATGTTGAAGCCGGGGCGGGCGAAGACGACGTTGTTTGTACTGAGTTCGGGGATGGCGATGTATTTTTCGCTGAGGATGGAGATCAGGGCGTCTTGGACATCGGAAGTGCAGCGCGTGAGTTCTTCAAAACGGCCCATTTGACCGAGTTGCATGGCCTTCATCATCGGAGAGGCGATCATCGAGTCGCGGGATTGGCCTTGGGAGATGACAAGCGCGACGTTCCACGAGTATTTGATCTGATCTTCGGTGGTTCCTGCGGTGCCTTGGACAACATGGGTGGAGTTGCCACAGATCGCAGCGGCCAACAGTTCGGCGAGCCAGCTTTTTCCTGTTCCGGGATCGCCGATCAGCAACAGGCCGCGATCCGAAGCCAGCGTGACGATGGCGCGCTCGACAAGCGTCGCATCACCGAAGAACTTTTGATCGATCTTGCGAGCGAGTTTTTCACCGGGCTGTGTTCCGAGAATAAAAGTGCGGATCATCCGAGGGGAGAGACGCCATGAAAAAGGTTTGTTGCCTGTGTCCACAGACTCCAACCAAGCGAGTTCTTCAGCATATTTGACTTCGGCAGGTTCGCGCAGATTTTCTTCCGCCTTTGGGGGAGTGGAAGGTTTGGCAGCCGCTTCGGTCGGAGCGGAAGGTTTGGCAGTCGCTTCGGTGGATGCTGCGGCGATCTCGGCTTGGGTTTCGGTGACGGTTTGAGCTTCGGTGGCTTCTTGAACGAGGGCTTTTTTCTTAGCCATGAACAGGTATCCTTTCGAACTGCGTAAGTCCTATTAGAGAAGGTTTTTGAGTTGTTCGATTAGTTTTTTGGGGGTTCCCGAGAGGATAGGCATCCCAAGTTCGCCGAGTTTGGTGCGAAACCAGCTATCGATATTAAAATACCCAGAGTCGGTCACGGCTCCCACAGGGATAAAGTGAACGCCTGACTCTTTGAGGCTTTTGATATAAGAGAGCAAAAGCTCGGAGCTACCGCCTTCGTAGAAGTCAGAGATCAGCACCATAACGGTGTTTGCGGGATCCACGATCTTGTTTGCGGCTTCGACGAGGGCTTTGTAGATGTAGGTTCCACCGCCGAGGTTGGTGCGCAGAAGAACCTCAAAGGGGTCGTGGACATAAGGGGTGAGGTCGATCACTTCGGTATCAAAGGCGAATAGGTGGACTTCGACACGCGGCAGTCCGGCAAAGATCGAGGCGAGGATGGTGCATTGAACCATCGCTTCGACCATCGAGCCCGATTGATCGACCACAACGATGATGCGTGTGGGGAGCTTCTTTTTGGCCGCGTGATGGTAATAAAGGCGATCGACATACAGGCGTTTTTCTTTGTCGTTCCAGTTGGTGAGGTTTTTCCACAAGGTGCGTTTGAGATCGAGGTTGCGAAAGATGCGTTTGGGAGGGACGGAACGATCGATCTTGGAGCGAACGGTTTGTTGGACTTGTTTTTTGAGGACTTCGGCGAGCTGATCAACAAAGCGCTGGATCAAGGATTTGGCCATCGCGAGGGCGACACCAGAGAGGTTGGATTTGTCACGCAAGAGTTGTTCTGTCAGAGCCATCGAAGGGGTGAGTTTGGCGGCGAGTTGGGGATCTTTGAGGACTTCGCGCAGTTCCATGCGTTGAACCATGCCGCTTTCGAGCATGGAGAGTCCTTCGCGCAGTTGATCTTCGCTGATCGAAAAGCCCGGATGTCCCGGGTCTAAGCTGCCTCGCTGTCCTCCGACGAGCCATTGCCCTTGGGCGGCTTTGCCTTGCCCGGGGCCTCCTCTCGACAGGGTGTTTCCTGCGCCACGTCTGCTACCTTGTGGAGAGAGCAGGTGGCCGGGGGCGTAGCCAAAGGCTTGTTCGAAGTAGGGGAGGTCTTGGAGCCATTGGGTGTATTGTTGAGCCGAGATGACGGGGCTTTGGGTGTTTGGGCCGAGGACGTTGAGGATCAGTTTGGAAAAGACCAAACTACGCCGCAGATCGGCATCTTGGATGGCGGGGATGGTGGGATGCGCATGGGGTTCGGGAGTTTCGGTGTTTGCGGTCTGATGGGCATTTGTGCTGTCATGGACCGTCGAAGCGGCGGAGACGGTTGAGAGGGGCGGTGTGTGTGCTGTTGCTGTGGTGTCGGTCTCTTCGGTGTTTTCGTCGTCGTCTGTATCGGGCGGGACGACGGCGTCAAAGTCGGGTTTGAGTTGGGGATGACGGCGCAACAGTTGTTCGATGCCGATGGCGGGGTCAAGGATATCGGTGGGGAGTTTGACTTGCTCGGCGATGTCGAGGGTCATCTGCTCGATGTTGGGGCCTTTTTCGGAGTGTCCGAATGCAGCGGTGAGGAGTCGCCAAAAGACAAGCTGCCGCTGTTTTTGTGGGCGGGTCAGTTTTGGGAATTGTTCTGTAGACATACTCGCCTCGTCGGGTCGTTGGGTTATTTGCGCAGCAGCCGAGTGGAGCGCTCTTTGAGGATCTCAAGGACTTTGCTTTTTTTGGCGGCGGCTTGTTTGGAGGCTTCTTGTCCTGCGAAGATCAGCTTGCCTTTTTTGGCGTCTTTGACGAGCGCGAGCGGTTGGAAGGCATAGCCATCTTGGTCATAGCGCAAGAGTCCGATCATGCTGGGGACTTTTTGAAGGTCGGTTTGCTCAAGCCCACTGAGGAGGGAGATGCGTTCTTCGGCGAGGCGCAAGGGGGTTCCGTCCAGTTGGAGGGAGGAAGCATCGTCCTCTTTTCGAGTCACTCCTTCAAGCCACACGGGGAAAGCCAGTTGCACGGGATGGCGATCGATGGGCGAGGGAGAAAGCAACGCGACAGGTTTTTCAGCCTCTGCGGCGAGGTGGGCCTTTGCGAGAGCAAGGGCATCATAAGGCTTGCCGATCTGCACATCGGGGTGAGGGAGGAGATCGCCGCTGTCAAGGATCTGGCCTTGTTTGATCTCGGCGGACTTGCCGGCATTGAGCGCCTCAAGGAAAGGGTCTTCTTCAAAAAGCTGCCATGTCTCGGCATCTTGGAGTAAGTCGACTTTGTAGGAGGTGTGGGTGGTTTTGATCCAACGCGGGGGGGTGTCTTTTTCTTGGAGCAAGCCGTGTACGGTGTAGCTGACGGCAAAGGGATGATGGTGGATATCGACGCCCATCGGGAAAAAGGAGCCTTGTACGGGGGTTGCGGTGGGAGAGGAAGGCGTGCGGATGGCGAGCAACATAGCGCGGGTCCAGAGATCCACCCATCGGCGCAATGGAACCAGATGGGGCGTAGCGATCGGGAGGGCTGCGGAGATTTCTTCGAGAAAGCCCGTCAACAGGAGAGCGAGGCGTGCGGAGGACGGATTTTGTTGGAGTTGTTCAAGCGTGTTGAGGTAGGGATCAAGGCTTTCGCGTGTAAGTTGGGGGAAGCCTGCAAGGGCGATCTCTGTCAGCCATTGTCGGGTGCCTTCGGTGAGCCCGACAGGGGCTTGGGGGGCTTCTGCTTGGGAGACAGAAGAGGGATGAAGAGGACGACCGAGGGTTTGGCTGAGTTGTGCGAGGAGGGCGTCGTGTTGTGCGCCTTGGAGCGCGGCGCGTGCAGCGGCGAGACGTTGAAAGTGCGTTTCGCTAAACTCGGATCGCTCGATGGCTTCGAGGCCATGCGCGAAAGCCTCTCCGAGTGGGGTCGGTCCAAAGATACGGCCAAGAGAATGAAGGGTGTCAAGGTGTTCTTCGCCGAGTCGACCAAAGCCTACGAGGAAACAGCGATCAAAGCCATCGATCAGCGCTTGGCTCTGCTGGACGGCTGAAGGGATTTCCAAGATATCTTTCCATGCGGTTGTCATCTTTTTTCCTTTGAGTTCGTCGCTCAGCGCGAAGTGAACCAAGTCATTTCGGGGGCGGGTCCATCGTGGCGTGGGAGTTCAAGGAAGCGGAGATAGCTGAGAAAGCGGCTGAAGACCTCGGAGGCGGGGATTCTTTTTTGCGAGCCGTTAAGAGCGTCTCGGATCGCCCACCATGAGGGATCGTTTGACTCGGTTTTTGCTCCCAAATAGCGGGCGACTTCGAGGCTTCCGTATTGGTAGATGGCTTGTTCGGCCATCTCTTCGATGTGTTTGCATTGCCTCCACCCAAGACCGCTACAGGGGCGGTTGTTGTTGGTGCTGCAATAGTAGTCGCCTGTGTTGGCTTCGATAAAGGAGACATAGACGCGTTCGATATCGGAACCGCTGGAGACGACGCCTTGGAGACGACCGCTGTAAAGCTCGACGTAGGGGACTTTTTTGACATTGCGTGGGTGAGGTTGGTTGGGTTGCTGGATCACGCTGCGGAGGAGAGAGAGCGGCGAGGTGGACATGCGAACTCCTTTGATTGACTTTGGGGGCGGAGTGGAAAGCCGCGTGGCGGCTTGCTTTGGCGCGGGAGGCCATGTAGTTTGTGGACCGAGTGCATGAACTTTTGGACGCGCCATCGGCTTTTTGCAAAAGCGGGAGGCGTGTTGTGTGGCGTTGCGAGAAAGCACGATAACGTGCGTGTTTGTCGTGACGTGGCACAGGCACAGAAAAACGTTGCAGATCAAGCGGTAGGCTTGTGGAGCGTGTCGGATGTGCGGGCTGTTGTCAAGGATTTGTTGTAGATAAAGGAGGATCGGATGGGGATCTATGCGGAGCGACGGGAGCAATTGCATCGAAGATTGCGAGAACGCGGTGAGGCGGGGCGGGTGTTGTTTGCGGGGCATGTGCTGCAACCTCGGAACTACGGGGCCAATGTGTATCGGCCTTTTCGGCAGAACTCACACGTCGCGTATTATTTTGGTATCCATCATCCCGGGTTTGTCGGCGTATTGGAAGCGGATGGACGGTCGTTGTTGTTCGGCCCGCAGCCGACGTTAGAGGATGTGGTGTGGGAAGGGCCGTTGGATGGGCTAGAAGTATGGGGACAGCGGGCAGAGGTCGAAGAGGCCCATCCGATCGAGGATTTGGAGAAGTGGATTCGCGATGCGTCGGATGGATGGTTGTACACACGGCCTTATCAGGCGGATCTTGGGATGCGGATGGCGCGTTGGTTTGGGTGTACGACAGAAGCGGTGATGGCCGGGGCTTCGAAGAGTTTGAGTGAAGAGATCGTTTCGCAGCGGCTGGTGAAATCAGCGCAAGAAGTGGCCGAGATCGAGCGGGCGTTGGCGATGACTGCCGCAGGGTACGAGGAAGTGATGCGCGCCTTGCGACCGGGGGTGACGACGGCTTCGTTGATGGGGCGTGTAATGCGCCGTGCCTATGAAGGAGGGGTGGATGTTGCCTATCCACCGATTATTACATCGCATGGTGAGATCTTGCATGCGCATGGTGACAGCGAGGTCTTGCAGGATGGTCGTTTGTTGTTGATGGATATGGGTTTCGAGGCCCCATCGTTGTATGCCTCGGATATCACGAGGACGATGCCGATCAATGGTCGATTTACACCGATGCAGCGGGATATCTACGAGGTCGTTTTGCAGGCGCAATCTGCGGCGATTGCGGCGATTCGGCCCGGGATCTCTTATCGCGATGTACATGATATCGCTTGCGAGGCGGTGGCTTCGGGTCTTGTGGAGGTGGGGTTGATGAAAGGCGACGTAAAAGAGGCTGTTGCGGTCGGAGCGCATGCGTTGTTTTTTCCGCACGGCTTGGGGCATGCCTTGGGGTTGGATGTTCACGATATGGAAGATCTGGGCGATCAGGTGGGATACGGTGGTGAAGGGTTGCGTAGTGCGCAATTTGGGCGGAACTTCCTGCGTTTTGCGCGGACCTTGGAAGAAGGCTATGTGGTGACAGTGGAACCCGGGATCTACTTTATTCCTGCATTGATCGGGCAATGGAAGGCAGAGGGGCGTCACGCAGACTTTATTGCGTACGACCGGTTGGAGGCTTGGTTGGCGTTTGGGGGGATCCGCATCGAGGACGATGTGTGGGTCACTGCCCAAGGTTCCGAGGTCTTGGGGCCTGTCATCCCAAAACAGATCGAAGATATCGAGGCGATGGTGGGGACAGCGGCTTAAAGGCCAAAAGAACGGATACGAAACAATCGCAGGGGTGCGAAAAAAGATTCGCGGTGCGTAGCCTCGTAGGCAACGTGATAAAGCAACGGGTGGGAGGTGTGTTGGGAAGTAGCGGATGTTTCGAGGTTTTGGTGAGAGATTAGGCGGCTTGGCGGGTGGTGTGTTGGAACGAAGGCGATGTTGCGGTGGTGTGGGTCGGGAGGATGTTGTTGCGGCAGCGGATCAGCTTCCAATGACCGAGGAAGTCGGTGTCGCGGATATCGATCACGTCAAGGCCGTTGTCTGCGACAAACTGGCTGAGTTCGACGTCGGGCGTAAATCCGATCCATCCGGCAAAGGGACGAAGGATCGCTTCAACGCCGTTGATCACGCGGTGAGAGGAACGGAAGTGGTTGACGATGATCAACTCACCTTCGGGTTTGCAGACGCGGCGCATCTCGCTGATCAGGCGCTCGGGGTGCGGAACCACCGAAGCAACATACATGGCGATCACTTTGTCGAAGCTTTGATCGGGAAAGTCCATCTGCTCTGCGTCCATCACGCGCAAAGATTCGACATGATGGAGTTTTTGATCGGCGACGCGTTTGTGTGCAACGTCAAGCATCTCTGCGGAGATATCGATCCCGATGATCTGTACATCGTGCGGATACATCGGAAGCGAGATCCCTGTCCCGACGCCGACTTCCAAGATGCGCTCGTCTGTTTCGCAGTGCATCGTGCGGATCGCAGCCTTGCGTCCGGCATCAAGGGCGGCTCCGAAGATCAAATCGTATACTTTTGCGTAGCGACGGTAGGTATCTTTCACGGTCTTGAGATTCATCAGCAAAAACTCTCCATACGGGGGATTGAGTGGTCCGAGGGAACAAACCGAACAAAAGCGAAATCCCGCATCAGCAAGCCAAGTGCCAGAAAAAGTGTGCCTCGTCCGAATGGTCGAAGAATAGGACTCTTTTGGTTTCAGAGGCTTGACTTGCCGTATGTCTCGCACGTACGATGCCGATTCGTTTTGTGCCGAGGCGTGGCAAAAAGGTTGCCCAAAAGCAGCCCGAGCAAGCGTCTCGCGCTGTAGGTGTTTGCGTGCATGGAAGCATGTTGAAGAAGTTTTTTGAGTTGGAAGAAGCGAAAGCGTTTTGTGCCGTTTGGTGACAGGCAAGGAGGGATCGATGAGGTTGCGTTTTCAACGTTTTTTTTGGGGTGTGATGTTCTTGTTGGGAGGGGGGCTGGTAGCCTGTACCTGCGATGGTACGGGCGTGGGCACTTTTCCTGAGATCGAATTGATCCCCAACAACATCATTTTTCAAGCGATCCCTGTTGGAAAAGAGACGGTCAGGCAAGCGTTGATCCGCAACAAAGGCCAAGTGGCTCTGACCGTTCGTGAGATATCCGTCCTTAACGAGGCGGGTGGAAAAGCCTTTTCGATCCCCGAAGGAAAACTGCCCACACTGCCTTTGCGGATCGAACCCAACGGAACCGCGACTCTTTCGATCCGCTACGCCCCCCAATCCTCGGGCGTTGCGCGTGGAAATGTGCGCATCCTCAGCGATGCAAAAAACGTCGATAACGACGGATACAACAAGATTACGCTGGCCTCTAGTTTGGTCTCTGCGGATATCCTCGCCACCCCCAACCCGTTGGACTTTGGTGACGTTCCGCCCGGTGATACCAAGATTCTTAGCACGATCCTTTCCAACAAAGGGCAGGCTGACCTGACCATCTCAGAGCTTTCTTTTGTCAGCAACGCTTCGCAAGAACTCGCGATCGTCACGCAGATCCAGTTCCCTTTGAAGATAGAACCCGGAAAAGACTTTGACTTGCAGATCAGTTATTCTCCAAAAGGCCCGCGTATCGACGAGATCTTGATCGTCAAGAACGATACAGG
>CAUJFU010000415.1 GCA_963169055.1 Myxococcota bacterium
TCAGGTCGTCAACGGCTTGCCTGCAAAGTCCGATGCTTCCGCTGTTTCCGATGCGCTGTTTGGCCCTGCGGCGTTGTGGTCGGGCGTGTGGATGGTCGTATCGCTTGGGATGTTGGCGCTGGCGTTGCGCCGCCTTTGGCATACCCCCACCTTGCAGATCCGCGCTGCAAGTGAATCCAGCACCTCTTTTTGAGCGGCGCAGTTGTAAAAGCCGTGTTCGCAACCCACCAAGCGGCGCAGTCGTTGGTTTGAAAAACGTTGCAACGTCCCGCCAATACGGGGGCAAGGGGGCTAGACCCCTTGTGGGGTGTGGGGTGAAACCCCACAAAACCTATCCCATCGCGCAATCTCGATCCTTTTTTCTTTCGCAACATCTTCGGTTGTTTTGCATCCTTTTGGAGGGGCTTGAAGGGCTTGCTTTGTCTTTGGGATGGAGTGACGGTATGGAAAAAGTGGCAACACAACGGATTCATCTTCTCGGTGGGATGGCGTTTTTGTGGTGGTTAATCTTGTTTTCGGTGTGGAATCTTCGCTGTGAGGGAGCGCCATCACAGCCAGCCTCGGAAGCCATCGTCGAATCCAACTCCGATGGAAGCGCAACGAACGAGAGCATCGGCGAATCCACCTCGGAGTTTGCGCAAGAAAAACAAAACAAGGAGGACAACGCAGAACCTCTTGAGGAGATGACGAAGGATGCGGGAGAACCGCTTCCAGAAGGTCCACTTCCTGACGGTTTGCGCGGACTCACGCAACGCATCCCCAACGCCACTTGCCGCTTTCCTGCCAAGCCGCAAGAGCTTCAAGAGATGCGGATGGTGCGAGCTTATCCGAAGATGGCGGCCTTTGCTGTACCGCTGTTGTTGACGTATGCGCCCGACGGCAGCCATCGCGTCTTTGTGATCGAACGCGCCGGGCGTATTCGTGTCTTTCAAAACGATCCCAACACAACCACCGCAAAAGTCTTTTTGGATATCACCCACAAAGTCCGAACACAAAGCGAAGAAGGGCTGTTGGGATTGGCCTTTCATCCGCAGTACAAACAAAACGGGCTGTTTTTCGTGTATTACTCGTCGGTGACGGATGGTCGATCGATCATCGCCCGCTTTCGGGCATCTGCAAACGATCCTGATCAGGCCGATCCCAACAGCGAAACCGTCATCTTGGAACAAGCGCAACCCTATCGCAACCACAATGGCGGAAGCATCGAGTTTGGTCCCGATGGGTATTTGTATATCGCCTTGGGTGATGGTGGTTCGGCGGGCGATCCGCACAATCACGGACAAGACCGAACCACCTTGCTTGGAGCGATCTTGCGGATCGATGTGGATCGACAAGCCGTTGGAAAAACCTACGCGATTCCTTCGGATAATCCGTTTGTGGGGGCGGGCGGCGGTGTGCGCGAAGAGATATGGGCTTACGGTTTGCGCAATCCTTGGCGGATGAGTTTCGATCAAGTCAGCGGTGATCTGTGGGTGGGTGATGTTGGGCAAAGCACACGCGAGGAGATCAACTTGATCAAAAAAGGCGGAAACTACGGATGGCGCTTGATGGAAGGGACGTTGTGTTATAACCCTTCGAGCAATTGCCGACCGCCCAGTCTGGATCTGATCATGCCGATATACGAGCATCCACGCGCAGAAGCGGCTTCGATCACGGGTGGATATGTGTATCGAGGCAAAGCGATTCCTTCGCTGTATGGGGCTTATCTCTACGGGGATTATGTGACGGGAAATCTTTGGGCGATGCGTTATGACGGGAAAACTGTCACCGAACATCGCCGATTGACGGGAGTTCCGCGCTCGACGTTGGTTTCTTTTGGACAAGACGCACAGGGTGAAGTGTACGCGATGCAGGCTCAAGACGGACACGTCTACAAGTTGGAAAAAGTAGATCCCAATGCAGGTGGACCCCCCCTTCCTACGAGGCTTTCCGATACGGGGTGCTTTGCCTCGCTCGCTCCGCTTCGTCCTGCGGATGGCTTGATCCCGTATTCTGTGCGCATGCCCTTTTGGTCTGACCATTCCGAAAAGCTCCGTTGGTTCGCTTTGCCCGATCCACAGAAGATCGCTTATCAGGCGCAAGGGCGTTGGCGTTTTCCCAAAGGCAGCGTGCTGATCAAGCACTTCCAGATCCCGCCATCCCTCCACCCCCAAGGCAAGCTGCAACACCTCGAAACGCGCTTTATGATACACCACGACGACGGATGGAAGGGCTATACCTACGTTTGGAACGCCGCACAACAAGAGGCTTTCTTGCTTGAAGGCAGTACTACCCGCTCCGTCGAGATGAAAGACCCTCAACAGGGCCTACAGCAGGTCAAGTTCGATTATCACGTCCCAAGCCGCGCAGAGTGCTTGCAATGCCACAACAACACCGCAGGATTTGCGCTTGGCCTCGAAACGCGCCAACTCAACGCAGAACACGATTACAACGGGGTACGTGACAACCAGCTTTTGGCGATCAACCACATCGGCTTGCTGGATCCGCCCCTTGATCCGCGTCAACCGACGTCGGCATATCCCGCTTTCCCAAACGGATTGGCCGACGCCAACGCCTCCAACACCGAAACGATTCGCGCCTATCTTGACGTCAACTGCGCGGTTTGCCATCAAGAGGGCCTGAACGTCAACACCGCGATCGATCTTCGTATGGAGACGCCACTCGATAAAATGAAGATCTGTGATGTGCTTCCTGAACGCGGTGATCTGGGCCTTACCGATGCACGCTTGCTCGCTCCCAACCAACCCGAACGCTCCGTGTTGTATCAGCGCATGGTGCGCCGCGATATCTCGCGGATGCCCAATATCGGGGCTTTGTTGGAACACAAAGAAGCAACACAACGCTTGCGCGCATGGATCTTGGAGATCCGTGCTTGCCCGTGAATTTTTCTCATCGAACAGAAAGGCTGGAGATGTCTGATACAACAACCCAAGGCATCCGTGTTCAAGTCGAAGTGAAGTTTTTGCCCGAACAATCCGAGCAAGATCGCAACCAATGGCTTTTTGCTTACACCATCACGATCTCCAACGTCGGTAAAAAACCCGCCAAATTGCTCAACCGACACTGGATCATCACAGATGGTTGGGGGCAGGTCCAAGAAGTCAAAGGCCCGGGCGTGGTCGGCGAACAACCGCGATTGTTGCCCGGTGAAGCCTTCCGCTATACGAGCTATTGCCCTCTCTCCACCCCCACAGGCTCGATGCAAGGGACGTATGAGATGATCGACGACGAAGGCCGCTCTTTCGATGCCGATATCGGGGAGTTTATGCTGTTCGATCCGTCAACCATGAATTGAAGGCGGGACTTGCGTCATCAAGGGAGTTTTTGGGGTTCCACCCCACGCCTCGCACGATATCCGAAAGAAGTGTACACGAAGGGTAGCTGCGATCCGCTGTAGACACCCTGTGGTTAGGCAGCCACACCTTGCTGCCCCACCATTTGGGCGGACATGATGGGCGGATTTCGTATTAGCGTTTCTTTTTTTTCTTTGGAGGCTTTGGAGCCTGTGATGGGTGGATTTGCGCGGCTACTTGTGCGGGGGGTCGGGCGGGAGAGCTTGTTTTTGTCGGGAGGGGTACATTCGGATTTTCGGAAGGTGCCGAAGGTGCGGGCTTTTCGGAAGGTGTCGAAGAGGGGGGCTTTTCGGAAGGTGTCGAAGAGGGGGGCAGTGTGGTTCGGGGTTCTCCACCGATCAAGATGGCGAAGGGGCGGAGTGTGGGTGTGTGTTCGCAAAAAACTTTGATCACGACGGTGAGGGGGACGGCGAGGATCATGCCGATGACACCCCACAACCATCCCCAAAAGACCAACGAGAGAAAGACGACGAGCGGTGAGATATCGAGCGAATCGCCCGTCAGATGGGGATCGAGAAGATTTCCGATTACCATCTGGATGGTGGTGAGGATCGCGAGAGTTGCGAGAGCAAGGGCGTATCCTTGCTCTTTTTGAAGGAGGGCGATCAAGACGGGCGGGATGACTGCGACGATCGATCCGATGTTGGGGATATAGTTAAGCAAGAAGGCGATAATGCCCCATAAGACAGGGAAGTCGACACCGAGCAAGTAGGTTGCGAGGCTGGTCATCAAGCCCGTCAGAAGGCTGATAAAGGTTTTGGTGACCATGTAGCGTTGGATCTTTTCGTTGATGGAGTAGACCGAAGCGAGCAAGGCTTGGCTTTCGTCGGTGGTGAAGGCGACGCGGATCTTGCGCTCGAATTGTTGGCTTTCCACGAGAAGAAAGATCATAAAGAACACAACCAAGAGCGCTTGTCCAAGGATCAGAAAAAGTGAAGATATCCATGTGCCGAGGATCGAAAGAAGCCAACGGATGGCTTGTTCGGGGCTAATCTTTTTCCACGGCGCTTGGATTCCGTATTGTTCGCCGAACTTTGTCAGATCGTGAAAGAGTTTTTGGATGCGTTGGTTGTATTGGGGCGCTTTTTGAGTAATCTCTTCGAGATTGAAGAGGAAGATCAGCGCGTCGGAGAGGATCAAAAAGCCGAACAGACCGAGCAACAAAAGCAGCGAAAGCCAAGAAGGGATGTAGCGATTCATCCAACGAATCAGCGGATAAAGCGCTGCGGTGAGAAAACAAGCCAGAACGAAAGGAACCAAGACAGCTTGCGTGAGCTTGAGGATCACGCCTGTCAAAAGCAGGGCGATCAGAGCGAGCAAAGCGTTGGTGGTGTTGCGCGGCGAGATCATGGTGTTTGGCCTTTTTGGCTTGCGTGGGGCGCGTAAGGTACGCCCAAAAGAAGAGAAGCGAAAAGAGTGATCGCGTCAGAAGAGAAGCGAAAAGAGTGATCGCGTCGTTTTGGATGACGTGGCGCGTGGGAAGGTACTCAAAAAGGCTTGTATTGCAAAGGTGGTGCGGATGGCTTGGGATGATCAGACCTTGCGAGAAGAGATCGAAGCAGCCTTGGGATGGGTGGATCAAGGCGAGGACTTTGCGGTGTATTGGCGTTTGTCGCGGGCGTTGTTTTTGGTGCAGCCGCGTGTGAGTGGTGAGGGCGGTGAATGGGACGTTTTGCAAAGTCGTCTGCAACAAGCCTTGCGTGGATACACGGTGTTTGGAACGGCGGAACGACGAGAGGATCGTCGGGCTTATGCGGCGTTGGTGTTTGATGAAGTGCGAAAGCGTTTTGACGGATTGATCGGAGATGTCGTCAAAGAGCGGGTGGATGCGCTGCATGAGATGGCCGAAGTGCAAAGCGAGTTGAGCGCGTTGCAGTGGTGGCTTGAGGGGGCAGGTGGCTTGGAGAACGCGTGGTTGGCCGAAGGGGTGGCGGATCTGACGTGGGTGGAATACGAGATCGAGCGTTTGACTGTGGCGCTTTCGGCAGAAGAGACCGAAGGACGGTTGGATGCGGGTGTTCAAGCATCCGATGCCTTGCGACAAGCCTCTCAAGAACTCCCCGGCCAAGTGCGCGAGCGCCTGCGCCAACAAGTCGCTCCCTTGCGACAAGAGGCGGCTTTGGCACGGGGAGAACTGTTGTCCTTTGAACTGAAAACCTTTTTGGATGCGTCCGAAAAAGACTTACAAAGCAGCGAACAAGCCCAACGCCAAAGACAAGGCTACACGGGGAAGATGAAAGCCTTCGACCCAGAGGCCACCTCAAAAGCAGCCGAACAGGCAGCCGAAGGACAGAGCGGGGAAGCGGTCTTGGTCTTGGGATTGGAAGCAGCACAGGCCGATGCAGAGCAGATCGCGTTGCGAACAGCTTTGTTGCGCGATCTGTCGCGTGTCTGGCGGTCTTTGCTCGAAGGTGAGTCATTGCGTTTGTCTTTGGTGCGCCAGTCTTGTCGAGAAGGCGGCAGCGAAAATGTGCGTGCGCAGGTGCTGGCGGTGGATGCGCGGATCGGCAGTTTGCGCCAGAGGATGCGGCAATTGATCGCAGAGGTCGAAACTGCGGTGTTTCGTGTGTGGTTCCCTGATCAGCTTCAGCTGGTGTTGGATCACCTTGATGAGCGTCTTGCCGAAGTGGATGATATCCCTTTGGCGGAGGCTGCGCAGGTCTTGGAGCTTTCGGAACTACGGGCGATGTGGTTATTGGAGATCTTGCAGCCTTTGCAAGAAAAGCGCTTTCGCCCGGCCACGCGCTATGATCGCATGGTGCAACAGACAGAGCGTTTGTGGCGGAGGATCCGTGCCGAAGCCCAAGAGCGGCACGTTCAATTTCGTTTGGAAACGACGCTGGGACGGCCCTTTGTGGCGCGTGCAGAGAATATCACGTTGGTGTTGATTTTTGTGGTGCTGTTTTTGTTGGTGTTGGAATGGCAGATCAAGCTCTCGCCGGGTTGGCATCTTGCGCTGATGTGGGTGGATACGGCGATCTGTGGGTGGTTTCTGACAGAGTTTTTTACGAAGTTGTCTTTTGCAAAGCGCCGAGGTTTGTACTTTGGTCGGCACTTTGTGATCGACTTTTTGCCGTCACTACCGTTTGGTTTTGCGTTTTGGTTGATCCAACCGCACGCGCAAGTGGCTCATCTCTCCGCGATGCGGACGGCGCGGTTGTTGAGGGCGCAGCGCATTGCGAGGTATATCCGCTTTTTGCGTCCGTTGGTTCGGATCTTTCGTTTGGCGACTTTTTTGGTGCGTGCGATGGATCGGCTGCTTCGGAAGTTTGAACCGATCTTTAATCGAAACATCCTGTTGTTTCCACGCGACGAAGAACAGCCCGTGCAAGGGGCTTTGCATGAAGTGGGGCAGGATATCCAGATCCTGCGTGATCGGGCTCGCAAGCGTATGCGGATGTGGCTAGAGAAAGTTGCGATGGGGGAGCGATTGCCCTTTTTGCGTGGGCGGCTTGAATCATCGCGTCGGTGTATCGGTCGTTTTGGCGGTTCAAATCGTGTGAGGCGTTATGGTACTGCCCATGGCGGCGGAGAGATCACGCTTGAACGGTTGATCCGTGAGATGACCAGTATGGACGCTGTGCGAGTCGAGGAGAATTTGGGGGCATCGTTCGTGCGTAACGCATATCGGATTCTTCGGTATCTTTGCGCGCCCGGTGTGCGTCATCTGCCGATATTGCGGAGCTTTGCGACGGGAATTCGAGAACTGGATCCTGCGGCTGCGGTGGCTTGGGTGATTCAGCGGATCGGTCGCCGACTTGAACGGATACAAGGGGCGATTCATTGGATAGGTGATTGGTTTGGGATGGTGACAGGTCCGCAGATCCTCGATCGTGTAGGGATGGCTTTGATCAATGCAACGATGCGACCGACCACGCGCTTGTTGATGTTTGGTTTTCTGTTTTTACTGGTGTCGTTGTTGCTCCAAGGCTTTCAGATCCAAGCGTTGCATGGCTTGGCATTGTTTTTGGGCCGCTTTTTGGGGGCCTCGATCGTGGTGTTGGGCTTGTTGAGTTTGATCCCGTTGGCGATGGGCTATTGGTTTCGGATGCTGGCGGGGGGTGAGACGGATCTGCATACCAAAGTGTATGAAGCTCAATTTATCGGTCGTCTCAAGCAGATGAAGCGTCAGCGCCGTGACAAGGACTTGTTGACGCTTTCTCGGCGTGTTTTGCACCCCGAAGATGTTTTGCGTGATCGATCCATTCCGACGGTTTCTGCCCAACTCAAGGAGCTTTGGGGGCAGATGGATGAGATCGAGCAGATGGCGTATGCCCAACGTGGGGCTTCTCCCTTGTTAGCAAGCGGCAGCAGTACAAGCGAGACGCATCAAAGCACCCGATGGATGGAACGCGAGCAGATGTTGCTGTTGTATGAGGATTACCTCGAAGGAACCCCGCTCCATCGCAGCGATATCAAGACCACCAATCAGCTTCTCGGAAACTTGCTGATGCAAAACCTTCGACGCCACCGATTGCGATTGGGGTTGTTCGAGCAGTTGCGCGTGGATCGGTTGGATCTTTCCAAGGATCGTTGGTTGTTGTATCTCGGCCCGTACCTGTGGTTTGCAGCGATCACGGAAAGTATGGCTCAACGCATCGCTGGCCTGATCGTCGACTTCAATCAGCGCTGTGTTCCTCTACGCGAGCTTGCGTGGTGCAGCGAGGCGCATCGCCAAGACTATGAGACTTGGAAGGCCCGTCGATTCGCCCTTTTGGAAGGGACGATCTTCGAGAAAGAGCAAGAACCAGAGCGCGAAAAACAAAAGAAAAGTCAACGCCCCTTTTTGCATAACGAGTTTACAGCGTTGCATTTTCTTTCGGTACAGCCCGAGCGAGACCGCGCCATCGCCGATATCTTTGGCGAAGAGGTGATGCGCTTGATGAAGGCCGAACGAAAAGCCCTTGTGCGCGAGATCTTCGGTTTTTATCCCTTCCATCGCCTTAGTAAAGAACAGCGGACCTTCAATTTGTATCAAATGTACCAACGCTATGGCGCGAGTGGTCGGATCTTTTTGTCGCCCGTTGCGGTGGTGTGGTGGTTGCTCAAGGGATTGTTTTGGGGGACGCGTGGAGTGTTTCGCTTGGTGCGCGATATCCTGCATCCTCCAACGGTCAAGGCAGAGCATCGTGTCGGATGGGCGGGCTTCCATGTTGCAGCCCGAAAACTCAACCGTATGCGAAAGCCCCTTTACATCGAGTCGATGCGCTTGCGTTCCATGTTGGATGCGGAATATCTCGGACTTTTTCTACCCGGTCGATCTTCTTCGGGGTTAGAAGGGCGTGGGCTGGAGGCGGATCTGGATTTTATTGCGGCCTTTGAAGAGGAACGCAGCTTTTTTTATACGATGCGCCAAATCCAAGAGGGTCGGTTGTTTGCCTTTCGCGATCTGCTCGCAGAGATGGGCTGGTTGGACGAAGAAGAACTTGCCGCATTTCTTGAACAGATCGCTTTGCCCTTGCGGGGGCGCACAAGAGAGGTCTTGCGTGCGCTCACATCGGCCTACTTGGTGGATTACCACGAAGCGCGCACCTTACACGAGCAGTATCGGTCCTTGTACAGCCATCTGCATCGAGCCGTGTCCTCGCAAGAGTCTTCGGTGCGTCAGCGATTCAGCACACGATGGTCTCGGTGGATGCACGCTCTTCGTGTGCTTTTTCGCCGTGGAAAAGATGCTGAGCGTCAAGCCTTCGACGCCTTCTTGCAAGCCAAGCACATCCAAAACAGCGACATCGCAAAGCATACCGAGCGTGCGTGGGAGGCTTATCTTTCGCATCGCTCCATCTTGCGAAAGCCTTTGCTGTCACTTGCAAAAGCGGATGTTGCGGGAGATGCACACGCTTCTTTACAAAAGCGATTTGAGCGGGTGATCCGCGAACATCGCATCTGGAGCGAAGAGTTGCTTGCGCTTCGTACCATCCAATCTTTGACGCAGATCGATATCCGCCTGTACCGCGATCTGATCTATCAGATCGGTGAATACGAACAAGATCACGCGGCTCTTTCTTCGGAGGATGATTTTTGAGAAAGATGTTTCCCAAGTATCCGCCCCCAGAGCAGAAGTCCGTTGACGTGGGGAAAAAAAACGCGTATGCCCAATCGTACCCTAAGGGGTTTGTTCTCTTGGTGGAGGAGTTTTTGATGAAGCACACTCTTTTCTTGTGTCTCTTGCCTTTGTTTGCGGTTGGCTGTCGCCTTGACAGCGGTTCACTGCCTCTTGGAGAAGGGGATACCCTTCGCGTCACAACGCCGACGGCTGCGACAGATTCGTTGCGAGGAAAGCGACTGTTGCCCAAGGCCATGACGGCTGCGGAACGCCGCAAAGCCAAAGAGATCATCCAAAGCGAGCCCGTGTTGTTGTCGTCGATGTATTCGTCGGCTCCAACAGGAAATGTGCGCGTTCCCGCAGAATTCGAGCCGATGGAAGGTGTATTGGTCCGTGCAGCCAACGATGAAACGATGGACGAATTCTTTGGCAACATGATCAAAGGCATCATCCAAGCGGGCGCGATCCCTTATCTGGTGTACGCCAACGACACAGACAAAGAAGAGATCATCCAGTACACCCTCACCCCCAAAGGCATCGCCACCAGCCAAGTCCAATGGATCCAAAACAGTATCGACGCCTTTTGGTCCCGTGACTACGGCCCTTGGCATGTTTATGTCGACGGAAAGCGTGCGATCGTGGATACCAAGTACTACCCCACCCGCACCTTCGACGATGCCATCTCCGCCAAATTAGGCCCATTGTGGGGCGATAACGTTTACAAAGCCCACCTTTACACCGAAGGCGGCAACTTTATGAGCGACGGAAAAGGCACTTGTTGGACCAGCACAGGCATCTTTGAGTTTAACAACCTTTCGCCAGAGCAGTTGTCCACTTTGTATGCGCGTTATCTCGGCTGCAAAAAGACCTACACACCCAAGCCGCTGTATCAAGAAGGCACGACTCACCTCGATATGTTCTCCAAGATCCTCAACGAAGAAGTGATCATCGTCGCCCAATCTAACGCAGGATGGGGCGCTTCGAGCCAAGAGATCGCTTCGTTGGAAGATGCCGCAAAGTACTACGCCAGCAACACCAACGCCGAAGGCAAACCCTTCAAAGTCGTGCGCATCCCAATGTTTTTCAAAGACACCGATGATGGGCGCGTTTACTACGCTTACACCAACTCCACCATCGTCAACAAAACCGTTCTTGTTCCGCTGTATGGTTTGTCCACAGACGACGCTGCATTGAAGGTTTATCGCGATCAAATGTCGGGATACAACGTCGTTGGCGTTGCGGGTGGGCAAGATATCATTCCTTGGGGCGGATCGGTTCATTGCACCACCATGCAGATCCCCGCCAAAACCACCACAAACCCCGATGGCAAGGGCGCAATGGTTTCGGATGTCCAACGTGGTACGCTGCGCCAAAACGAATGGAAGATCTTTGGCCCCTACGCCGTCTCTGGGGGAGACCTGAAAGCCAAGATCGAAGGTTCGGGCGATGTTGATTTGTATGTTTGGAAAGATCAGCCTAAAGAACAGATCACCTCAGGCAATTTCGCTTGCAGCCCCTACGAAGAAGGCTCCTTTGAAACTTGCTCGGTCGCAGGGCCGGGATCGTTCTTTGTCGGTGTTCAAAGTGCTGTGGATTCGAGCGAGTTCACGCTGATGGTCGAATATCACAAAAAATAAGGAAAGTCCGTCCACTCGAAGTCAAGAGGGCGACGTGAAACAGGCGGGTGGTGGGGCGATGTGAAACAGGCGGGTGGTGGGGCGACGTGAAACAGGCGGGTGGTGGGAGTGATGCGAGAGAGCAGGATTGCGCACGATCAGAGAGAAGTTGCATGGTTGGCAAAACCCCCCGAGTTCGCGGCAATTCAAGCGAGAGAGTCGTTTGTTTGGAAAACGACGATCTCTTCGCCGATACGGGGTCAAGGGGCGATAGTCCCTTGCGGGGCGTGGGGTAAAACCCCACAAAAACCATGCTAACCCGTAAGCTCTAGGAAATTTAGAAGGTGATCTTTGCGACGAAGGTGTCGGTGTAGCCTTTGGAGGTGAGGGTGGTGCTGTTTGCGCTCATGCTGCCGCGATAGGTGCCGATGATGTAAACCGAGCCGTTGGTGTCTGTGGCGATGTGGTCGCTGGACTTGACTTCGCGTCCAGACAAGGCTTTGCCGGAGAGGAACTTTCCATCGGTGCCGATCTTGGCGATGTAGATATCTTGTGTTTGGGAATTGAGGTTGGTGCTGCCCAAGGCCAACGGCCCACCAAAGGAACCTGTGATATACAAGTTCCCTGTGCTGTCGATACCGATGCCTTTTCCCGGGTTGTTTGCGTAGCCGCTGGTTGAGTTGGACCACACGAAGGTGCCTGTGGGGCTGATCTTGGCGACGAAGGTATCTGTCCCATAATCGGAGCGGATGGCGTTGAGTCCGAAGGCGGCTTGCTGTTCAAAATAGCCTGTGGCGTAGACGTTTCCGTTTTTGTCGAGCTGGATACCGCGACCCGCAGCGTACCAACTTTGCGAGCTGGTGGTGGTCCATTGAAACTGCCCTGCATTGTTGAGTTTGGACACAAATGCGTTGGTTGTACCGACCGAAGACAGCGCAGACGATCCGAAGGATGCGTTGCCTTGGAAGTAACCTGTGATGTACACGTTGCCCGTTTCGTCTGCGGCGACGCCCAAAGCTTCTTCGCTATCCGTTCCTCCCGCAGAAGTCGCCCACACAAACTGACCCGAAGGGTCGAGCTTTGCGACAAATACGTCCAGATATCCTTTGGCGGTGAGCGTCACACTGCCGAAACTGGCGGTCTCTCCGAAAGAACCAGCGATGTAGACGTTTCCTGCCTTGTCGCCAAAGATGGCGTGCGGTTCGACGCTACCCGTTGCGCTGCCCGCTGTGGCCGTCCAAAGTACTCGGCCTGTGTCATCCATTTTCACGACGTAGATGTTTTTGCCGCCCTTGGAGTTGAGCGTGACTGCGCCAACGTTGATGCTGCCCTCAAAAAGTCCCGTTGCATAGAGATTTCCCGTTTCGTCGGTGGCAACAGCCTTTCCGCGATCTTCTCCGCTTCCGCCTAGCGCGGTGGCCCACATCACTTGGCCTTTTGCATCCAGACGCGCAAGATAAGCATCGGAATCTCCCTTGGATACGAGGCTTTTGGCTCCGAGGGCTGCGTTTTCTGCAAAGGAGCCTGTGACGTAGATGTGCTGTCCAGACGGGCTGACCGCGATATTTGCGCCTTCATCGCCACCTTTTCCACCCAAGGATGTGGCCCATGTTGTGCAGTTTCCGTCCACTTGGCCATCGCAGTCGTCGTCGATCCCGTTGCATTGTTCGGTTTTGGGGACGACTTCGCCCACACACGGACCCCAATTCCCATCAACGCAACGTTGTTTTCCTGCTTTGCAAGCACCCTTGCCTTGGGTTCCTGCCGCGCCCGAATAACATTCGCGTGTTTCGACTGGGCAATTGGGCGATTTTCCCGGGATCGAAGAATCGCCAGTGGTTTGTTCGGGGTTGTTTTCGGTGGGGTTATTTTCGGTGGGGGTTTCGGTTCCTTCAGGGGTTTCACCATCAGGGCCGATGCCGTCGGGTTTCCCACCGTCAGGGCCGATACCATCGGGGTTTCCGCCGTCGGATGTGACGTTTTCGGTCGCGCTGCCTTGGCAGCGTTTGCGCTCTTGGTTACAGGTTTCACCAGCGAGACAATCGGGATCGGCGCTGCAGTTGGGGCGGCATTTTGAGCGGCTGGTGTCGCAGTATTGATTTTGTGCGCACTCAGAGTCCGCTTTGCAGGGAACATCTTGCGTACAAGCCCAAAGCATCGCTCCCATCCACAACCCAAAAAAACCACACCATGCCATACGTTGCAATCGAAACATGCGTATTTTTCCTTTTCCAAAACAAGCGCAAACGCGATCCGTTCTCTCCACGACCGCAAACGCGGAGCCTAGCCCGCTCAAGGCCGAAAAGTCAAGTGTGGTATCGCTCTGTTTTGTGGTGGTTGGGATGGCTTTTGGAGGGGGGAAATGTTGTTGAAGCGATCTCTTTGAGTTTGTGAACTCTTCGCCTTGTCTTTCGTTGTGGGAGTTTCGTGCTGCTTTCTTTGGAGTGGCGTTTGGTTTGATGGTCCCCGAAACAATGGCCTCTTGTGCCAGAAAGAGCGATCCCGCCGATGCAAGTCCGCCTCTGAAAAAGTTCATTTTCGCAGTCTCGCGCTCGCGCAAGCGAGCCTCGAACACGCCTTGACTTTTTTGGAGGTCCTGTGTCTTACCCATCACACTCTTCAAGCGTCCCTTCTATTCTTCGTATCCCCCCGCATTGGTTGAAATATTCCTCTCCTGTCGCGTATCTTTTGGCGAAAAGTTGCCAAAGCACACGGACGGCTGTGCTAAGCCACGCGGTGTTTTTTGATTTTTGCAACGATGAAAAACGATTTGCGCGGATCTTGTTGGAGCGCAAAAGTAATCTCTGGCTGTTTCGTACGCATCAACAACGTTTTTGTGGGGACTTTGTGATCGTCGATATGTCCGATCCTGACCCCGAACAACGCAAGGTCTATGCGCTCGATCTCAAACAGGGGGCCTCGCTCAAACAAGGGGGAGGAGGAGCAGGGATCCAGTTTAAAAATGTACCTGTCGCGGTATTGGATATCGCTGAAAGGACGCGCATTATCTCACCAGAACTAGTTGTCGAAAAGCTGTGTGGTGATGCGTCGGAGATCTTGGCCTTTTTTGGGGTGCGGTGAGCCTGCGTGGTGGCTTTGGCCCTCTTGCATCTTTGGGGAGGTTGCGTATCTTTGGGGCGCTGTCCCATCCATTCGTTTACGTTAAGGAGATCCAGTCAACGACCCACCCCTAAAGGGGCGGGCTTGTGAAAGCAAGCCCGGTTGACCAGACGACAACAGAGGAAGTGGCGCAAGCCAAGTTGTTGTGAACGATAGAGAGTATGTAGAGACCCTCGGATGCCGCCTCAGTTCGGGGCCCTCTCGTGGCACTGTAAACATCTGCTTGGGTGAGCGGAAGTCAA
>CAUJFU010000416.1 GCA_963169055.1 Myxococcota bacterium
TATCGTTTTCGATTCGATTACGCTTCTCCTCATCCCTAAATCTATCGTTTTCGATTCGATTACGCTTCTCCTCATCCCCAAATCTATCGTTTTCGATTCATTTACGCTTCTCCTCATCCCCAAATCTATCGTTTTCGATTCGTTTACGCTTCTCCTCATCCCCAAATCTATCGTTTTCGATTCGATTACGCTTCTCCTCATCCCTAAAGCAACCGTTTTCGGTTCAAAAGGCCAACGCCCTGTCGTTGGGCAGCCACAGATGCCTAACACTCGTACACGTCCTCTGTAAAGCCCGTCCAGTGGGGGTAATCTGACAGGGGTACTTGCCGTTTCCCCCCCCATCGTGCCGCTCAGCGCAAATACAAGTTCATCTGGGAGACGATATCCAGCTTTTTACTCGCAAACACCCCGCAATCCCCCGAAGAAGCCCCTGCGATCCAGCTACTATTGAGGTTGCACGCCGTTCCCGTCCCACCAAGGCCGATCCACGAGAGCGTCTGCTTTGTCTGGACTCCGCAATCCTCTTCTTGGCCGACCGCCCCGATCCGCACTTTTGCGTTTTTGAAGATATCTGTTGTCCAGGATTGCTCTTTTGAAAACCCTTCGAGAACGCAGTTTTTATGGAGTTTTGCCATCGGGTTGGGAAACCACTCCATCCACGCCATCGCACCGAGCGGATACGCAAAGCGCAACGCTGCGGGGTTGGGCGAAACGAACACTTTTGACAAGGGTTCGCTGTTCGGATTGTCGAGATGCACCACAAGGCTCGTCAACGTCGAATCTTTCGTACCAGACGATATGTCCAACACGGTTTGTTCCAGCATGATCTGCTGTGGAGCGAGGCTGGTGTAGCTTGCGAGAGAAAAACTGCCTTGGCTTAAAGGCGCGTGGCTTTGGTTTACGTTGCTTGAAGGAACACCGTTGGCCCAAGCCGTCGCGTTATCAAACGCAAAGGTAGATTCTTTTCCGTTGATTTTGAGCGCAAGCGTCCATCCTCCGCCATGTTTGGTCATGTCGCAATAAGTTCGATACGAACCGGATGAACCCGCCAACCAGTATTCACCGCTGATTTCACTGACAGCGGGTGGCATCCGATAGTCGAGACAGCTTTTGGCGAACTGGTTGGAGCCATAGGCCAAGGCGTTGTTTACTGTGACGAGTTGTTGTGAGGGGGTAGGAAACGCCCGTACCCACAGATACGCATACACATTTTCAACGATCGATCGGGTACCTCCCCGCCAAAAACCAGCCCCAAAACTGCCGTTTGCTGCGGAATCGTATTTTACTCCCACACCAAGAACCGAGAAGTTTGTAGTACAAGCCGCCGCGTCCGAAGAAATCAAGCCCATGCGGATCTTGAGATTCGCTCCCTGGGTTTTTTTAAGACCCTCCGCACAAGGGTACGAATACACCTCCGAACCGTTGATCAACGCACGCCAGTTTTGGCGCTCCAATCCTCCACCCACCGATAGCGCTGGCGTTGGCGCTTTCATGACCTCCATCAAGGAAGGCTTGCTTTGATCCAGCGTCAGTATGGCCCTTCTCCGCTCGGTGGGTGCGACGGGTGTCGCCACGTCGGGCTCTGTCTGCATCTGGAGCATGATCTGCTTGACTCCGACTTTGGTATAGCTGCGCAGTTTCGCGTCGCTGCCATCCAACAGAGCATCGTCTGATTGCGGAGTTGCAGACACCAACTTATCGTCCTCCCATTTCGGCGAATCGTATTCAAACGTCGAACCTGTTTTCTTGATCTTCATGGTCAACGTCCATCCGCCGCCTGCGTAGGTCATATTGCAGGACACCCAATGCTGATCCGCTTTGTCGAGGATCTGGTACACACCGTCCTTCGTTGCAGCCTCGTATCCTGCGGGCGGATAGCGGT
This sequence comes from Myxococcota bacterium, assembly GCA_963169055.1. Taxonomy (GTDB): domain Bacteria; phylum Myxococcota_C; class UBA6777; order UBA6777; family UBA6777; genus JAKLKB01. The sequence continues at coordinate 1,883 of CAUJFU010000416.1, forward strand.
ACTCCATACAATCTTTTGCAACGGCACCATCTCCCCATCCCACCACGTTATTCAACGCATCCCTTTTCAAGGGCGCCACACAACGGCTCGTTGTTCCGCTCTGTTGACAGTCCATTCCTGTCGGACAATCAGCGGAACTCGTACACGGATCATAAAAGCAGCGTTTCTGAAGACTGCACTTTCCGCCTGATCCGCACTCGCCGTCGTTTGCGCAATCACCGCACTTCCCGTCTTTTTTGCAAACATCTCCTAACGTGGGACACGTTTTTGGATCGGAGTTCGTGCATTTATCTTTGGCGTAGCAAGAACCGTTCAGTGCGCAGTACGCGCCCGGCCCAAGACTTGTGCAATCGTCTGCTTTCTGACAGCACTTTTGGCCGCTTGGTCCAACACAAGTGTCAGGTCCGACTTCTTGGGAGGGTTCTGGAGAACTCCCGTCGGATACAGGCTCGCCGACAAGTTCCGCTGTGGGTTCTGCCACAGAATCAGGGGGCGGCTCAGCGGTTGGTTCGTTGGTGGGTTCGGCGGTTGGTTCCGCTGTAGGCTCAACTGTAGGCTCGATGGTCGAATCAGTGATTGGCTCGATGGGTTCGGACTCTTCGATAGAGGCTTCTTGCGGGTTGGGTTCGGTTGAATCGGGTGAAACCGTTTCTTCGGCCCCACTTGGTTCGCCCGCTTCGGTGGGGATCTCTGCACTAGGTTCGGAAGTCCCCTCTGTGACCCCTTCTGTGTGACTGTTTCCTTCGATCCGACTGGCCAAGACGCAGACATTGCCTTGGCACACATAGTCCGTATCGCAGGCTGTGGTGTTGTTGCAAAAGAATTTCGTGGGCTGCAACACAGGGACATCCCCACAGGCCAAAAACGCAAGCCACAAACCTGCGAAAAAGCTACAGAAAAAGCCACGATACCACCATCGCATCTTGTTTTTTTGCTTCTCCATCACGAAAACGCCCTCACAAACATCCAAAGAAAACGCTACCCAAGCAACCCTGTCCCAAAATAGACGATAAGCCTTCAAAAGAAAGAGGCTCCTGCCAAAAAGCAAGGCGTCTCCGATGAGATGAAACGAATGGAACGCACGATGCGGCAAACCCAAAACACACCCCCGTTGCTTTTTTCCGCCGCTTTTTCCCGAACCAAGGGCTTGCTGCTCTACAGCCTTTTTCTGCTGGTATTGGGATGGAGTGCCAGTGGCTGCGATACGCTCTCTCCCCCCACCGAACTTGCCGAATCCACCGCAGAGATCGCCCTTACAGAATCCTTTCAACCCTCCGATGCCTCCGAGGAGTCTCTTAGCGAAGCACCTCCACACGAATCGAAGATGGACGCATCGCCTCAAGAAACACACCCAGAGACGAACCTCCCCGAACCAACCCATCCTCCCAAAGAGGGCGATCCAGAACACTTTAGCCCAGACATCCTTGTGGAGCATCCTCCAGAGATATCGCCCGAATCACCGAGCGAATCCATTCCAGAAACACCTACCGAGTCTCCACCACGCCGACCTCTGGTGTTGCACTTCAAAAAGCCCGTGTCATGGGGGGCGCCGTCGATCCATTTTTGGGCCACCGATCCACAACGCCAAGCCTCGACATGGCCCGGGATCTTGATGACGGATAGCGGCGATGGATGGGTGCATTACGCCTTTGCCCAAGCCACCAGCGCATCCTTTGTGTTCAATGATCCCACCACAAAAGAACAAACCATCGATCTGTCCCGTTCCCGCGAAGGTTGGTTTGTGTTGTACGGAAAAGACGACGTGGGAAAAAGCATCGGTCGTTGGTACGATCGCGATCCTGACAAGCTGCCGATCCTTCAGATATCGCCGACTGACGGGGATTTTTATGAAGACACGTTGGAGGTGTCCTTTGATATGCTTGGCCCCACCCCGACCACCGCACGCTATACCCTCGATGGTTCGGACCCTTCCACGCAAGGCATCTCCTTCACCAAAGGCCAATCCATCCGCATCGGAAACGGCCTTGCCATCGGGCAATCGATCACACTTCGCCTCTTTCTTCAACACGCCCAAAACACCTTCCACCAGAGCCACACCTTCACCAAACGCCCGCCCCAAACCAAACGGCCTTGGGATCCAAACGATAAGCCCCAAAGCACCGAAGTGAAGGGGCGATTCGTATGGCTGAAAGACTTCAACAACCCCTTTGGCCTCGCCAACCGCCACGTCGTGCTTTATCTCCCACCCGATTACAGCACCGCTTCACAACGGCGCTACCGCGTGATCTATTTTCACGACGGGCAAAATCTCTTCCAAAAGCAGGATTCTTCTTTTGGGATGGAGTGGAAAGTGGACGAGGCGCTTGACGCCCTACTCACCGAAGATCTGATCGATCCTGCGATCGTTGTGGGGATCTACAATACAGGCTCCACAAGGTCGATCGAGTATGTTGGAACGTTAGCTGCCGACAAAAAAGCCCAGTACAGCAAGTGGATCGTCGAACACCTCAAACCCTACATCGATCACCATTACCGAACCCTCCATCAATCGGCCTATACGACGGTGATGGGTTCGTCCTTTGGCGGCATCATCTCGATCTATCTTTCTTGGAATTATCCCCAGACCTTCGGTGCTGCGGGTTGTGTGTCCAACTCGTTTCGAGAAAACGGTGCGCAGTTTCTCGCCGATCTACTCGCCTACCAAGGCCCCAAAAAGCCCGTGCGTTATTGGATCGATGCAGGCTACGAAGAAGGCGAGAAATACCCCGACGGGCGGGCATGGTATCTCGCCAATAACCGCCGATTTGCCGAAAAGCTCGCAGCACTCGGCCACAAAGACAACGAAGATCTGGCCTACTTTGAAGCTGTTGGAGCCGATCACAGCGAGACCGCTTGGTCTTTGCGTATCAAAAAGATCCTGTACTTTCTCTTGCGAAAACAAACGCCCCATCCCACCCGCATCCAACTACGTACCAGTCTGCCTTTTGTCCCCTCCAACGGAAAAGCCTACGCCTCCGTCGATCTCCACTACGAAAACGATTTCCACCTCACGCGCACCTTTTCCCAACACTCCCCCTCTTTTCTTCTACAAACCACAGCCCCCTCCATCCTCACCGTAGACACCACCCAAGAGGGCTTGCTGGCCCCCAAAAGCCTTGGCGTATCGGACCTCATCGTACAAGAGGGCCCTTTTTCTCATACGCTGTCCGTTCCTGTTCGTTAACGCCCTTGCCACGAGGACTTTCGGCGTTGGATAGATTGCGATGGGAGCGCCGAACAGGTTGACTTTTGGGCGGAAACAAACACAATTCGCAACGGTTGCCATCCCTCACGATCGCAGAAACACAAAGGAGCCGTTTCGATCATGTACATCCATATCCCGCCCAATCCGCACATCTTCGTCGTCTACAACAACCTACACGCAGCACGGCTGTTTCCGCCCGCCAATGCAGGGGAGCTCTTTGGTATGCAGGGCCATCTCGCCATCAACTTGACCAAGATCGCAGGCGTCCACTACGGCAAAGACCAGATCGCACTCAAACGCGCAGATTATCAAAGACTGATGGCGACAGGCGAAGACAGCGATGTGGAACTTTGCCTAAGTTATCGAGGGGATCTGCCCACCGAAGAACGCACCCGAGCCGCAGGACAAAGCGAATACCTCTCCGTCAAATGTCATTACTTCTCTTTTGTGGACGATACCGAAGCGCGAGGACGGCAATTTGTGCTCTTTTTTGAAGGAGCCAAAGGCATCTACATGGTGTTGCGCCATCGGCTCGAAACCCTCCTTGGTTTGAGCCTCACCCCCCCCGAGCAAGAATAAACAGGTTCTCTGCGAACAGACCGATGAGATGGATCGAAGAGTTGGCGCAAGGAGGGGTCAAGTGGTGGTTTGTTCGGGGAGGAGGCGATCAGGTGGGGAGTCTGTATTGTTCGGATCTTCGGGGTCTTCCATTCGAGGGAAAGCATAAGGAAGAACACTCAACAGGTTGACCAGATCGAGATGGGCCGTGTTGAGGAAGATATGCACAGCGTGTTCGATCAACGAAGCAAGCGTGCTCATGCGCTCAACGCGATCCATCACTTCGGGGGGCGTGTGTTGATCGCTGCGTGCGGATACTTCGGCCTGTTGGAGGTCTTGTTTAACGCGATGGATCACACCCGACTCACGCTCACGGATCACACGGCTGATCATGTGCATCAAGTCGGTCTCTGCGGCAAAATGCCAAGAGGACGTTTTGGGCAACCGAACTCGGCGGATCACATTCCATTGCTCCAACTCTCGCGTGATCATGGAGACCGCTCCCTTCGAGAGTTCGAGGATTTCTTGGATCTCGACCGCCGAAAGAGCCTCACCGCGCAAATAAAGCAAAGCCCAAACTCGCCCGTGGTTGCGCTTGAATCCCCAAAAATCGATCACATCTCCCACGGCATCGATGGCTTTGTGTTCCCAAGGCGCAAGCGGTCTTACAGAAGATTGCGCTTCGACCGGAGAGAACTGGTCGTCTTGTGAATCGGTCGTATGTTCCGTCATGATCTTGTGTCCTTGTGTGCAGAGCCGAGCGTCTTGTGTCGATTTGTGTTTTGAAACGACCGAGGGTTGGCGGTGCGCTGCTGTGATGCGTCGGTCGTATGCCGTGTTGATACGGGCATCCGTCACGCTTGCCGTAATCCCTTGCATAACCATTCTCCCCACGCCGCGATATCCCGCCCTCCGGGTGCATGGAGATAAGGACCAAGCGCAGCCATCGCGAGATCCACTTCTCGGCAAAGCGCTTGGTAGGTGTGTTCTGCGATCCCCAAAGCCAAGACAGATTCGCCAAGCTGTTGGATCTGGGGCTCATCAAGGCGTTCTTTGGACCACGCCAAGGAGAGCGCCTGACGAAAAGCAGGCGAGCGTTCGGAAGCGGTCAACAAGCAAAAAGAAGGATTGCGGTTGCGGATATCGGCAAAGCGATCTTTGGGATCATCGCCGCGTAGATCCTTGAGATCGTCGGCCATTTGAAACGCAACACCCAGATGGAGGCCACAATCCCGCAGGTTTGCGACGGCATCCGTTTGATTCATCAAGAGGGCGACCGCTTCGCCACACCAGCCAAATAGCGCTCCCGTCTTGCCCATCGCGATCCCCCACCATGCCTCGACGCTCATCTCGGGGCGACCGCACGCAACGATCTCCATCATCGCTGCGCGGCTCATGCTTGCGACCAATTCAACTGCACGCTCGGTGATCATCGGTGGGTAGCGCTTGATTTGTAGAAAAGCCAACGACAACACCATATCTCCCGATAATACGGAGACTTTGTTGTCCCACAAACTACGCGCTGTCGGTCGTCCTCGGCGCATCGTGCCTTCATCCACCACATCGTCATGCAACAGGCTTGCAGCGTGGATTAGCTCACCCGCCACAGCGATATCCGCCAAAGCCTCTTCGGACGCGCCGAGTGCTTCGCCAAACATCCCCACAAGACGGGGGCGCACACGCTTGCCTCCCCCTTCCAAACAAAGATGGCGTGCGGCCTCGAGCAACACGCTGGCTTCTTGCATTGGGGCTGAGAATCCTCCCTCCAACGCCTTGCGTAAACGTGCTTCCACTTCTGCGAGGAAAGGCTCCTTAGAAAGCGAAAGACCTCGCTGCAAAAGCCCTTCTTGGCTTTGTGTTTCGGTGGACTTGTTTTGCGCTTCTGTGATCATCCTCGTCAACCTCTTTCGCTCCCTCTTTACCACGCCACGTTGCAGCGCGCCGACTCTGTTCAAGATGACTTAAACCAATCAAACGATTCGCTTGGATCGCCCTTCCTTTTGGGAAGGCGCGGCATCATACACAAAAGCCTTTCCACCTCAAGAGCATCCTTTGCGTGCGAGCCAACAGCGATCAAGCGTAGGTCGTACGATCTCCAAATGGCCCATCGTTCGGGAAAAACGCGCACATCGAAGCTACGCAAGGCGTTGACACAAAGAAGCGGGGCGGTCATGCTGTCGAGGATTTCGGCCCCGAATATGGGATGCAACGCCAAAAAGCGCAGAGAGCAGCAGTTGCCCAAAAGCAAAGAGAGCAGCGGTTGTGTGGAGTCAGGTGTGAGTGTGGGCGCAAAGAATGGATGGAAAATAGATTGTCGCAAAGGGCGGTGGATGCTTTTTTTGTGGGTGTTCGTTTGGCTTTGGCCTGCCCAAGCCCAAGCCGACAAGTCCCCACAAGACGAGGACGCGGACTCTTCTAAAAACGCCAAAAAAACCACCATCGAATATGCTTGGGATGATCTGTCGGATGGTTTGTATTCGCTGCTTGTCAGCACCGTGGCCGTCGATCCGACCAAACCGTCTCGAATCTATGCAGGGGCCGATGGATTGCTGTATCGCTCGGATGATGGGGGGTTGCGGTGGAAGGCTCTGGTTCGTTTCCAAGGAACCAACCGCACCGCTTCGGCACAACAAGTGACACAACAACAACGTGTCAGCCAGATCAAAGAGCGCCTGCTCGAAGAAAAGATCGAAGACCTCGCCTCTCAATACGGCGAAACCTACGCCCGCGAACGCGAAAGCGAACTAGAACGCGAAGCCGAAGAAGAAGCCGAAGACCAAGTCGCCCAAACCCAACGCAGCCGCCGCCGTCAAGTCCAAGGCCGTTTGCGCCGCTTTATTCGGCGCGTTGTGATCTCCACGCACAAACCGCAACGCATCCTTGCAGCGACCGATGGTGGCGCGTTTTTGTCGGATGACTTTGGCAAAACATTTCGCAGCATCTTTCGTGGAAGACGCCCGGGCGAAGGCGATATCCTCTCCGCTGAATTCGATCCACGCAACCACAACAAGATCTGGCTTGGCACCCAAAATGGCCTGTGGTACTCGATCGATGGAGGCAATACGTTTCGCCTGATCTACGGAAAACTCCGTCGGATGAATATCCGAGAGATCCGCTTTCATCCACGCAACCCCACCATCCTTTACGTCGCCACCAACCGCGCTCTGTTTGTCTCCCGCGATGATGGAAAAACCTTCACCGAACCGCTGACTCTGCCCGCAGGTCCGCGCCGAATCACTTCTCTTGCGATCCTGCCCACCCGCCCTGTGCGCGTGATTGTCGGAACAGGGGGAGGATTGTACACTTCCGTACGCAAGGGCCAAGATATGCGTTTCCGCACGCTCGAAGCCCAAGGCATCGGAGATCGCCAGATCACCTACATCACATCTTCGTTGGCTTCACCTCTCAGCGTGTATCTGATCAACGATCGCGGTGTCTTCTTGTCCCGCAATGGCGGAAAAAGCTTCCGATCATTGCGCGATGGGATGCTCAGCAACGTGATCCGCTTTCTCTCCGTCTCGCCCACCGATCCCAACGATATCTGGGCCGCTACCGAATACGGCGTGATGCGCTGGTCCAAATCGATCCTTGGACACGTCACACGCGCCCAACTCGCTCGGTTTGAACGCTATCTCAAACGTGAACCCTCCATCTGGAGCGTCGTACTTTCCGCCCTTCGCTTTATGCATCTACGCACGCCACTCACCGCACACCACGACCGTTTCCGCGCACGCGCTCTGCTGCCCGAGTTCCGCTTCCGCCTTTTGATTACGCACGACTACGACCAAGACTTTGCCCCCTTTCGCAATCCCATCCCGATCCAAAGCAACGAAGGGCGGGCGTTTTTCTTTGAGGGAACCGTCACATGGAACCTCGGCCATCTCATCCATGATCAGCGCGAAACAGCCCTCATCACCGAACTTCGGCGGCTTCGCCGCATCCGCGATCGCCTAATGACCCGTGTGATCCGCTTATTTTACGCACGTCGTCGCTTGCAATACCAACTGCTCCGCTTTCGTGACAAACAATTCTCTCGCTACCTTCGGCTTCGCTTTAAGCTCAGCGAGATCACTTCGCACATCGACGGCCTCACAGGCGGCATGTTTGAACCCGGCGTTATTCGTGCGCAACGCATGTCCCGCCAAAAAAGCAAATGACCCAACAGATAGAAACATCGAGGGCTCTCGATAGGATCGAGAGACACACCCTTCACACCGACACGCAACCCAGAGGTGTTTTCATGCAACACAAACGACGCTTGGCTTGGCTCGGCCTATCCGCCCTGTTGGCCCTGCTTTGTGGACTCCCTTCTTTGCATCTCCGCGCCCAAGTCGATCCAGAAATGGAGCGCAAAGCCACCGCTCTTTTACGCAAATTCAGCAAAGAACCCACCGTCCGCCAACTCCATAAAGCGGGCCTTCAGTACGCCCTCGTCAATCAAGATCGCATCGGTGGACTCGTCAGCCGCGCCCGTCACTCTGGATGGTTGCCCGAATTCCGTGTCCGCTACAACTACAACACAGACGACGACCGCGCCACCTCCTTCCCCACACTCAACTCTCCCATCCTCACCACCCAATCCACCGACCTTGACCACCGCCTCGAATTTCGCGCAACATGGCGTCTGGATGACCTGATCTTTAACCGCAACGAGATCACCGTCTACCGCGAGCTTCGCCGATTGGTCGAACTCCGCACCGACGTCCTCAAAGAGATCACCAAACTCTACTTTGAACGCCGACGCCTTCAAATCGACCTGCTTGTCAATCGCCCCTCCAATCTGCTCGCTTATTTGCGTCAACGCCTACGCCTCCAAGAATTGAGCGCCGATCTGGACGCACTCACGGGCGGAGCCTTCTCCAAGATGTTGCGCGAAGCTGGCCAAGATCCGTATAAATGAGCCACAGGAGGCACAGATGATCCACACAAGGACGAGCATACGGAGACTTTTGAGCAGCGCAACCCTCGGTCTGTTGGGGCTGTTGCTCTCGATCTCCTGCGCTCCGCCTGAGACGGTGGGACTCGAAAATCCGCCTTGCGTCCTCGCGGTCGATCCTGACCCCGCGACCAAGCCCGTCGTCGATATCAAGCAAAACTTTCGCATCACCTTCTCCAAAGTCATGCAACCCACGACTCTTACAAAAGAATTCTTTTTCCTTGTGCGTGGACAAGCGGACTACAACTTCATCCGTGATATGGAAGCCCCACCCGTTGCAGACTCGCGCATCCCTTTTCTTACAGACCTCACCGTCAAAGCCGAAACCATCGAAGAAGGCGGAAAAAAGCGCACCGTCGTAACGGTGACGCCCAACAACCCGCTCGCTGGCGAAGAGCTTTATGATCTGGTGATGGTGCGCGGCTTGCGCGACGAACTCCGCCCGATCGCCCAAGGTGATCCCCGCTACACAGGCTCTCGTCCGCTCAACACTTGCCCTGACCAAAACGATATCTGGCGCGGTGATATCGCCTCTTATCGTACAGGTGAAACCAAAGTGTTCACCTACCGCACCACCGTCGCTCCGCCCCGATCAGGCGATCCCCAGATCATCGAAGTCATGGCCAGTCCTTCCGTTCCAAACGGCGAATACGTCGAGATCCAAAATGCCTCGAACTCCGAAGATCTTGACCTATGCGGCCTTTCCATCGGAAAAGCTGGCAGCGGTGGCCGCGAACTCGCCCCGATCAAAGCAGGCTCCTGTCCTCTGATCAAACCCAGAGGCTTCGCAGTCATCGTCGAACCCGATTACGATATGGTCGGAAATCCCTATCAAATCCCCGCGACGGCTTCCGTCTTCACCGTCAAAGAAGGCGGAACAACGCTCTTTTCAAGCAACCTCTCTTCGGGCGACACCGTTGTCCTGCTTGACGGAGCCAGAGAACTTACCCGCGCCGATCCCAACCTCGCCTCCGGCGGAAACTGGCCTAGCACAGGAAAGTCCCGCGAACGCTGCGACAACGGCTCTTGGCAAGACAAAGAAAACGGATCTCCCGGACGCCAGAACTGCCTATGAGCCATCCTCTTCCTTCTGAACCACCCGCTCCCTCCGAACAAACCACACATCCCCAATCATCCCAATCATCCGCACTGTCGAGTTCTTCGATATTACATCACTCAAGATCATCGGAAGATACGGGATCTTCAAACTGGAAATATGCTGTTCTGTTGTGGTTGGCCATCGCAAGCACCGCGATGTATGGAGCCTTTTTCTTTCTTCCGCTGCTCGATCCGCCCAACGCAGAAAACTACGTTCGTTGGTCTTTGTTGTTGTTTGCGCTGTACTTGCCGTTTGTGGCGTGGGCGCGTCAGCTCCCCAAAGGTCGGATGTGGTGGACGTTGGTGGGCCTTGCGATCCTGTCTCGCCTCTTGCTTTGGCCGCATGATCCGTCGATGTCCGATGATGCGTATCGGTACTTGTGGGATGGAAAAGTCCAAGCTCACGGACTCAATCCCTACGAGGAGCCTCCGAACTCTCCTTATTTGATGCACTTGCGCGACACGCTAATCCACCCCTTTATCAACCATCCCAAGATGCCGACCGTCTATCCGCCTGTCGCTCAAGCAGCTTTTACGGGGGCTTATCTTGTCCAACCTCAAGGCTTTGTTGGATGGAAGGTCTTGCTTGGGTTGTCTGAGGGGGTGGCTTGCTTGTTGATGTTGTACGGATTACAGCTTCGGGGCAAAGCAGCGGGGGGCTTGTTGCTCTATCTTTGGTGTCCATTGCCGATCTTGGAGATCAGCCTAGATGGGCATCTTGATGCGTTGGCGATGCCTTTTTTGTTGGGGATCTTTTACGCTGCGGCCTTAAAACGCGGTGTAGCGGCAGGAGTGTTGTTGGCGCTGACGATCTTGATCAAGCCTTTGCCGATCTTTTGGGTGCCTGTGCTTTTTGTGTGGCTGCGCTGGCGTCAAGGCTGGCGGATGCTCGCAAGCGCCCTTGTGACGGGACTTTTGATTATGCTTCCTTACGTCCAAGAATGGGGAAACTTGCTCAAGCAGATGGGTGTCTATTCGCGCCATTGGTACTTTAACGGCCCTTTTTACACGCTGCTGGATATCTGGCTGATCCAAGAAGCCAACCGCTTGATCTTGTCGAGCGTGGTGTTGATGGCGTCCATCGGTGCGGCTTTTCTGCACATCCCGCTGAGGTGGCGTCTGTTTCTACCGCTCGCCGTGTATATGCTCTTCACACCCACGCTTTATCCGTGGTATCTGCTTTGGCTTGCGCCTTGGTTGGTGATCGGGCCGACACGCTTTCTTTTCGGATGCTTCGCGCTAATCCCGCTCTCTCATCTCGTCCGCTCCTTCAAGCAGATCGACGGTGAATGGGCGCTCCCTGCGGCGATCATGTTCGTCGAGTTTCTGCCGCTGTGTTGGCTTCTTCTTCTCGATCTGCGCGACGTCTATCGAAAACGCCAACGCCAAGCCGCGCTATTCTCGGACTTTTCTGCTCGCACTTCCTGAATCTGTCTCTTGTTCGTGCCGATCTTTCTTTGATTTTATCAGCGCCGATCTTTCTTTGATTTTATCAGCGCCGATCTCTGTTTGATTTTATCAGCGCCGATCTCTCTTTGATTTTATCAGCGTTGTATCAACAACGTGTTGACAAAGATAAGCTTGTTTCGTATAGCACTTTGTTGTTGGCTGTGCCTTCTGTCTTGAGGAGAGTTATTTTGATGCGTAATAAATATATCCCTTTTCCCATACTGATACCTCTCGTCGTGGAGAAGGAAAAGCATAAAACTCCTTTAGAAAAAGCTCTTTCTGCCACTTTTGAATACATGCAAGAAGAAATAATAAAAAAAATACTGCATAAACTTCCCGATGAAATCAAAAGCGGCGTAGAGATGTGGTCTGAAGAACTGAATCCGATACGTTTTGCTTTTAATTTACTGCTTTTTCAATTGGACGTAAAAAATATCAAATTTGACAAATTTGAAAAAAAAGAATCTTTCTACGAAGACTTAGAAAATGATGCAAGAATACGAGCGACTTTAAGCAAAGAAGACATCAGAAAAATAATTGATTTTTTTGATGTCTCTATCCAGAACTTTGAACGTTTTTCTTTTATTAAAGAAAAGCTTGAAAATTGCGGAAACATGATCCATCTCAGTAACGTTATAAAAACAGCTTCCGTTATTGAGTTTTTAATGATGTCTCTCGTCGCGTTTATTTCTGGAAAAGTAACCATCGAGCGAGAATCGATCTTGGCGGTACTCGATTTGTCACATACTTTTTTGAAAAACTATAACCTTGAGCTAGATAAAATTATAAAACAAATAGACAGTTTGGAAAATCCGTCTCTCCTTTTACCAAGCATTCAGCCAAACGCATCGACAATTCACAGCGTCTCTTCTCATGAGAATTCGACTCGTTATGAGAGTAACAATTCTATCTCTCGTTCCAAAGATTGGCTTCGAGAATTTTCTCGGCCTTACGAGGGCAAATGGGTTGCTGTTTTAGACGGGAGGTTGTTGGGATTTGATATCACAATAAAAAATTTATATCAGAAACTGGATTCGAGCGTAAAAAATAATAAGAACCTTATCATCACCAAGGTGATCTCTGAATGATTTTTCCACAATTTTATGCACAATTGAAAAACATCCATTTTATTTCGGGGGCAACAGAATACCTCGAAGAAGCTCCTTATCCCACCTTCCGCACTGAACGTTTGAATCCAAAGAAATAACACGGACTCAAAGAGCATAACACCGCTGCACCTCCTCTCCAAAACAGCGAAGTATCCGATGATGGAGATCTGTGAGGTTGAGTATCATACGTTTCAGCACGC
>CAUJFU010000417.1 GCA_963169055.1 Myxococcota bacterium
CAGTGGGAGATCTTGTGGAACAACCAGATCGAGATGTCCCAAAGCCCGAATGGTCGGGAGTGGCATCGTCGATTTGGTGAAAAATGCCTGCGCCGTTATTACACCTATTTTTATCCGTTCCATACGCCCGAGATAGCGCTGATTGGACTCGAATGGAAATTTCAGATCACCCTCCAAGGAGAACAGGGGATGTATCGTATGCGCGGCCAACTCGACCGATTGTCGCGCCACACCGATGGAACTTATATCATCCATGATTACAAAACAGCCAAGTATGTCCCCTCTTATCGCAAGCTCCAAAGCGATATCCAACCCGGCGTGTATCAACTTGCAGTTCAACACACCTTCCCAGACGCCCATCACATCGAAGTATTGTGGTTTTATCTTGCGAGCCAGCGCGAACTCAACCCAACGCTTCCACAGCAAGCGGTCGCAGCCTTAGAACGCTCGTTGATCCAACGCATCGAAGAGATCGAGGTCTGCACAGAATTCGTCCCTCGGCTGTCTCCGGCTTGCCGTTTTTGCGACTACAAACAACACTGCCCGGCCTACCAAGAACAACGCTTTTCTCAAGGCGCAGAACGCAGACGCTATCTTCCTACAGAATGGGGAGATTAAGCACGATCTGCCGCGCCCGATGTTCCGAGCAGCGCGACAGATTACTGCTATCCTACAGCTAGGGGACGAGGAAGCGATCCTGTGTTTTGTGGATACCACGCCACCAAGCCTGCGACGAAGCAAATCGACAGCGATCTCACCACGCATGTGGTGGTTGCTTTCGGGAGGAGGGATGGCCCCTTGCGTCAAAGACCGCAGATGCGTATCAAGAGACGGACAAACAAGAGACCTCGGCCCCCACACGAAGGAGCCACAATTTGAAGTGCGTGCGATGCAAAAAAAATCTACCCGATCTCCGATCCTCTTGTGATTGTGGGCAAGATCCGTACACAGGGTTGATCCTTCACGAACGCTACGAACTGCTCGGAGAGTTGGGCGCTGGCGGGATGGGTTTGATCTATCGCGCCATCAAACGAGACGACGGAACGTTGTGCGTCATCAAGATCAGCCGTTGGGCGCAAGCACTCGAAGAGATGCGAAAGATCGATCCGACCGAGGCCCGAGAAGAAGAACGCGCACGCATCGAGCGCGAATTTACGCTGCTCGAAAAAGCATCAAGTCGCAGCAAACACGTTGTGCGCGTGTACGATCATTTTGCAGAAGATCCGCGAATTGGCCTGTATTATCCGATGGAATTCCTTGACGGCCAACCGTTGTCTCAGATCGATGGGTGGGGCCAACCGATGGATCCGATCCGCGCATTAAAGCTGATGGCCCAAATCAACGAAGGGATCGGCGTTGCGCACGGTCTTGGGGTGGTGCATCGGGACTTAAATGCAGACAACATCTTTATTGTGCGCTTTGATGGAAGCGATGATTTCGTCAAGTTGATCGACTTTGGGATCGCACGCAACCTCTACAATCGCCGCAAACTGTTCCAAACAGGCGATCACTTGGCCTTTGGGCATCTCGATTTTCTCGCTCCTGAGCAGGTGGGATACTCTCATGCGACACAAAGCTACGATCGAGAAGTCGCTGCAAATCTCGATCATCGGGCGGATATCTACTCGCTTGGTGTGATCATGTTTATGATGCTCACGGGTTATCCGCCGTTTGAGACAAAAACCTTTGAAGACCTCGCGTTGCGCGATTGGGAATATCCCCCCGGATTGGAACAAGCCGTCGATGACAATCTTCTTGTCGGAGGGTTGCGCGATATCGTAACGGCCTGCTTGCAGCCCGACCCCAACCAGCGGCCCTCTGACGTGCTTGTTCTTGGGGATATGCTCTATCATGTGTTGCGTGAGTTGCAACGTGATCCAACCATCGCCAATCCACATGGCGAAACGCTCGACTTAACCCATGAATTCGGCGAGATCGAATTACCAGACGATCTAGACACCCTTGGGGCGTCCTTGATCGATCAAGCACTCCAACCGATGCCCTCTCAATTGGGCCTTCCCACGATGCGTTCTTCCAAAGCTGGATTGTCTAACGCGACCCAACTCCGCCCATCCCCGCCCAAAGCTCCTGCTCCCGCTTCACCCAAAGCTCCCGCTCCACCGCCCCCTCCATCGGCGAAAAAAACTCCCCCCCTCCCCCCGAATCCCTCTGGAAACAAGCCTGTTTTTTCCGCAACAGCCGCTCTCTCTGCCTCGTCGTCTCCATCGCCCAAAGAGCCGCCACCACCGCCCTTTTCCAAGCCATCCTCACAGGTCTCCCCAGCCGAGGACTCGCCGCTGCTCTATCTCGACGAAGGCGATCAAAACGACACCATCGCAACCCCCGTTGCTCCGTGGTTACAATCCTCTGCTGAGAAATCTCCCGCTGCTCCGTGGTTACAACAGCCCTCCACGCCCCCCGCTGCTTCGTGGCCACAGCCATCTTTGGAGAAATCTCCCGCTGCTTCGTGGGCGAATGAAAACACCGATGAAAACCCCATCATTCCGCAAAAACCAGAGCCTTTTGTTGAGTTGCCTGCAACGGCGATTGCTCCTGTAGAATCGGGAAAGCCTTCTCAAGCAAACCGAGCAGCGTCGGAACCTGATCAAGAAAGCCGTCCATCGGCGTTATTGGACACTCAAGCCCAAGCCCTCAAGACCAAGATGATCTTGATGTTGGGGATCGCGGGCTTTTTGATCGCTTTGAGTGCTTTTTTCTTTTTGGGCCGCTAACACGTGGTTTTTCCCCTCGACACAAAAACAAGACATCATCATGGCAAAAAAATCATCGACTCCTGCAAAAACGGCCTCAAA
>CAUJFU010000418.1 GCA_963169055.1 Myxococcota bacterium
CACCGATCAACCCCAACGCCGCTCTCGTTCGCGCCGTCGCAAGACGCCCCGAAACGCACAACCCCCCACACAAGCGCCCGCCACCATCGAAGCTCTCGAAACGGCAGCAACACCGCCGCAAGTGCCGATGCCGCCTCCACCGCCAACCATCGAAGAAGTGCCAACCTCACCTGCTCCAACTTTGGAGGAGCCTGTGGTGGAAGAGAAATGCCCTGAGGGTGTGAGTCCCTTCCGCTTCTACGCGCAAAAATACGGCCTTGATCTGGACGACGTACAGCGCCGCCAACAGACAAAAGTGACGGAGCGTGTGGAGGTGGTCTTGCCGAAGTCGCACGACGGACGCCCCCCTCTATCCGTGATTAAGGGTGGTGGTGCATGAAGTCCGCGAAAAAGGCAGCCCCACAGCAACCCAAAGAGCAGCCCCACAGTGTAGAAGCTGAACAGGCGGTGCTTGGCTCCGTTATGCTCTTTCCCGAACTTGCGCGGCATCTCGAAAGTCTGGTGGTTGACGACTTTTTTGACTCGAACAACCGAACCGTCGCAGAAATCGTATTGCAACGGGCGAAAGATCGCCTACCTCTGGACGTGATCACTGTGGCCCATGCGTTGCGACTCGCTGAAAAGCTGCAATGTGTCGGTGGTATCGCGTTCTTGGGGCAGCTTGTCGAGTCGATACCGATCAGCGCCCACATACAGCACTACGTGGATATCGTGAAAGAAAGCAGCCTACGTCGCCAACTTGCAAAGCTCCTGCAAGAGTCCCAAGACGATGTTTTGGGGGCCGCAGAATACCAACAGGCGGTATCGCGCATCTTGGCGGGTATTGCTTCATTGCAGCGTGGGGGCGTGGAGACAGCCTTTGTTGAGGACGGGATCGACGAGATGTTGATGGAGATGGAGCACATCTACGAATCGAAGGAGGCTCCTCTTCGACGAAAGACCGGCCTGACTGATGTCGATAGACAGTTTTTCATCGAAGAGGACGGGCTTTTTGTTCTCGCTGGACGCCCAGCGATGGGCAAAACAAGCCTCGCGCTCGGCATTGCCTCACATATCGCATTTGTAGAGGACAAGCCGATCGCCTTCTTTTCGATGGAGATGAGCAGAAAGCAGATCCAACGCCGCATCCTTTCCCACATGAGCGGGGTTCCAGCGGAGAAGCTGCGCGACCCTCGGATGCTGGACACAGAGCGCGATCTGCCCCGTCTTCTTCGGGCAAGACACGAGCTTGCCGCCAAGTCGAAACGGTTTGCTTTGGATGCTCGCAAGAATCTCACAATCTCCGATATTCGGTCGTTTTGTCGAAGTCTCCCCGACCTGAGCGCCGTGTTTATCGACTATCTCGGATTGATTGTGTCGGAAGATCCGAAGGAATTGCGAGAGCAGCAGGTGAGCGCGATCACGCGAGAGCTAAAGACCTTTAGCTCCGAAATCTGCGCTCCGATCTTTGTGTTGTCGCAGTTAAACCGAACCCTTGAAAAGCGTCCAGACAAAAGACCCATCCCCTCAGATCTGCGGGAGTCGGGTTCTGTAGAACAAGACGCCGACGCGATCTTGTTCGTGTATCGAGATGAGGTCTACCACCCCAACACCGAAGATCGCGGGATCGCAGAGATCATCATCGCAAAGCAGCGCGAGGGTGCAACAGGCACTGTGCGGGTGAGTTGGCAACCCGAAACGACTCGATTCTTGGATCTCGTGGATAGCATCTGAAAAAAACGAAACAACGCGGATATACGAGTAATCGGGACAGCGACACGGGTTTATCCGCAAGAAACACAAGAAAATGGAGAAAAGAGATGGACAGAAAGTTGTCAGGACGAATCAGCCTCAATGGAGAAACTGGGCAGCTTCGACTCTTCTCCAAGAGCGAGGAAAAAGAGCAGCAGCGTGAAAAGGCAAAGGCTTTTGCTGCGGAAAACTGCGAACGCTGCGATCTGCGTCGGTGTTGCGCTGAGTTTTGGGTACACACGCAAGGGGTCATCCTAAGCTCGTGGAGCGGTCGGCAAAAATGCAACGATTTTTCTGGTGGTGCATGATGGTTATTTTCTTCGACAGTTCGGGACGCCATAGCGATGTACCAGAGCGATTTTTTGTATCACGCCACTACCTGCGCGGGCG
Organism: Myxococcota bacterium; assembly: GCA_963169055.1. Lineage (GTDB taxonomy): Bacteria > Myxococcota_C > UBA6777 > UBA6777 > UBA6777 > JAKLKB01. The sequence continues at coordinate 2,122 of CAUJFU010000418.1, forward strand.
ATGGTCTCCACCGGTGGATCAGTGGATCGTGACCATCCGCATCGGGCGCAACGAGCATGTTCTCTATGTCATTTGTCGCTATTCCACGCTCGATACGCGCCTCACCATGACAAACCGCGTTCCTCACATGCCCATGTTTGAGCGGCCAAACATGGCGAATATTCGGGGTGTATGATGCAAAAGCAAAAAGAAACGTACGAGCAATATCTGGAGCAATGGATCGCCGTCTATTGCGGGAAATTGTCGAAGCGTGGGCGCGATATCGCCGCCATTTTCTTGGCGGCGCTTGAGGAGGCAACGGCCTATGTGATGCGCTTGAAGCGAGAGGAAGGTGGGCGATGAAAGAGCTTGTTTTTCGGCAGCCGGGCATCTATTGGACTCGGCAAGGTGGGCTTGTGTACATTCCAACGCATCTGTTCTTCCTGCATGGCTTCGATGCTTTGTGGCAGCTTATAAGAAACAGGCGCGGAAAGACTTGGTGGCTTTCGGGTTCGTTGGCGTCATGGGATTACTCTGGACGTTGTACCCATCACCTCCCCCACAACAACAAACACCGATGGGATATCGTCGGGCGACCAGCATCAAGAGAGCGGATTGTTTTTCCGCATCCTTCAACTTGTCCTCGGTGGTTTGATGCTCTCAAGGCGCGACAAGCCGAGATGGAAACTGTGTTGTTTGCTGCGTAAAAAGCGGATTGTTGAGTCAAGGCTACCTCGATGGAGAGCGGCAGAAATAAAAAATGGAATATTTTTCGTTGCTTTTTGTTGCTTCGATTGATATACTGAACTTCTGTTTTGAGGCCACAAGTTTCACAACCCTTACAGACAGGAGTTCTTGATGCTACCACAATCCGAGGTTTTTGAGGTTTTGTTGCCCTACCATGACGTCATCTGGGATTGTATTGCGTCCGCTTGGGATGATGCACTGAGCAAAGAGGATGGCAAGCTGACGCCTTACAAAAGAACCGTTGCGAACGATATGTACGAGTGTATGAGGAATCGTTTTAATGATCTGACTGCGCGATTCCCAGAGATCGTCGTTAGAGAAGTCCAGAAACACGAGCAATTTTATGTGGAAGTGAATGGAAAGCTCCTGTTTTTTGTAAAACAGGCAGATGAGGATATGCAAACGAAAAGTATCGCCACACAAAGGGCTTTGAAACTATTTACCCAAGAAACTTTGCCGGGAATTCCAGATAAAAGCCGTTGCTTTGTGACCTACTTGCCGAACTGGCTGAGTCGGGAAATTCAGGCCATCCACGTCTGCGCTTTTGAGCGAAAAGACATGTTGCTTTGGTCGTATGAGATCGAGAGAGAGGTTTCGATGACGGAGGCCGCACCTGTCTTGCCAATGTTTGAAAGCGAAGAAGTCCCGATGGTC
>CAUJFU010000419.1 GCA_963169055.1 Myxococcota bacterium
ATGGTGAGGTGGTCTTTGTTGAGGCGATCCATGACGGCGGGGGAGAGAAAGCGTTGGAGGTGGGCGCGGATCAGGGTTTCTTCTTCGATTTTGCGGGTGAGCTGGGCGTTTTCGATGGCGATGGCAGCTTGCGAAGAGACAACGCTGACGAGTTGGAGATCTTTTTCGGTGAAGACGCCGACGTTGCTTTGGGTGTCGAGGTGCATGACGCCGAGGATCTCGTTGCTAGATCGCGAGATCAAGGGGATGCACATGGCGGAGCGGATGCGACTGAGGATGATACTTTCGGCGCGAGCAAAGCGTTCGTCGAGTTTGGCATCGGAAGAGATCACGCCGGCGCGTTCGCGGACAACGGTGTTGAGGAGGGTGCTGGAGATGCTAAAGTCGTTTTCGTTTTGATGTTCGCTTGAACCACGGCGTTTGACGCATTGGGGGACGGCTTCGCCTCGTGCGTTGAACAAGAAGATGACGCCGCGATCGGCGGGTACGACGCGAAATGTTTCTTCAAGGATCAGATCAAGAAGCTTATCGAGATTGAGTTCCATCCCGATCTTGCGGTTGAGCATATGGGCGATGCGGAGTTTTTCGTAGTCTTTGCGGATCTGATCGGTGTCGAGGATCTCTTTTTCGGGGAGGAAGTCTTTGTTGACGTCACGGGAGATCTTGGAGATGCTGGATTGGGCCTCGTTGACGTCGGCGATGATGGTGACTTGTCGGCGTCCAGACTCTTCGCGTTCGCGGAAAAAGAAAGTGCTTTCGGCCATGGTGTTCATGGCTTCGGGATGGGTGTGGTGGGGTTCGGAGAGCGGGCGGACGTGGAAACGCAGGGCAACCGTCCCAAAGCGAACTTCGATGCCGTCGGTCAAGATGGCTTCCGTCACTTGTTGATCGTTGACGAAAGTGCCGTTGCGGCTATCGAGATCCGTCACTTTGTAGTGGCCATCTTCCAAGGAGATACGGGCGTGATCTTTGGAGATCATGCGGTCGAGGATCTGGATGGTGTTGTTGGGGTGGCGACCGACGGTGTTGTTGGTTCCCAAACGATACTGTTTGGTGCTACCGTCTTCGAGGGTCATGGTCAGATAGGCTTGGGTGAGGGGATTGGCCGCATAGCATTGCGGGCAATAAACAACACCTTCCGGGCATTGGGCGGGGTCTACCTCAAAGAGGTAATGGCAACTGAAGCAGGTAAGTCGCATCCTGTGAGAATCCCACAAAGCCTCTCGAAAGGACAGGCGTCAAACGAGAAGGTCAAGCCCTTTGCAAGAGCGTTGATGTACTCTAACATAACGGGCGCTCTCGCAGCGTTGTTGTCTATCTTGCGCGGTTGCGCGGGGGTCAACACCGATGATGGGGGCGGCTGTTAGGTGCGGTTGGCATCACAGCCTTTGATTCGGTCGGCATACGTTAAATGACCTCTTTGAAGGTGTCAAGTGCGATCCGATGCGTGTTGTGCTTGCGGATGCGATGCCTTTTGTGGATGTGGAGATATTGTTTTCATGAAGCCCTCTTCTCAGACTGCTCGTTCGGGAGCCTCGTCTCCCTCAAAGTCCAACGGACATCACCTCTCAAAAGAATCGATGGTCCCGATGGAGCCATTGTCAAAGTCTGTGTTGGATCCTGAACAACAGGCCCATCGGGCGCGTTGGATGATTGCGTTGGGTTTGGTGGTGTTGGCCTTTGCGATGCGGCCCTTTGTGGGGATTCGTGCGGTCGATCCGGGTTATCAGTACTTTGTGTTGGAGCCGGTGGTGGGGCTGGTGTTGTTTTGGCCCTTGTCTCGGGTGATGATGCGCGCTGCGGGTGTTTTTTGGGGAGGGTGTTTGTCGCTGTTGCCAACGGTGATCTTGCTTTTGGTTCGGATATACGGCAGCCAGCGCGATATTGCTTTCGGAAACCACCCTAATCTTTCTTACGGAACGATGGTGTTTTTGGGGATCTGCTCGATGGCTGCGTACATCCTTTTTGGGCGAGGTCGCTGAGTTTTGTTGATCGGGTCTTTTGAGGGCGAGGTCGCTGAGTTTTGTTGATCGGGTCTTTTGGGGGCGGGGTCGTTGTGGGTTTGTGAGGTGGTTTGGTTATGCGTGGGTCTGCGCATACAGGCCGAGAGCCCAAAGGCAGAAGGTGCGTCGATAGTTTTCGTAGTTGATCAGAGTGGTTTTGTTAAAGACCCCCACCATTGCTTCGCGAGGCCAGTCTCCATCGGCTTGTTGGCGTTGCACGAGGAATCGGGCTGCGCGGTGGGCAGCGGGATGTTGTGCGTGACCTGCCTTGCAGAGAGTCATCAGCGCCCACGCTGTTTGGACGGCTTGCGAGCTTGGATGATCGACATAACAGCGTTGAAGGCAGCTTTGGTAATGTTCGCCCCATCCGCCGTCTTGGTGTTGGTGAGCGAGCAAAAAGGCGCACGCTTTTTGGATGGCGGGCGCATCGGCGGGAACGCCTGTGGCGAGCAATCCCCACACGCCGAACCACGTTCCATAAGTAAAACACACAGCCCAAGATCCTTCCCAACTGCCGTCTTCGCGTTGCTTGGTGCGCAAAAATTGTTGCCCGCGTTGCTTGGCGCGTTCGATCTGCCCCGTCAAGAATCCCGGGAAACGCTGCTGTGCCGTCTCAAGGGCTTGAAGGCAAGCCGAAGTGCATTCGGTATAAGAATAATCGACCATGATATCGCGAAAAGCTTGGGAAGGATTGAAACGCTCGATCCACGAGCCTGTGCGTTGTCGTTCATAAGACGCCCACCCTCCGTCTGGATTTTGGAAGGAGAGGATCAAGCGGATACTGTCGCGCAAAAGATCTTCGGAGATCGGGTCGCAAGCTTGCGCTTCAAGAGCGATGGCTGCTTTCAAGCCTTCGGAGGTGCAATCGGTGATCGGCCACCCATGAAGGCGATCACTAAACGGCCACCCACCTCGGCTTGCGTGGCGGAAATAGCGGTCTTTTTCAGGGACGTCTTCGAGGACTTGATTGTGCTTGATGTAGCTGTAAGCGTGTTGCAGCGCGGTTTGGGCTGTGGAGGTTTCGGCACACGGAGTGGCTTGGATGGCCTGCACCGCAAAGGCGGTGTCCCAGAGTTTGCAGGAGTTGTAGCCGTTCATCTTGAGGCCGTCATGTCCTTGCCAAAGGTACGTCGGCAGCGTTTCCCAACTGCGCAAATGCTCCGAACCTTGGGGATTATCGAAGTAGTGAACAAGGGTGTTGAGGACGGCGTTGACGGGGCCGATGCGGATAAAGTTTGTGGATTGGTCTTCGTGGTCGATGTGGCGTTTGACTTCTTCGAGGGCGCGTTTGCGCAGGGTGGGGGAGTGCAAGCGCTCGAAGACGTGCATGGCGGCGTTGGCGAGATGCGCAAACGGAGACAGCGTATAGGAGCGGTCGTTGGGGCAAAGTGTGTCGCGGTGTTTGGCGAAGCGGATGCTCTCGTAAGGTTGTGTGTAGATCTCGCTGCGTAGGGCTTGGATGCGCGGATCCTCCGGTATCTTGGCCCTTTTTCCATAGAGGTAAGCCATCGGCAGATAGACTTGGCGTGCGTGACACCACAGATGCCCGGGATGGAGGGGGGCTTGTGGAGGAAGCAGATACAATTCGGGCAGGATCGGATGTAGGCCGTCGTATTCGTAGAGATGGAGCACACACAAGATCCATTTGGCCCAACTCGCCGCAGCCAGCGCACCGCCATGATCGCGGATCCATCGACGCATACGGGCCATCTCTTCGCGCTCAGGAGCTTCATCCAACAAACGTAGCGCAACGTACGAAAGAACCGTCGTAAACATCATGCTTTCGTCGGCTTCGGCATGAATCCCCACACCGCCGTCTGTACTTTGCGCGCTGAGGAAATAGCGCACCATCTCGGCGCGTTGGAGCTCGCTCGGAGGGTGTTTGCAGACGTAGGTGGCGGCGACGTACATCGGAAGCAAAAACATCGGACCGCCATAATCACCACACCAACTCCCGTCCTCTTCTTGGATGGAAGCAAAAAAGGCGATACCTCGATCAATTGCGTCGGTAAGCACGCTTTGTGGAACGGGTTGTGTTGTAAAAAAATCGTGATGTTGTTGTAAGCTTGAAGGGTCGGGCGATATCGCTGTATGGGTATTGGAGGGCGTTTCATACGGGGACATGACAGCCTCTTGGTTCGGTGTAGTGGAGAACGAGTCGCGTGCGGCAGCATTTGGGCGCGGCAGTCAGCAATAAACAGGCCGCATCGTGATGCGTTGCAAAGCATCGATGTGACGGGACAAATCGATGACGTGGCATCTTGATGAAAAGGTGTGTGTGTGGCGATCTTGCCAAATTTGGCCAAAGATCGCCGCAGGTGTAGAGGGAATGTACGGTGTTGTTGACTTGGGCGATGGGATGGACGGACCAGTTGAGCGAGTGTGTGAATGCGTCGATGGGATCAGTGAATGCGTCGATGGGATGGGTGAATGCGTCGATGGGGTAGTGGACTGGGAGGAGAATGGGTTGACGGCGTAT
>CAUJFU010000420.1 GCA_963169055.1 Myxococcota bacterium
ACCCGCAACACCTTCTTTGACGGTTCCATCCCCCACAGGAAGGGAGATGTTGTACTCGCAGCCTATCGCCCAAAACACCACGACCCCAAGCAACAACGCCAGCCAGCCACAGACCCGTAGGCCCTTCACACACCACATCTCTCAACCTTCCTTTCACAACACTTCCAGTTCTTCGGTCATCCATTTTCTCAGTTTTGTGAAGCGTTGCCCCGTATGGAACCCCGCTCCCTTGACCCCGTGCGAGCGAACCAAACCATGCCCTGACAAGACTCCTGTCGCTTGCCTGCAATCTCCTGCTTATTCTTCATCCACATCACGCCTTACAACCAAAACATCGCCAAATCCGACGGAATTGGAGATTGGTCTTGTCAAAGCCTGCCCTCGAAACTATGCTTGCGGGCGGACTCTTTTGGTAGGGCAAAGGAGAAACAATCACGTGGCAGAATACATCTCGATCCACAAAGAAGACCCCGAAGAAGCAAGACTTTATGAACTGATTCCGTTGATCCAGTACGCGCTTGAACGAGGGGCCTTGTGTCAAGCGTGGTGGGAACTTCGCCGAGTCCTCGAAACAGCCCCCATGAGCAAAACGGGGCTGTTGTTGCTCGATCGGCTGCTTGCCGAGATCGGCGGAGACTCCGAAGGAATCTTTCGCCTGTGCGGAAAAAAACACACACAAATCGACGTTGCGCTTCACGCTTATGCGCTCGGTGCAGCCGGCCAATACAACAAAGCGCTGTATTTATTATGCGAATTAACACGACTCGATCCAACACGCCCCTTGCTCGCGTGGGCGTGGCGTTGGCTCCCTCCCTTCCCCACGCTCCAACCCGAAACCCTCTATCCTCCGCTCTATCACGCAATCCAAATATGCCGAACCCAAGATGCCGACTCTTCGGCGTTTTGGCTCCAACTGCTTGCACTTAGCAAATTAATCCACCAATCCGATCCCACCGCGCTTTTGTGGCTCTACCTTCGCGCAGAAGCCGCACGCGAGATCGGCGATCTGCAACTGGCCCAAACACTTGCCTTGGAACTCTACAACTGCGGATGGACGGCTGAAAGCTTTGTCCTCCAAGCCCGCAACTGCGAGGCCGAGGCTCACCTCGAAGAAGCCACCAAGCACTACCAAGCCGCACTGCTCTCTCCCCTCCATCATCCCGATATCTACGCAGAGATCATCGCCTATCTTCTCCAACGCGATCGATGGGATGAAGCTCAACAACATCTCCGCCAACTTTTGCACGAACACCCCTATCATCCGCACGCACTGGCGTTGTTCTTCTGGGCCTCTTATCGCCAAACCCCAAGCGGAGAGTGGTCGCAAAAGCTGACCTGCCTCGCACGCGCCTACCCCCACGATCACGCCGTACAACACATCCAACACCACCTTCTCACCTGACCTAAACTCCCTGTCCAACAAGGATTTGCGTGTTTCGACTCAGTGCGAAGAAACCGACGAAAGAAACCATAAAAGACCGTCCAACAAGGATTTGCGTGCTTCGATCATCCGCTTGTCGCGTTGCGACAGCTTTTCGTGTTAGCATCCGCCCCTGTTCGCCCGACCCCCAACACTTCGCCCGCCCCTCGAACAACACAAGGAGTCCACGATGCCAGAGTTCGCAGAAGTCAATATCCAAGTTCGCTACTTGCGAGAACGTTGCACAGGATGGCCGATCGCCAGCATCGGCTACGAAGGTTGGTCTCACTTTCAAAATCTCCCCGAAGAAGGCCGAGAGGCCGCCATCCAAGACTTTTTCCACAACAATACCCTCGAAGCTATTACACAAAAAGGCAAACACGTCATCATGCGCACCACCAAAGGCACGATGCTCTCCCACCTGATGTTCAAAGGGCGGTGGAGTGTTGCGGGCGATGACTTCCTTTCCAACTACAAACAACATAAAAAACCACCGACAGAAAAAAGCAATAACTTCTGGCTGATCAATCCCGAGGGAAAACGCCTCAACTTCCATGAACCCGAATACAAGGGAAAGATCACTATTTTCCCCACACAATCCCCCGGCCAAGTCGAAACCCTCGAAAAGCTCGGCCCTGACATCCTGATCCTCCCCGAAACCGACCCTGATCTGCGCCAAGAATGGCTCGTCGACGACTTTCTCAAAACACTCAAACGCTCGAAACAACCGATCAAAGTCTTCTTACTCGATCAAAAGCGTCAAGCCGGACTCGGCAATATGTACGCCTGCGAAGCTCTCTACAGCGCAGGTATCGCTCCCCAACGCCCCGCCCAAAGCCTCTCCGATGCAGAGGCCAAACGCCTCCATCAAGCCGCCCGCGACGTCCTACAAGCCGCTCTCGACACTCATCTCGATTACGACAAGATCCTCAACGTCTACCGCAAAGAAGCCGATCCCGAAGGCCATCCCGTCGAAGAATCCGATGTCGGCGGACGCGACACTTTTTGGGTTCCCACCAAACAAAGCTAAACTCACAACGAACGCAAAAAGACCAACAAAGCCTCTTGTTCGGCAGAAGAAAGCGCGAAAAACCCATCGCGACTTTTTTGCGCTTCGCCACCGTGTTCGTCGATGGCTTCTTTCAGGGTTTTGGCGCGCCCATCATGCAAGTAAAAGGGCTGCCCTCCCATCAAATTCCCGATCACACCCAACCCCCAAAGAGGCGTCGTTCGCCACATATTGCCTGTCGCTTGCCCTTCGGGGTATCCGTCGGCCAATTTTGGCCCCATATCGTGCAACAAGAGATCGGAGTACAGAGAAACCGTCTTTTCACGGAGAGCTTCAATCGCACTTTTTCCTGTTTTCATAGAAGGAACATGGCACTTTGCACATCCGACTTGAGCAAAGAAACCTTCGCCTTGTTTCACCACGGGATCTTCCGCACTACGCCGAGAGGGTGGGCGCAAGGTCTGCATATAAAACGTCACGGTTCGAACGGTTGCAGCGGATACTTCTGGATCTGGAGCGGTGTCTCCCGAAGGCCCGCCGACAAGAGGATTGTGCAGATCTTTCATCAAAAAGTCGGAGGTAATTCCCATATCGTTGAGGTAGGCTTCGGCCACCTGCTGCAACAGATTGATCGCCGCCGCTTTTCGTCCAAAGCGCCCCATGATCTTGCCGTCCTTTGGCGTATGTTCGATCACAGGCTCGAAGAAGCTCGGCGGCGTGACGTAGTTGGGCCGCCCTCGAATCCCATCGCCATCTTTGTCTTCTGGATCGGCGTATCGCAGGATCTCGGATTCGGGGATCGCCTCGATCAAACCCAGCCCTGTGACCGTGGGAGCGCTGCGCACAGAGCGCGCTAAACCTTCAAGATTCGGTAGTTTTTCAGCTTGGTAGCCAAGGATCGCACGGTGTTGGAGTTGAGGCCCCCCAAGGTGCAGCAAATAATCAAAACGCGCAGCATCCGTTGGATCGCCCACCCCAAAGCGCGTCAAGTTGGTCGACGGATGCCCCTTGCCGTCGGCGGTGTGACAAGCGAGACACGACGCTTCCACAAAGATCGGCCCTAAGCCCGTCGCAGGTGTAAAGACACGTGCGAATTCTTCGTCTCCCACCTTAAACGTCTGCAACTGTGCGTGGGAAAGCCCATCGATCGGGCCATCCAACACCGTCTCGCGTCGCGGTTCTTCGGTGAACAACACACCACAGCCACTCCCACACACCATCCACACGCTCCACAAACACAAAAGCCGAAACATCCAAGACATCGTATAAGTCCTATCTCTTTGCAAGAAACTTTTCGACTCGCCTCAAAAGTAGGTCGCCACGCCAAACTGCACCCCCGCACGACGCGCCACGTTACCCAAACGATCTGTAAGCCAACTGTGTTGGTACTCCACACGCAAAGAAGTCCCTTCATAGGGGCGAAATGACAGAGCCAACGTCAAACGCAGCGTCTCGTCGCCGATATCCTGCCCCGTCGACGCAAAGCGCCCGACGTGTAAATCGACGTAATCCACGCGCCCGACAAGACGGAACGCAGACTCCCGTAAAAATCCAAGACGACCTTTCCAAAATTCCCAGATCACATCCGCATAAATCCCCCATTGCGTATCCGCAAACAATTCCACCAAGCCGTCAGGGATATCGATCCAAGCCACCGCTGCTTCGGTACGGATCGTGACAGGCCCCAAAGATATCTCCGCATCCACCGCAAAGATCTTGAGCCACAACGCTCGATCGATCTCTTCCGCCCCGTCCCGATAACGGTTGTAGATCCCCACATACCCCGAAAACCCGACTTCCAACCCTGATGGCCCTGCATACGCAATCCGCCCCGTCAATGCGGGAGATCCATTTTCGTTCGCCGCAAAGATCGCCAACGATTTACCTCGTGCGATCCGCGTCCCTTCGGGAGAATCATTGATGATCCCGCTGCGTAACCCGTTCACGGCGTAGATCTCGTAATACAACTTATGCCCAAGCGCAGGAAAAAAACTCCCTGTCGCACCAAAGCCGATATCCGAATACGTCGAAGGGATCACCCTCGTCGAGACCAAAGGCCGATCGATCACATCATAACGCGGCCCATCATGCGCGATATTGAAACGCCCGATAGGCGGCAACAAGATGCCCCCTCGCAACACAAACGCCCGATGAAAGCGAAAATCCACCAGCGCCGTCTCCAGCGCGATGCTCGAAGTTCCCTGCTCAAATTCCAATTCCGCCGTCAAACGTACAAAACGCCCAATCGACGAAAAAACAAACAAATTAAAGCGCCGCGCCTCAAACGAAAAGCCATCCGTCAGCCCTTCTTGAAGGATGTAGCGCCCCAAAAACTCGGTATACCCGCCCAATGCGATCGACATCCCACCAAGCGCCTCCGAAGTTCCCAATCGACCGATATAAGGGCGATCATAAATCCCCCCCCGAACCACAGGCGTGTCGGCTGCCGTAGGTTTTTTCCCAAAGTTCCCTTCGTACTGAAAGATCGGAGCCTTTGGCGTATCCGCTTTTTGATTCGGCGTATCGGCTTTTTGATTCGGCGTATCCGCTTTTTGAGAAGACGCAGGAAGACTACTTGGCCTTGAGGTCGGCGGCGCATACTCGGCGCGTTCCTGAGCGTGTACTGGCTCAACCGCCCCAAAAAACGCAACACACGCACCCAAAAGCCCAAACCATCGGCGCAACCACCACCCAACAGACAACAACACACGCCCGCACTGCTTCAACGTCCACCTCCCCGCGCTCTCAAGTCGATCCAGATGCCTTCTGCCTTCTCGATGACGGGATAGCGCACCAGCCCATACCGCGCAGGTCCAGCCAAACGACCTCCCATCCGATCAAAGCGCGCCCCATGACATGGACATTCATAACCATCGGGTTCTGCATCGACTTCGCACCCCCGATGACTACAGCGTGAGAGC
>CAUJFU010000421.1 GCA_963169055.1 Myxococcota bacterium
AGGGGGCTGTCCCTACGTTTTAGGGGCACGCAATGGGCGGATTTCGTGCATTTATGGTGTCTGCCAAGCGCGAGATCAAAGAGGTCAGAGCAGGCTCCTCCATGGCTCCCCCACAACAGAACCGTCACATTCGATCGCACCGATATGTCGATCTAAAAAGCCGTGTTCTCGGTATTTCAAGCGACAGAGTCGTTGGTTTGAAAAACTGCGATCTGTTCGCCAACGCGGGGTCAAGGGGGCAAAGCTCCCTTGCGGGGCGTGGGGTGGAACCCCACAAAACCGAATCCAAATGCGGGAGTGGAGTGCTATTTGTTTTGGAGAGCGCAGCCAGCGCGGGGGCTGATGTAACGGGCGGTAGAGGAATTCCAGAGCATAAGGGCGGTGGCGGTGGCGGTGACGGATTTGGTGGGGGTGTCGATGTGGATGCGGCTGTAGGGGAGGACTTGTCGGACGTAGCGTTTGCAATCTTCTTCGGGTCGTCGGGTGACAAAGAGGCAGGAGCAAGTGTTTTGGGCGTACCAAGCGGAGTTGAGTTCGGCGAGGTTGCGGAGGTTGCGGCGATTTTGGAAGACCCAAAAGCCCGTGAGAAGGAGAAAGAAGAACAGGACGGTGGCGAGCCACTTGAGGATGCGTTTCATCGGCGATTTGCTCCGTGGTTAGGGTCGTTGGGATGCGGGTTGGAGGGGGACTTGGGGCGGTGTTTTGGAGGGAGGGTTGTGGGGATCTGGGGAGGGGGGAGTTTGACGAGCTTCGATGTCGGGCTTTCCTTAGGGGGTGGGAGGTAGCTTGGTTTGGACGGCATCGAAGAGAAGCTCCAAGAAGCGTTGTTCTTTGAAGGTGTCGTCGCGGTTGTCAGAAGTGAGGACGACGACGAGATCGTGGGAAGGGAAAGCGTAGATGCGTTGCCCCCAATGGCCGCTTGCGCGGAGCATATCGCGGGGTGCTTTGGGGAAGCGGGGGGGGATTTTGTTTTCGGGGCGTCCGACGTTGAGCCACCAATGCGCGCCGTATTCGCCTTTTTCATCGGCGGGTGGAACGGTGGCGGTGAAAGCGACCCATCCTTCGGGCAAGAGGCGCTTGTTTTCCCACAAGCCATCGTTGAGGTAGAGGTAGCCGAACTTGGCCAACTGGCGGGGCGAGGCGTAAAGATAAGAGGAACCGACGACGTTGTTGGAACCGTCGCGTTGCCAAGTGACGTTTTTCATGCCGATGCGATCGAAGAGATGGGTCCACATCCATGTGTCCATGTCTTGACCTTTGAGGGCGGAGCGCAAGACGGCGACGGCGAGGTTGCTGGTGCCGCTGGAATAGTACCAATGGGTGCCGGGCTGGTAGCGCATGGGTTGTTGGGCGGCAAAGGCTCCCATATCTTTGCGACCTTCGCTGTAGAGCATGGCTAAGACAGAAGAATCGAAGAAGGAGGCTTCGTAGCCTTCGCGCCAAAAGAGGCCGGGGGTCATCTGGAGAAGATGGCGGATTGTGATGTTTTTGTGTTGTTCGCGATCCAAGGGTTTGTAGAGGGCGGAGGCTGGCTGATCGAGGGAAAGGAGTCCTTGTTGTTTGGCGATGCCGTAGAGGGCGTTGACGAAGCTTTTGCTGACAGACCACGCGAGATGGGGGCGATCTTTGTCAAAGCCGCGAGCGTATTTTTCAAACACGAGATAGCCGCCTTTGATGATCACCACGCCGTCGGTGCGGATGCCTTTGCGATCTTGGTCATTGCCAGCGCGGGAAAAGGCGTATTGATCGAACGCAGCGAGAGCTTTGGCGTTGATACCCATCTCTTCGGGCTTTTTGGTTTGCCATTGTTGGGTGGGCCAGTAGGTGCGGTTGCGTGCGACAGGAGAGTATGCGGTGATGGCTTGGCCCAAGGTTTTGAGGCCGACAGGAAGGGGCTTGGGTTCGGGCTGTTTACAGGCGACGAGCCAAGGAAGGCAAAGCAAGCAAAGAAGGGGCGTAAGGTGAGAGGGTAGGGCGAGGGGAGTGGTTTTGAGGGAGGCATAGGGTCGATAGATGCGAAAGAACGCGAAGAGAGCGCGTGCGGCGAAGAAAAAGCCCGCGAGTTGAAGGAAGCGCGGAAGCAAGGGTCGAAGGGAGTCACGGGGGGCGCCGGCGTCTTGGAGGGTGACGTGGAGCATGGTTTCAAGCCAAAGGCCAAGGGTCCAAAAGCCGACAGCAAGGAGACCATCGCGCCATTGTGAGCGGAGAGTGTGGTTGTGTTCTTGGGTGTGTTGACGGCCCAAGGCGATCAGCAGTGCAGTTTGGAGCCAAAAGGCGGAAGTTGCGAGCCAGAGGAGTTGTCGAGCGATGATCCATGTGGGGCTTGGATGGTAGCCGGCCACACGGAGTACAGAAAAGACCGCGCCTTCAAAGGCCAAGAGCAAGAGTCCAGCGATCCCGGCTTGGAGAAAGTTTCGCCAAGGATGATCTTGGTCAAACCAAGCAGGCCGCCAGTTCAGGCTGAGCGCCCAAGGAGGGAGTTGGAGCGGTTGGTTTTCATCGAGTTGAAGGGTTTGGAGATGTTCCATCTCTTGGGGATGTTTGAGGTGTGCGGTGTATTCTTGGGGATGTTGGGACCAAGACCAGAGGTGGAGGGCGATCACGAAGATCGCGGCAGCAAGGACAAAAGGAGCGCCGATCAAGAGGCCGACGCGCAAAGCGCCGCCCGAAAAGAAAGGAGCCGCAAGAGGCATTGCCAAGAGATAGGCCCAAAAAGCGATCTGCAAGGCGCGGGTTTCTGTGGTGGCGATCTGAAAGCGCGAAGCAGGCAAGAGCAGAGCGAGGATAGGGAGCAAAAGCCCCAAACCAAGGAAGAGATCGAGGAAAGCACTCGAAAAGATATCGGCAGTAAAAGAGAACGAGCAAAAGCCAAGCAAGCCGAGCGAAAGCGTCCATAGTCCGGCACAAAACAGCCAGAAACTGACGGAGTTTCGGAACCACGAGGTTTTGGGGAAGTTGGCGACAAAGATCCCAAGATGAAGCAAAGCGCTACAGAGCAAAAAGCCGTAGGCCACAGGAGACCACGGCAGATTGGGGCGGATGGTGAATTCGCCAAACAACGTGAACAAGGTGCCGACGAAGACGCCCATCTGCCAGAGCCAGAAGGCGACTTCCCACAGCGGGAAAAAGGCAAAGGTTGAACGCCGAAGCGAGCGGACGCGCAAGAACCATGCGCCAAACAAAAGAGGAAAGCAGCCGCCAAAGACCAAGAGGTTGGTGGTGGAAAAGGTCAATCGCCCAAAGGGAAAGAAAGTGATGTGTTCGATCATCGCGGGCCAGAGATGTTGTGCAGCGGCGAAGAAGCCCGCCAAGCTACCGAGCGCAAGCCAGCCAAGGGCAGCGCGCAGATTCCATTGCCAGATGCGTTGTTGAAATTCTTCGGTACACCAGATCATTTGTCTTGTCTCTTGCGATGGTACGCGGTTGAGGCAACAAAAAAAGCAGGGAGCAAAGCCAAGTCGTGCGGTGGAGCAGGATGGGATGAAACAGAGATACCGCAAGGATTGGGTTTGCGATGCGTGGGGGGATTGTATTCGTTCGGCGCGTTCGGTCAAGCGAGAAGAACAAGGCATGGCAGATTTTCGTGCGTGGGGCGGTGTTGCAGAGGAAGGGCGAGAAGAGCAAGGCAGCGTCGATTTTCGTGCGTGTAGCGGTGTTGCAAAGGAAGGGCGTGATCTGGCCTCTTGCGGATGGTGGAGTCGCGGGTTATCAAAGAGCGTTGGTTAGGTGTGGAGAAGGCGGATTGAGTCGGGAGAACAAGCTGCGGATGCCGAAGCAAAATTGGCAACCATGTTGGTCGTGTGGGAACAGTGTGGCGTTGGGAACGCGCCGTTGTCCTCATTGTGGTGCATCGCAACAACGCGAGCAGACCGATCATCTATCAGGTCGATACCTAGGGGGATACCAGTTGGTCCGTCGCATCGGACACGGCGGGATGGGGATGGTGTACGAAGCGGTTCATCTTCAATCGGGTTATCATTACGCGCTCAAGATCTTGCATCCGCAGATCTGCGAGGACGAAGTGATGATCGAACGGCTTCGCCGAGAAGCGCAGATCGCAACGACATTGCGGCACAAGCACCTTGTGGAAGTGTATGAACTCGGATTTGACGAGGGGTTGGGCTATTTTCTTGTGATGGAGTTGTTGCAAGGGGACGAGTTGGCTTCGTTGATGGTGAGCTATCCTGTGATCTCGCTCAGTCGGGTGAGGGAGATCGTGGCGCAAGTCTGCGACGGTTTGGAGACAGCGCATCGTTTTCATGTGGTACACCGCGATCTCAAGCCGGGGAATGTGTTTTTGTTGCAGCCCGAAAGCGGCCATGCGTACGTCAAGCTGCTGGATTTTGGGATTGCAAGGATCTTTGCCCAAGAAGGGCAGGCCCAACAGCTTACAGGGATGGGGTCTTCGTTGGGTACGCCCGATTATATGCCACCCGAACAGATCATGGGGAAACTGGACACGATCGGGCCATCGTCGGATATCTACTCGCTTTCTGTGATGATCTTTCGGGTGTTGACGGGCATCTTGCCGCTCGATGGGCGGAATCTGCTCAAGCTGCTCAACCAAGTGATGTTCAAAAAGCCCCCGCGCCTTTCGGATTATGCGCCGATTTTCCAAGGCTCTTGGTTGGAAGATCTGATCTATCAAGGGATGGCAAAACACCCACACGAACGGCCCCAAAGCATCGAAGAGTTTTCCTCGCGTTTTGAAGAAGCCTTGGAAGGCGATCCGCGCTTGTATCCGTTGCTCGAAGAAGGAAGTCGTCCCGGCTGGACTCCCAATCACCAAGTTCTCAGCGCGAAAGAAGGCGCAGCAGAAGAGGCCGAGGCCGATTGGATCGAACAAGAGCATCCACCGAGTTTTCATTTTGGCGGTGAAACCTATCGGTTTGAAGGCTCAGAGTTGATCTCGGATAGCTCGGATCACATGACGGCGATCTCTCGCGCTCCCGAAGTGGCGACCCGAGCAGGGGCAGAAGAGGCGGTGGATGCGGAGTTAGAGCAAGGTGTTTTGTATGGCGGTTCAGCGCAACACGCCACCAACGGAGCGCATGAGTCGACAGATGTCCCTTTGGATGGATACCGCCATCCTTCGATGGTTCCGGGATACGGGGATGAAGAAGAAGGGCCGACACGTGTCAGCCGAGGCGAGGCAGAGAACGCGCCGAAGGGATCGACATCGAAAGCATCGCTAGGATCGGCCTCGGGTGTACCGGCAGGGGCAGCACTCGGCGAAAGTGGCCCCACATATCCTGTGGGGGTACGCGCTGAAGCCGAAGGCAAGGGCGCTTTCTCGCGATCCGCAAACCGAGCGACGCCGTTGTTGGAGGCGATGGGTGGTGTTCCACAAGAGGCGACTCCGAGCAAAAAGCTGAACTCTCCGACCTCTTCGTCGTCGATTGCGATCCCGCCCCCGTCGATTGCGCCCGTCCCTGCGTCTACGGCATTTCCACCCGCAACGCCGTCCCCTGTGTTTGCGACTGCTTCTGCATCGCATTCTGCATCGCATTCTGCATCGTATTCTCCGCCCCCTTCGTCTGTTGCGCCTTATGAGCCGCAAGAGTCCGTGTCAAAGATCGACGAGCCTACGCGCAGCGTCCGCGTTCAACGCAACGTGCCCCCGTCGTCGTTGTTGGCGGATATGGCGGGCCTTGCTTCGGCTGCTCCTTCCGAAGCAACGGCGTTGTTTAAACCCTCGGAGGCGACGGTGATGTTGCCAGCGGGAGCTTCGTTGACTCCCTCGGAGGCGACGGTGATGTTGCCCGCAGGGTCGGTGGCCTCGGGAGGGCCGCCAGTTCAAACAGCCCGTGGTGGTGGAAAAACAACGGTCGAGCGGAAGTCTTCGCGGGTTCCCAAGCCTTTGATGGCAGGGATGGACGCGAAGGAGGGCGATGCAGGTTCGCCGTTGATGACAGCGCGTCTTCGGGTGAGTGAACCTGTTGCAGCCAAGCCACCGTCGGGATTGGGAAGTTTGCTGCTGGGATTTTTGTTTGGGATCTTTTTGATCGCGGGGGTTTTGGTGGCGTGGTGGATGATGCGTGGTTTTTGGACAGAAGGCGGACAGGGCGGGGCTGATGCACAAGCCGCCAAACAAGACTACCGCTTGGAGATCCGCAGCCAACCCGAAGGGGCGCGGGTGATGGTTCAAGGCCGATTCTTGGGGAATACGCCGATGGTGATCACGCGCAAATCAGGGGAGATCTTGGACTTTGTGGTTCTCAAAAACGGCTATTCGATGGCCGCAGAAACATGGGAAGCACAGAAAAACGAGACGCGCCGCGTGATCTTGTTAAAAGTGGGGCCTCAACGCCATCAACCTCCCCAACGCTCGCCATCTCGGACGCCCTCCCTTCCAAGGAAATAACGCTCACGAGCAAGGTTCAGACAGGCCGAAGAAATAACGTCCACGAGCAAGGTCCAGACAGGCCGAAGAAATAACGTCCACGAGCAAGGTTCAGACAGGCGGGAGAAGCAAGAAGGGGACAGGCTTGCGCAAGAGAAAGCATCGTCGTGGTGTTTTTTTGTTTGGTTGTTTTAAGCGGGTGTGGTACATCTTGCGCCCAAAAACGACGGTTTGCGAAATGTCGAGCAAGCCGCGTTTGGGTGGAGAAAAGTCCCGTAGGATAGGGGAAAGAGAACGATGCACGATCCAGATCGCAACCCAGAACAAGCCTCGATCAACGAAGTGGAAGGTGAAAGCACAGCTTTCGAAACGCCCGTCGAAAGCGGAGAGAACGCAGCCGAGCAAGCCGAGGTTGAAACGTCTGCTGTTGATCTATCCGAGGCGATCGAGGCGCAAGAAGGCAGTCGAGAAGAAGCGGCTTTTGAAGAGCGCAGCGCACGTGGTGCGTGGATCGTGATCGGCTTGACGTTGTGCCTTTCGTTTGGCTTGGCGTTGTTTTCTTACTCGCAATTAAAGACGTCCTCGCGTTATATCGAGTCTTCGGTACATGCGTTTGCAGAGTATGGCAAAAAGCTCGGTGTTGTGGGCTGTGCAGAGAAAGCGTTGCAATGGAATCAGCAATGTACGGCCTTAAAGAGCTTGTGTGTGGCCTCGCTGCAACGGCTGGTGGGCGCGTGTTTGAACGCAAAACAACGCATCGAAACATGCAAGCGCATGAATCTGGGGCGAAACCAAGGGAACTTTACGTTTATGCGTTGCAAGCCCAAAAACCTGCAACGCGATCGAGACGCCAAAAAAGCCTGCGCGTACACTTACGGGGCGGTGTGGAGCTATTGTCATCTGGTTCGTCGCCTTGGGAAAAAAGGTCTGTCGATGCCAGCGATCGTTCCGCCAGCGAAATAAAGAAAGAGGTCCATCATGTCATCCGTTCAAACCGCGAGTGTGATGCCGATACCAGCGATCCATCCGCCTGCTTGGCGTGATTATCTAACATTGACCAAGCCCCGGATTACGGCGATGTGCCTGATGATGACGGCGGGTGGGTATTGGTTGGCGATGAGCCGCTTTTCTGGGCTGCATCTGCTGTGGACTTTGCTCGGGAGTGCGGCGGTGGTGGCGGGTTCTTGTGTGCTGAATATGTACGCAGAGCGCGAGAACGACAAAAAGATGCGCCGTACAGCCCAACGCCCCCTTCCTGCGGGTCGGATGGCGGCTTGGAAAGCATTGGTTTTTGGTGTTGTGCTTTCGCTTGCAGGGACGGCGTTGTTGGCGGTGTTTGTGAATGTGTTGACGGCCTCGTTGGGAGCGATTGCGCTGTTTTCGTATGTTGGGCTGTACACGCCGCTCAAGCGCAAAACATCGCTGTTTTTGTTGATCGGTACGATCCCGGGAGCGATGCCTCCATTGATGGGTTGGACCGCTGCGACGGGCGCGATCGAGTTGCCGGGTATGATGTTGTTTTTTGTGTTGTTGGCGTGGCAGTTACCGCATTTTCTGGCGCTGTCTTTGGTGTGCGAACGCGATTACGAACAAGGCGGGATCCAGATCGTGTCGTTGGTACGGGGCGAGCGGAATGCCCGTTTGCAAGCATTGTTTTATTCGGTGATCTTGTTGGTCGTGAGCCTTGCGTTGGTACCATTTAAGGTGGCGGGTTGGTTTTATTTTTTCGCCGCGTTGGGGTTGGGGGTGTGGTTTTTGGCGATCGCGTTGCAGGGTTTGTCGGCTTCTGCCCCAAAACACTGGGC
>CAUJFU010000422.1 GCA_963169055.1 Myxococcota bacterium
GCGTAGGGGCGGTTCGCGAACCGCCCGTGTATCGGGACATCGAGCCGCGAACGCACATGGGGGGCCGACAAAAGAAAGAGCGATCATTCTCGACTCTCCGGTGTTTCCGCCTTAACAAGGCGCGTATGGGGCTTTGCCCCAAACCCCACGAGAGGGCGAAGCCCTCTTGACCCTGTATCGGCGGGACAAACAGACGTTTTTCAAAACAACAACAGCTCCGCTTGAAGTACCACGAACACGGGGGGGCTTGTCAACAAGTCGCTCCTAGAACAACAAAGAAAGTCGAAACAACGGTACGACAACTGCCTACAAAAACACAAGATGCCACCTCAGCGAGGCTCTGCCGCATACCGCGCCACCACATAACGATCCAAACGTGCGTAGTCTTGGCCCAACGCCACACTTTCATAGGCTTTTTCATCCTCAAACAGCGACAGAGCCACCCGCCCCTGCTGAGAACCGATCTCCACCAACAACCATCCGCCCGGCTTCAAAAACCTCGGAGCTTCCCGCACGATCCGACGCACAACGTCCAAACCATCATCCCCCGCCTCAAGCGCCAAATGCGGCTCATAATCGCGCACCTCGCGTTGAAGACCTGCCATCTCATCCTTTCGGATATACGGAGGGTTTGACACGATCAGATCAAAATGCTGCCCTTCCACCGACGACCACAGATCCCCTTCGACAAGACGGATCCGCTGCGAAAAGCCTAAGGTTTCGATGTTTTTGCGCGCAACATCCAAGGCCCCAACCGAGATATCCGAAGCCCACACCGTTGCCCTCGGAAACTCGCTCGCCAACGCACACGCCAACGCACCCGAACCCGTACACAGATCCAAAAACCGCCATTCTTTCAACCGAACACGACTCTCTTTTTCCCTCGAAGATTCGATTTGTTCGGATACATCGGCTCGTTCGATGCCTTCGTTTTGCTCCGATGCTTCGGCTTGTTCGATGCCTTCGTTTTGCTCCGATGCTTCGGCCTGTTCGAGGCCTTCGTTTTCGTCCGATGCTTCGACTTGTTCGATGCCTTCGTTTTCGTCCGATGCTTCGAATTGTTCGACATCTGCGTTTTCGTCCGATGTTTCGGCCTGTTCGGTGGTGTTTGTGTTGGAAGCTTCTTTTGGTTGAGCGGAAAGATCAGGCTGCTGCTCGTTCCAACGCAAGACCTTTTTGGGACGGGCTGGTATGAAAGCCTCGGAATATCCGATCTCTCCAGACACAGAAGCCCGAAGGCGGCGGCAAGCTTCTTCGACAAGGCACTCTGTTTCGGGGCGAGGGATCAAGACTCGCCGATCCACGGCAAACGTCAGCGACCAAAACTCTTGGGTTCCCAAGATGTATTGGGTGGGTTCACGACTGGTTCGGCGTTTTAAAAGGGCCTTGTATTCGGCCAATTCTTCTGCGGTGAGGGGTTGTTGATACCGCAGATAAAGTTCGACCCGCGACATCGCCAACGAATGCCCCAACAACAGTTCTGCGGTACGTTTTGGAGCATCGACTTCGTTCTTTTTCAGGTAGGTAGCGCTCCACTCCAACACCTTCCCAACGGTCCAATCCAACATCTTAGCGTTCCTCGGCCATCGAAGTGGCTCCTGCTTTGAGCATCTCCGCTTGCATCGACGAGATCAGTGGTTCGATCATGTCCTGTAGTGCGCCGTTGACGACTTGATCCAGTTTGTACAAAGTCAACGAGATGCGGTGATCGGTCACACGGTTTTGTGGGAAGTTATAGGTGCGGATCTTTTCCGAACGATCGCCCGATCCGATCTGAGAACGCCGCATCGCCGTCTCTTCGGCCTTTTTGCGTTCAAGTTCCATATCGTACAACCGCGAGCGCAAAACGGTCAGCGCTTTGGCTTTGTTTTTGTGTTGGGACTTTTCGTCTTGGCAAACCACCACCAAACCCGTCGGCAAGTGCGTAATCCGCACCGCCGAGTCGGTGGTATTAACGCTTTGTCCACCCGGTCCGCTCGAACGATACACATCGATCTTGAGGTCTTTTTCTTCGATCTGAACGTCGACTTCCTCCGCTTCGGGCAAAACCGCCACCGTCACCGCAGAAGTATGCACACGCCCTTGTGTTTCCGTCGCAGGAACCCGCTGAACGCGATGCACACCGCTCTCCCACTTCAATCGCGAATACACACGATCTCCTTGGATCTGCGCGATCACTTCTTTGTATCCGCCCAAGCCCGTCTCATTGGCATCCAAGATCTCAACGCGCCAACGCATCCGCTCTGCATAACGCAGATACATCCGAAACAATTCTGCCGCAAACAAGGTCGCTTCGTCGCCTCCCGTACCCGCTCGGATCTCCAAGATGACGTTGCGTGCGTCGTTGGGATCTTTCGGCAACAACAAGATCTGCAAACGCTCGCTCAATCTCTCCAATTCACCACGTGTTTGCTCGATCTCTTCGCGACACATCGCCAACAGCTCAGCATCGTTCTCGGTTTGCTCCATCTGTTGGGCATCTTTCAACGCCTGTTCAGCTTCACGATACGCACGAAACACGCTCGTGATCTCTTTGATCTCGGCGTGTTCGCGGCCAAGCTTTTGTTGAAGCTCGCGATCCTCCCAGATATTCGGGTCCGCCAAATCGCGTTCGATCTTCTCGAACTTTTGCTCAACACCTTTTAATTGTTCCACCAACGCTGTATTCAACATCGTTCGTCACCTTTCCGAGAAAGAAATGCCCCGACTGTTCGCCAACGCAAAAGCATGAAGCGCCAGTCTACGGCTCAAGTTTCGATGATTTGGGAGATTTGGAGAAAGAAGAGAAGAAAAGCCCGAATGGGCCGAGGGGAGGGGCTAGTGTTCGGAGAGTCTCACAAGATGGCAGAAGATCACAGACCGATGCGCTGCTGACGACTTGACAGCACGGCATGTCTTTCTATACTGCGGTCTTTTCATCAAGGGCCTCCAATCCGTCCTTCGCTCTGCGATGATCTCCATGCGAACGGCTTTCTGTAATACCGTACACACGGATCACGAACGCACGTTAAGAGACAAACCAACACTTGTCAACCCAAACTTTCGCCAGCTTCGGTGTTTGCTGCACTTGTCTATACGACGATACCACGGCCACCAAACCGCCCGAACCACTCACACTCGACAGAAAGGAATTACTGCTCCATGAAGCATGTCAAACAAAGCCAGCCACCCGGCCTTTACGTCTTGTTTTTCGCAGAAGCATGGGAACGCTTTTCGTATTACGGTATGCGCGCTCTGCTTGTTCTCTACATGGTCGGACACCTCGACTTTGACAAGAATCAAGCTCTTTCGGTCTACGGGACTTATACGGGCCTTGTTTATCTGACTCCCGTTTTGGGGGGTTATCTGGCAGACCGCTTTTTGGGAGCGCGTAAGGCCATCTTGATCGGCGGGATCATCATGGCGTTGGGCCATCTTGCGATGGCCTTTGAGAGTATGCTCTATCCGGCCTTGACGTTGCTGATCATCGGAAACGGCTTCTTTAAGCCCAATATCTCTACGATCGTCGGCGGACTCTACGAAGAAAAAGACGCTCGTCGCGACGGTGGATTCGCGATCTTTTATATGGGCATCAACCTCGGGGCGTTCTTTTCTCCCCTTGTCTGCGGCTCTTTGGGACAACAATACTACGAACTCACCCTGTTTGGGGCCAAGATGCAGATCGGCGGATGGCACTGGGGCTTTGGAGCCGCAGGGATCGGTATGATCATCGGCTTGCTCGTCTTTCTTGCCGGGCAGCGCTTCCTTGGCACCATCGGATTCCCTCCCCACATCACGAATCCCACCGCAGAAACACGACTTAACGCCAAAGATTGGCGCGATATCTTCTTGATGGTGATCGCGGCTTGTCTTGTGACGGCTGCGGTCATGCCTTTGTGGGAACCCACCAGTTGGGTCGTTCGCTTGATCCTTGGACTCGTGTTAATCAGCGTCTTTTTCTTCGGATGGACCGACGAATCTGGCTCCCAACACCATCACCACCAAGCCGAACAGCCCACGCTCACCAAAGAAGAAACCGACCGCATCGTCTACATCCTCATGATGTGCGTGCCGATCATCGTCTTTTGGCTCGGCTTTGAACAAGCGGGCGGAACCTTCAACCTCTTTGCTCAAAACAACACGGCCCTCCCCCGCTACGAATACTGCGCCGCAAAAGAATCCAAAAAGGTCAAGGAATCCAATCTCTTCAACCTCAAACTCATCGGTCAGACCGAGTCTTTCAAGCGCGGCGAACAAAAGAAAAGCGCAAAAGATCCCAACCAAAAGCCGACAGAACACTACAAACCCAAGATCCAGTGCCTCCCGAGCGCTCCCCCCCAAGCCATCGCAGCCACCGCCCCCAAAATGACTTGCCCCCCCCATGAAGTCGCCAAAGTTTGGGAGATGCCCGCCTCCTACTTCCAATCGCTCAATCCGATGCTGATCATGCTGCTGGCTCCGCTGTTTTCGCTGATGTGGCTGCGGATGGGCAATTGGAAAAAGCCCCCCTCCGTCACCACCAAGATGTCTTTTGGCGTCCTGTTTTTGGGGATCGGCTTTATCATTATGTTCGCTGGTGCGGCCTTTACCGCTCATGGGCGTGTCAATCCCATGTGGCTTGTCGGCGTCTATTTCTTCCACACCGTCGGCGAGCTGTGCTTGTCACCTGTCGGTCTTTCGATGGTCACCAAGGTCGCTCCCTTGCGCCTTGTCTCCTTGATGATGGGCGTCTTCTTCGCAGCCACCGCCAGCGCCAACTATCTCGCTGGAAACCTCGAACAACTCCTCGACAAAGAGATGATCGCCGGTCCCATCGACCTGATCAGCGTCAAGATCGTCGCTCTTTTGGGTATCTCTGAAAATGCCCTCACCTGCGAAATGTACGGGTTTATGCGCATCAGCGTCTTTGTCACCATCCTTTCTGTCGTGTCTTTCGTCTTCTTCCTCCTCACTCGCAAAGTCGTTGAACGCCTTTCACACGGACGCTCCGCCTGATTTCAACATTTCTCTACCAACCCTGTACGATTGCGGGAGCGCGTGATGGCCGACCTCTTGAAGCTTGAAGAAAAGCTACAGCTTCACACTAAACATCGCGAGGTGATCTGGGAAACCCCAGATCACCTTGACGATCCCCTACCGATCCTCTCTGCCGACGAGATCGAACTGCGCTTCTATGAGCAGTTTTTCTTTGGCCGCGATCTCGAACCCTACCCCATCCAAGAAGAAGCCTTTGAAGCGATCTTCCAAGGCGAAAACGCCCTCATCACCGTCCCCACAGGCACAGGGAAAACCATGATCGCCAAAGCAGGGATGTACAAAGCCCTGTATTCGGGGCGTAGCGCGATCTATACAACGCCTCTTCGCGCACTCACCGAAGAAAAATACAGAGAGCTTTGCGACGACTTTGGCGAACAACACGTCGGCTTTGCAACGGGCGACTACAAGATCAACGCCAAAGCCCCGATCCAAGTGGTCGTTGCGGAGATCCTTTGGAACCAGATCTTTAGCAACCGCCAGATCATGCCCGCTGATGTCGTGATCATGGATGAAGGCCACTACTTCAACGACCCTGAACGCGGCTATGTCTGGGAACAATCGATCATCGGCCTCCATCCGCGCACGCAATTGATCGTCCTCTCCGCCACCGTCGGAAACCCCCAACAGTTCTGCCAATGGTCTTATCTTGTGCGGCGCGCCCCCATGAAGCTCGTCTCCTCGGATGAACGGCGCGTTCCGCTTTATCATAAGTATGAAGAAGAGTACCTTGTGGATCGTGCCAAAGACCTCTTCCATCATGGCGAATACCCCGTGATTATCTTCGTCTTTGGGCGGCAACAATGCTTCGATTATGCTCGGCTGCTCAAAAGCTGCCGACGTTTTACCACCGACGCCGAGCAAAAATTGATCGAGGCCGCAATCAACCCGATCCTCTTGCCCAAAGGCATGGGTGAAACGCTGCGCTCGTTGCTCATGCACGGCATCGGCGTTCACCACGCAGGGATCTTGCCTGCCTACAAACGCCTTGTCGAAGAACTCACCCTCCAACGTCTGATCAAATTCGTTGTCAGCACCGAGACCATCTCTGCGGGCATCAACCTTCCTGCCAAACGTGTGGTCTTTCCGAGCCTACGCAAACACGTCTCTGGAAAAGCCCGCATGTTGCGGCCTGACGAATACCACCAGATGGCGGGACGCGCTGGCCGCCCTCAATTCGACACCGAAGGCATCGCCATCACTCTCGCTCCCGAACAAGTCGTCCAAGAACTCCGAAAAGAACTCGCCGACGCCGCCCGTTCTCCTTACAAGATCGACGAAGCGCAGATCCGACGTCGGGCCTATTCTCGCGCACGCACAAAAGCCCAACAGAACGAAGATATCATCTGGGATCAAGAAGCCCACCAATCCCTCGTCGAAGGCAAACCCGCTGCCCTCAAAAGCCACACCAAGATCACCGCCGAACAGATCCTTGCCATCGGACTTCCCGACCTCAGCAACGAACGCCTGCCCGGTTAAGAACTCGTCAAGGCCGAGATCGAAGCAAAATAACGAAAACGCCTCGAACGCGAACAAGAGATCGCACAACGCGAACAAGAAAAAGAACGCCGCGAACAACAACGCGCTCTCGGTAAACGCGGATCTGGCCTTGGCTCCGCCTTGTCTTCCCTCTCCACCCTTCTTCCCACTTCACCAGACGACACCCCATCCATCGAAGGGCTCGAAACTCTCGCCGACAACACGCAACCACCCGCACCCACCGATGAAGAGAAGCATCCCGCATCCATCGACAACGTGCAACAGCCCGCATCCATCGACAACGCGCAACAGCCCACATCCACCGACAACGTGCAACAGCCCGCATCCACCGATGAGGCGATGCTTCCCTCATCCAAAGACCCATCGCCCTTCCCGATAGACAACGCAGAACAAGCCGCATCCACCGATGAAACAGGCGATGCCTCCGCCCGAGCAGAGGACACAGCCCTCCACCAAGAAGCAGCCTCCACAACGCCCTCTGCCGAAAATGCCGTAGCTCCGACGGTACGCCCTGCACGCCCTTTTTCGCGCTTACCCGAACACGAACGAAAAGGTTGGATAGAACAAGCGATGGCCCTTGAACAGCGCCCTCGCATCACCGAAGCGCCCACAGAAACATACCACGATGTCGTGGACTTGCGCGCTCCCTCAAAGCAACGCAAGCACTTCAAAATGGATCAGGACTCTACAGAAAACTTCGCTCATCTTGCGGGACTTCCAGCGTACATGAAATTAGATATCCGCACGATCATCGACAACCTTTTTCTTGAGGAAGTCGAAAAGCGCGAAGCACACAAGGTCCTCGTCAAGATCACCGCAAACCTCAAAGCGATGGGCGTTCTCAACGAACGCGGCATCCAAGAAAAAGGCGAGTTGATTGGCAAACTACGCGGAATCGACGGGCCATTTGTGTATTACTGCTTGATGGAACACGATCTGTCTTACACACAATGCCGCGAATTGGTCGAATATCTCGTCGATCACGACGTGATCCAACGGCGCCTCAATCGCAAAGAAGAAGACGAAAAAAGAGACTGGATCCGCAACCGACTACGAGAACGAAGGCAAGAAAACCCGCAGATCACATGGGACGATGTGCGCGAAGAATACGAGCGTGAATTCCCCCGAAAGCTCGAATGGATCGAAGAGCTTCATCAGCGCTTTTTGCGTCTGATCCCGCACCCAGAACTTCACGGTGGAAAGCTTTATAAAAACACTTGGGCGCAGATCGAAGATCAGCAACAAACCTTTGTCGAGTTTGTCTTACGCCACGATCTCGAACAAGAAGAAGGTAGCCTGTTCACTTACCTTGCTCGCGTGATGAAAAGCGCCCGCTTGCTCCACGAAGTGACGGGCATTCAAGAATTCCGCAAGATCGAAAGCAGCATCCGCTACAAACTGGCTGTTATCGACGACCGCATCCTCGACGAAGTCTGGTAGCCCTTGTGCAGTCACCTCGCTCGGGTCAACACGTCGGCCAAAAGGCGCGCCAACGCAGCGATCCGAAAAGGCTTTTGGACTGCCGCATCAAAACGATGTTCTGGGTGGGACTGCAAGACGAATTCGGGATCATAACCGCTCAACAAGACCAACCGCACCTCTTCGTCCAACAATCGGATGCGTCGCGCCGTTTCCAATCCATCGATCGCTCCTTGGAGCGACAAGTCCAACAACGCAAGATGATACGATTTCCCCTTCTCTTCGGCCTCTTGAAACAAATGGATCGCCTCTTCTCCCGAAGAAACGCCTGTCACATCGTACCCCAACGCCTTTAAGGTTGCGGTCACGCTTTCAAGAACAAGCTCTTCGTCATCAACAAGCAACACACGCACGGAGTGATCTTTGGGAGCACCACGCCCTCCCACACGCGGCTCCAAAAGCCCCGGCATCACAAGGCGAAATACTGCTGTGGTTTGCTTTTGCTCGACTTCAATCCACCCACCCATACCGCGAAGCGCCGTCCACACACGAGAGAGCGAAGAAAATTGCCGACGCCCATCCAGCTCGATATACGGCCAAAAGATCTCGCCGTTTTCCACCGAAGAAATGGGTCGCCGCAAAGCTGTTTCCAACACAACACACAAAAAGATCTGCCCTTGCTTTGGGGCTGTTGGGTCGATCCGCCAACACGAATGGGCTTGCACATGAGCTTGTTCGCTTCCGCAAAAACGACTCAGAAAGCGCAACGTCCAAAACAACAAATCCTTTGCAAGCTGCGGCTCCAAAGCGATCTGGCCCTTCACAGCGTCACGCGACCAACGCAACGAAACACCATGTTGCCCAAACATCCGCTCTTCGGACAAGGCCCGCAAGATCGCGTCCAATGCCGCTTCTCCATGCCATTCGCTTGGAGCCAACGACAAAAACGTCAAATCCTGCATCGACTCGCCCATCCTCGCAGACGAATCTTCGGCAGCTTCCAAAAAAGACGCTGCTTCCGACGCTTCCGACATTGATAATCGCGCCATCGAAAGGTTCGCCATCACACCTGTCAAAAAGTTGTTGATATCGTGAACCAGTCCCCGTACGAGGTAAGACATCGCTTTCATCTGCAACGCCAGTTGTTCAAAGTGTTTGCGACGTGCATTCAGATCCACGGGTTGGCTCCGAAATCCCCACACCACCGGCCATCCCCATCGATCCGCAAAAGGCTCCAACTCACAAGCTCGCCCCCCTCCCCAAAAAGCGTCTTCCCAAGACAACACCGTCTGCGCCTGCAAACGCTCTTGCGCCCATGCTTGCCAAGCCTCGTCGCCCTTACCTCCAATCAACCGCTCCCCTACGCGCCAAGGCAAGCCATCCTCCGCTCTCCACAACAACCGTACACCATCGTCTTCCAAACAAAACAACGCATCCCAACCTTCTTTTTGCGGATCGACAAACCCCAGCGACTCGCTCCCCTCACAACGCGCCCATAACACACCCGAGCGCTTTTCTAACGCAAACCTCCACGCAGACCACGATGCTTCCTCCCAGATCGCATGGATCACCTGTGCGGTTTCGCCCTCTCGAAAACAACGGCGGTAGTGCAAAAAACGACGAAACAGCCCCGATATCCGAGCGATTTTCTGCAAAGCGTCTCGCTCGTTCGCGTCGATCCCTTCCCCCACGATCTCCATCTGTCCGTTGGTTTTCCAAGACCATTCAGCCCGCAAAAAACAACGCTCGATTGAATGCTCCACGACCGTCTCCTCGTGCGACCATCCGCCGTTTCCGCTTTGTTTTGTCGTTGTCCCAACCAGTCAGCCCAACGAAAACCAAAGACCCATCAGTCCAACGAAAACCAAAGATCACCTTCACGCAAAATAGGCGATCCCTCCAACGCCACCAAAGCTAGCTGCCCAGAACCCGAAGCAGGTTGCAGCGTCAAAGAGCGTATCCATGCGTAACCTCGGTGTTGATCTTCACGCAGACATCGCAACCGTTGGCCTTGCGAAAGAGCACCCGTATAACACAAGGCATACCACCAAACGAGATCCTTCCCTTGCTGCGGGGCTTTGCGCACCCACTCACCCCAAGGACGTTCCCGCAACGATGCCCCACGCAAGCGATCTCCCACACACAACGATACACCGCCCACCCATTGCACCCACCCCTCTTCGCACAGGCTCGCACACGGTCCGCTATCCGCCCACAAAGAACGGAGGCGAATCACCCCAATCATCCGACCGTTTCGCATCACTTCAAAAGAGGCTCCACGCCGTATCTCTTGCCCTTCCACCGAAAGCCGCGCAAGCCGTAGCCGATCCAAAATCGTATACACCCGAATCACGGACGATTGCGCGGATGCGGGACTCGTTCTCTCTGGCAAAAACGGCAGCGCCAAACGAGACGTGTTGGTGTCGTGGGCTTTGCCAAAAACTTCGTCTCCACCGCCCGTTCTGTTTGTGTTTGTCTTGGCCGAAGCAACTTCGAGCAACGGCGGGCATTTTTCTTCGACTACGAACCCCACTGTCGGCCAATGATCCAAAACTTCGTAGGCAAGGGCCATTGCGTTAGGCTTGGCTTCGTAGGAAAGGGCCGTTGCGTTGGGCTTGGCTTCGTAGGCGTGGGTCGCCCCGCTTGGTTGGAGGTGTGGAGAGCGGCCTTTTTCTGCGGTCGTTTGGGCGTCATCAAGACCTCGCATCTTTTCCCTCCGTGGATCGGCGTGTGGCGGCGATCCGTTCAGTGCGTGCATGACCCCAGATCGGGCTGGAATTGTCTCGCCGTTGGGTGACGACGATCGGTTCAGCGCACGTTACGTTCGTAGATCAAGCGCAATCCTTCGAGGGTTAGATCGGGGATGGATTCTTGGATCAGCGCGGAGTCTTGCGTAAACAGCGAGGCGAGTCCGCCTGTAGAGATCACAAAAGGCTCGGATTCATCGATCTCTTGGAGCATACGTTTGGTGATCTCATCGATCAATCCGACGTAACCAAAGAACAACCCTGCTTGCATACTTTGGACGGTATTGCGTCCGATCAAACGAGAGGGGCGTGTGACCTCGACACGCGGGAGTTTTGAGGCGCGTTGAAACAAGGCTTCCGCCGAGATACCGATCCCGGGAGCGATGGCTCCGCCCATGTATTCACCGCGTGGAGAGATAGCATCGAAGGTCGTCGCTGTCCCCAAATCCACCACCACACCGCCTTTGTGATAGCGCTGATAAGCGGCCACCGCGTTCACAATGCGATCGGCTCCGACTTCACGGGAGTTTTCGTACAAGATCGGCATCCCAGTTTTCAGACCGGGGCCAACTTGCATCGGCTTTTGGCTAAAATAACTCTCGCACATATCCTCGATCACACCGCTAAGTGGCGGAACCACCGAGGCCATGATCACCCCTTGCACATCCGAGGATTCGATCTTGTGGTGTTGAAGCAGCGAACGCACCAAGACGCCGTACTCATCGGAAGTACGATCACGTGAAGTCTGAAGACGCCAATGATGTACGAGATCTTTGTCCCGATACAATCCCATCACAATGTTGGTGTTTCCGATATCGATCACGAGCAACATACACAACTCCCCAACCATCGCAAACGGGGACCGCGCTCACGGCCCCCAACCAACCCAATGTTCGCCGTCCTCAAAGTACTCTCTCTTCCAGATCGGCACAACCTCTTTCAAACGATCGATGGTAAACGAACACGCCGCAAAGGCTTCTTTACGATGTGGCGTCGAAATAGCGATCGCAACCGCAAGATCGCCGATCGCCAACGTTCCGATGCGGTGATGGATCGCGATCTTGGCTTGAGGCCATTGTGCGAGGGCTTCGTCCACCACACGCTGCAGTTGGGTCAGCACCATCGGGGGATAGGCTTCATAATCCAGATGCGTCACAACACGCCCCTGACTTTGACGACGGACGGCCCCTGCAAAGGTGACGACGGCTCCGGCCTCGCTACGTTCCACAAGGCGAGAAACCTCGGATACATCGAGCGGATCGAAAGACAAGCGCAGACGGCCTTCTGCGGCCACAAGGCTTTCTGGTGGCTCAGAAGCCGCAGATCGTGGATCGGGCGCACCACCACTGACTGGCGGCAACAGCGCGATCTCATCGCCTTCACGAAGCAACTCGTGAGTCTCGGCGTATTGATGGTTTCGAGCGATCGCCACACGTTCCACAATCGACCCCAAGGACGGATGCTTTCGCCCAAGTTCTCGCAAAAGCGCTTGGATATCCGCTCCCTCCGCGATCTCGATATCTTCTTCTCGCAAACCCACAAGTTCGCGCAACACCGCAAAATAACACACTCGAACGCGCACACGCACCTCACTTGCCAACGGATCGATAGGATAACTGCGCCGTTTGAAGTGCTGCGAACACGTCTTTTTTGTCAACACCGTAGCGTGTGGGATCTCGTTCAAAACACCGCTACATTGGCCTTTTTGAGGAGCATCCGATGCCGTGATGGATGACGTTCGCCGCGTTTTGATTGCGAGGCTTGTCGTGTACCTTGCCTTCGGGATTTAGCTGGGTTAGCTAGATCGTACCAAGTCAAACAAGTGCTCGCTGCGCTTCAAAAATTAGATGAAATGAGTGAGTGAGATGGAACGACATCAACTTTATCGGTATATCGTAGAATGGGAAGAAGAGGATCAAGTGTTTGTGGCGCCGAATTTCCTTCGTTGAGGGCACACGGAAACACACAAGAACAAGCGATGGCCGAGTTGCAAGGCGTGGTTGCGTTTGTGTTGGAGGATCTAGAAGAGCTGCGCAGTTGGCTAAAAAACCCGTGTTCGCGTCATGCCTAGCGGAGCCGCTGTTTGTTTGAAAAACATCTGTTTGTTCCGCCGATACGGGGTCAAGGGAACCGCGCTCCCTTGTGGGGCGTGGGGTGAAACCCCACATCGCTAACCCAACCGCGCAAGTCAAGCCAGAGAACGAAAAGAAGAAAGGTGCAAGGGATGTCGGAGTGGCTTCGTGTGAGTCTCGTGATCGCGTTGTTTGTTTGCTACACGGTGTTGCGGGTTCATGCGCGACGGAAACAACGGAGATATCCATCGCCCCCCTTGCCCGAACAGCCGCCGAAGATATCGCTTTCCCCACAAACACCCCGCCAATCCCCAAAAGTCAACCGCCCGAGTGAAGGTTTCTTGGGACGCCTCGGGCGTCGGCTGTTGGTGGGCCTCTTTTTTGTGGGGACGCTGTTGTACGTAGTGGTGCTTCCGACAACCAAAACGTCCTATGATTGGGCGCGTCAGACGTATCTGTTCACACAGTTGGATATCGCGGGGTGGTGGGGTTGGTTGGGCCTTGTGCTGGCACTCGGTGGATTGGGCTTGTTGGCGTGGTCGCATCATGCGCTGGCTCAATTTTGGAGTCCAGAGATCCAAGTACGCGGCGATCATCGGCTCATTCAACACGGCCCCTACCAACGCATCCGACACCCGATGTACTCCAGTCTATTTTGCTTTTTTGCGGGAGTTTCGCTGATCTCGGCAAGCTTGTTGTTGGCAGTGCCTGCGGCCTTGGTATCGCTGTATCTGGTGAACCGCACACGCGCCGAAGAACGGCTGTTGACGAGCCATCTTGGCCTGCCTTACCGCGAATACGCTCAAGTGACGGGGCGATTCTTCCCAACACTTCGACGAAAAAAAACAGCCCACCGCCCCCGAACGACCGCCCAAACCACAGAGCGCCCGTCCGATGTCGATCCTCCCTCGCAGCTTTGATCACGACACCATCGGACTCACGCGGTCGGGCAGAAGAGGTGGGCTAACACTCGGACACATCGTCTGTAAATCCCATCCGTCGGGGAAATATCACAGGTGTACTTGCCGTGTCACCCTCACCCCTGTCCTTCGGACATCCCCTCTCCCTGCGACGCTCACAAAGCCTCGCTGCAAGGCGAGGGGGAGAGCAAGGCAGAAAGTTCGAGCCAACACAGAAACCCCGTCGTCGTGCTTTTTGTGGACTCTTCTTTGCGGTATGCTCTGTCGGTGTTTGGGTGTTGTACCCGCCCGCTCCCTCACCTCGATGGCTGCGAAGGAGAAGCAGGACAACAGCATGGCTCTTGGTTGCTGTTTTGCTCTCTGTCGTCGCAGAGAAGTGGCGGCGACACGGCGAGGAGAAGTCTGCATCGTCCTCGATCCTCCGCATT
>CAUJFU010000423.1 GCA_963169055.1 Myxococcota bacterium
ACAGCGGGTTCTTGGCCGAGGACACGTTGGGCGAGACGTTCTTGGAGTTTGAGCAAGCGGATGCTTTCTTCGAGGGAGATCTCGCCCACAGGGATGCCAGTCCAATCGGCAAGGACTTTGAAGACGGGAGCTTCGGTGACAAGGGGCCGCTGTTCGGGAGAGCGCAGTTTGCCTTCAGAGGTCAAGAGCGACGCAGCGTAGCCACGCAAAGTGACCAAAGCACAGGCTTCATCGATCAAATCGAGCGCCTTGTCGGGAAGGCGTCGGTCGGGCAAGTATCGTACAGCAAGTTCGACGGCAGAACGCATGACTTCATCGGAGATCTCGACTTTGTGGTGTTCTTCGTAGCCGTGACGAGCGCCAAAAAGGATATCCATCGTTTCTTCCATCGACGGTTCTTCGAGGAACAGCGGGTGGAATCGACGTTCAAGGGCTGCGTCTTTTTCGATATGTTTGCGGTATTCAACGGGAGTCGTGGCTCCGATGCAACGCAACTCTCCACGCGCAAGGGCGGGTTTGAGGATATTGGCGGCATCTAGCGTGCCTTGGTGCGTTTCGCCTGCGCCGACAACGGTATGGAATTCATCGAGAAAGAGGATGACTTCGGGATGTTCGCGTGCTTCACGGATCACCATCGTCAAGCGTTCTTCAAAGTCACCGCGATAACGGGTTCCTGCGACGAGGCTGGAGAGAGAAAGCTCGACAAGACGGCGCCCACGGAGATCTTCGGGGACAGCGTGAGCGATGATGCGCTGCGCCAGACCTTCGACGAGGGCGGTTTTTCCAACGCCTGCTTCTCCGATGATCAGGGGGTTGTTTTTGAAACGACGCAAGAGGATCTGCGCTAGGCGCATCAACTCCTCGGAACGTCCCGTCAGTGGGGGCAATGCGCCTTGTTCCGCAAGCAGCGTGAGATCCCGACCGTAGCGATCGATGGTCGGCGTTTCACCCCCCGGGCGCACGCGGGCTTGGGGGATCTCTCCGCGCAAGAGTTTTTCGTAAAGTTTTTGTGGGTCAGCGCCCATCTTTTTGAGGACTTCAAAGGCCAAGCCTTCGCCGCTTTGCAAGATGGAGGCAAGCAAGTGTTTTTCGCGGACGAGGTGATCGTTGTCTTTGCGCGCCACGCTTTCTGCGGCTTTGAGCGCACGAGCACAGCGTTGCGGGGGGAGGATCTTGGCGTCAAGGGTGGCGTGGCCAAAGCCCAAAGCGTAGCGGATGGTATCGCGGACTTTTTTGGGATCGAAGCCCGAGGTTTCGAGCAAAGCACGCGTCACACCACCGGGACACTTGGTGAGGCCGATAAACAAGTGCGGTGTTCCGATAAAATCTTGGCGGAGGTTTTTGGCTTCCATCAAAGCGATGCCGATGGCTTGTTCGAGATCGAAGTCGTATTCGAGGGTTCCGCCTTCCATCGAAAGGGAAGCATCCGCAGGGCTGGCCGCAGGTCCATTCACGATGGAGGGGTCGGAGCCACCAGAGTTTGCACTGACAGAAGAAGCTCCCGCAGCGGCGCTTGCGGGTTCAAGAGAGCGCAGCGGAACGGCTGTTTTGTTGCGAGCATCAGGTTGCTGCAACAACAAAACACCGGGATCGCCAAAGAAGACGAAGCTTGACCACGAAGCGTCTTGGGGATTGCGCTGGAGGAAGCGGCGGCGAGCTTTCATCAAGGCTTCAGCGGGGGGAGTTCGCTCAAACAAAAAGCGGTAGTAGTCGCTGATCATTTGACGACCGCCGCTTGTAAAGTTCGGTCGCAGCGCGATCACAACACCTTGGACTCCTTCGTCAAGAAGAGAAGAAGCAAAGGAAACGACTGTTGCAGGAGCATTGGGCGGATGGGCGTCGTCTGGGTGGAAGTGAAAGAAAGCCCACAGTGGCCCCGAAAAGACGGAGCGAAGGCTTTTGGGGGTGAGAGGTTCGTTGCGCAGGGGGATCTGAGGCCCGCCGATGGGTTCAAATGAAGCGCGTGCAGCAACATGCAAGAGCGTAGGTTGGGAGGGTTTGTGGTGGGCTTTGAGGGCTTCTTGAAGGAGAAGTCGATCGGTCGCTTCGGAACCAACGAGGCTACGGCTTTGACGAAGCGGCAACTGATCGGAGATCACGTCGATCTCACGGCGTGCATCTTCGAAATCGCCGAGCAAGTCGCTCAACATCACCACATGAAGATCATCGGGCGCGATGCCTTTGACCGCTTCGGTGACCATGCTTGTGGACTCAAACCAGCTCGGCAAGCGGCCCATCGGAACGCGCAGACCAAAGTATTCTTCGCCGTCGTGCAAGATCTCCCACGGAAACAGGGGGTCTCCACCACAGATCGCGATAGGCTGTTGATTTTGCTTGAGGATGGTGCGGAATTCTTCGGGGATCAACAAGCGGTACAGCGTTTTGCCGATCTCCAAGAGCGTCGGCTGATCAACGCCTTTTTTGCCGGCGGCTGCTTCGTGTGCAAATGCCATCATCTTCTGCAGTTCGGTGTCCCCCCGTTCGCCAAGATCTCGCCGAAACTCCATCGGGCCTTGGCGTGGACCCGCAAACCAACGAAATCGAAGAAGAGAACCCTTTTTGGTGAGGTGCAGCTTGGGTGTATGCATCGTGACCGTCGTTTCAATGGGCGCACCGAATCCGCTCGGGCGCGATGGAGGCTACCTCGCGGGGAGACAAGGCGTCCTTGCCTGTCTCTAGGCCGATCTTGTGTATGATAGTCCACACGCCCCCACCTGTAAAGAGCAACCACCGATCCTTTCCCTCAACAAACCCTTCTCTCACCGCAGCCCAAAAAGCTATCGATACAAGCCCGATGCCTAAATTTGAGCAGGCGGGGCCAACAACGTCTCCACAAGCCGCCGAAGACCACTCACAAAGTGTGCGAAACTCGGAGATCGCGTGTTCTCTATCTCCAAAAGAGGATAACCTTCTTGTTGGCACATCGAAAGCAGTCGTTGCTTGAGGGCCACACAATCCGCGCTGTCTTGATCACGCAAGATCACAAAATGCGGACGAGGCTCTCCCCAAGCCCGAAGTTTACGCGGAATAGATTTGTCGAGATCCGCTTTGCCTCGGTGAGGTATCAGCAAGAACTCCATCTGGGGATGCTGCGGCAAGATGCGCGGCAACAAACCTTCCAACAACTCCTTCATGGACTGATCTTCGAGCAAAAAAACCAGCGTAATCATGCTGATCTCCACAACAATCCTTGCCCCCACAAAGCCCCCAGCGTATCGCCTTCCGCCAAAAGGCTTCGGACTTGTGCGTTGTCCTTGACGCGAAACACCTTTGTGAATCCCTCTTTTTTCTCAAACCCAAACACTTCTTCCACCTTCGCAGCATCCAACAACTCAGGGGAATGTGTGCTGATCATAACTTGCCCGCCCCGCCTCGCATAATCACGAAACTCCTCTGCAAGTTCTCGCATCAGCATCGGATACAACTGGTTTTCTGGTTCTTCCACACAAAGCAGTGGATGCGGTAATGGATCATGCAAAAGCACCAGATAAGCGAACATCTTGATCGTGCCATCGGAGACATGACGAGACAAAAAAGGATCGCGAAAAGCCCCATCTTGAAAGCGAAGAACCAAGCGCCCATCGACCGTATTTGCAGCCTCTACGCGCTCAACTCCTGGGATCCGCTGCTTCATGCGTTCAAGAATGCGGCGAAAGACTTCGGGGTGACGTTCGTATAGAAAGCGAGCAACCAGCGGTAAATTATCGCCTTGGGGTGACAAATGTTCGGCGTAACCGTCTTCCTGGCTCGGACGAGCTGCGTGGATATGAAAATCGGAAAGGTGCCAACGCTCGATCAATCGGCGAAATGCGCTCACGACCTTAAATCGTTCAAACTGACCAAGCCCCTTGATGGCGAGGATATCTGGGGAGTCCAATTTCTGAAATTCTCGATTCATCTCTGCCTCAGGCACGCCATACTCCGCTTCGTTTGTCACCGCGTAGCCTTCGCCATGTTGAAAGTTCAAAAAATTCCAAGGCTGCCCGTACTGACCGCGCCGATACTTCAACGCTTCATGTGCGACACTCACACGCCCTTCTTGTTCCGCAACGGAGATCTGGTAGGTGACCAAAGGCCCTTCAGCCTCTTCACGGAATTTGATCTCCAAAAAGATATCCCCGCCGTCTTGTTCGCGACTGCGTAGTTCCTTCATCCCACCGCGCCGAGAAACCGCAACAGAAACATTGTGTTGCAGAGCATCGCGCAAAAATCCGAACACATCAAAAAACGTCGACTTTCCGCTTCCATTTGCTCCCACAAAAAACGCAAGGGGGGGAATACGTTCGATCGTCACATCACGAAAAACCCGAAAATTTTTGATCGTCATCCGTTCGATACGCATACAGAACTATCCTTTCGACACGACAGAAAACACAGCAGAGCGAAAATACGATTCTGCTCTCCCCAGGATCGCCAAATATCCGAAATGACGCATCGGTTAGGAGAGATGGCTTCTCTCGTCGCGGATGTACAGCCACAAAGGCTCCGCAGCCCGCCGGAACGTCAGTCGCTGACCGAAAGAAACCTGATGGCTCACCCACGGCCCATCCAAAAACAACGTGGATTTACGGGTGCGTGAGGTGATCCCCAAGGTCTGTTCTGCCGTGATGAATCCGTGGATCAGTTCGGGTGGAGGCTCCCAAGGCAACGGATAAATCTCGCGCACGCGATATTGCAACTGCGTATCCGACAGCGGCATGCGCTCTCCACCCGCCGACAGGATCGCTGCCGTAGAACCCGTTGCTGTCGCGATCCACACTCCACTCGAACGCTGCACTTCGCATCGCTCCCCCATCACCATCTCATAACGGCTCGTCGCCGCAGGGATCGGATGGGCGAACAAGATATCGTTGAGCGCCAAAGGCCGCAGCGGCTCGCCATCCACAAGCACCTCGATCCGCGTGAGCCCCAACAACGCAAGCGATCCTGACTGGATCCGCTCCAAGGCTTGCTCAAATCCCGGTGCATCGGTTGCCATCAGATGACCGACAGAAGACGAGGGAGACGAATTCACCCCAAGCAACGGTACGCTACCGTACATCTTGCGCGCCGCCTCCAACAAAGTACCGTCTCCTCCGATCGCAACAACCAGATCAAAATCATCCACCGTTTGCGGGTTTGCGCGATAGACCCAACGTGATCGAATGTCTCGATCTTTTAAAGCGGCGCGAACTTGTTCAAACGCAGCCTCGTTCTCTTGATGGCTACGCAGCATCTTCAACGCTGCCGGATCTTGTTGCTCCAACAGGGCCGATATATGGGGATCTCCGTGCTCTTTTACATAGATCTGGAAGTCGCTTTTTTTGTAGATCACCAGTACGTTTTGGATCGTTCGTTCCACGCCAAACCCTCTCCGTCTGTTTTCTTTGCAAGCGCGTCAACACCATTCACCCGCACACTTTAACACCACGCACTCATGCACTCGAACACCACGCACCCATTACACTTCAACATACGCCACCATACCGACTCGATCACACAAGATCCACCCATCCTATCCACAAACGCCGAAAAATATGCCACACCTGAAAGAAGCGCTCGCAAAGAAAACGATGACTTTTTTGTTTTCTTGCCTATGAAGTGGATCATCCACACCTTGCTGCGTCGACTCAAAAGCGCACAAAGTATCCCCAAGACGCGTAAGCCCATAACCCCTAAAAGGAGCGAGAGATGTCGTGGATTTATCCCGAACGTTGGTCTGGTTGGTCGGAACACGCCCGTGTGGGCGGCGGATTGTTCGACGATCCCCATCGTTTCGCACGGATGGTGCAGGCTTGTTGGGAGCAATACAACCAACAAAACGACCTCGCACGCCGCACGCCGCTCACTCCGATCCCTCAACTGCGCATCGTCTTCTCGCAACAAGCCCTCGCCCAAGAACAATGGGCTCCTTGCTTCCAAGCCCTAGAACTCTGGTTCAATCCAACTCTCAACGGCTTGGCCCTGCCTTTTGCACTGCACCCGCCGACACACGAAGAAGCTGCTCTACTACGCGAGCCACGCCATTTTTTCTTTCACCTCGAAAGCCCCCGACGCCAAGCCTTGCGCTGTTTGTTTTTGCTTGGCGAGCAGATCATCGGCGCGATCCCGCTCGGAGAAGTCCAACTCAACGGAGATACACGCACTTTTACCGTCACTCGCCGCTTCGGAATAACAAAAAACTCCGATCTATCGAGATGTATCGATGCCAATCCGATCGCCAACGATCTTCCCTCCGCGATGCGCGATGACTTGCGCTATCTTGGATGGCGGCTGGTCTTTCGGATGTGGGGCGGCGAAGAAGAGATCCAGCTTGAAGACGTCGCCGCAACAGGCCGACTCAACGGCGGGATCTTTCAATTGCATGATGGTTTGCGATGCCCTCTTGGACAGGCCATGACCCTTTACGAGGGACACGAAGACGGCACCCCACGACCTGCCCTCCGCCTTCGGATGTTGCTCGTCCCCAACGATATCCAACCCGCCCCCCCGCAACTCGTTCACCTCCAAGCCTTCGCCCACACCAGCGATGGTCATTCCCCACAGATCGAGTTCCAAGCGTGGCTGCGAAACGGCCCCCTCAACGAACAACACTTGACCTTGGCTCTCCTCGAACAAGGCGCGCAGTTCCAACTCCAAGAAGACGGCACGACCGAGGACGGCTCGCTTCACCGCTACCGATTGTTGACCGCTCTTCCACCGCAATTGCGCGCAGGCGATCCACTTAATTATCGGTTGTTCGGGCAAAATCGCTATGGATTATCATTCTCGACTCGCCCCCAAGAACTCATCCTCCAAGAAACTACCCGTGTCCAATTCCAAGGGCCTCGCGTCGTACAACGACGCCAACTCGAACAAGATTGGGAGATCCGTTTTCGCCTCGAAACACCCGTTCCTGTCGGCTCGATCGATCTTGCTTCGTTAACGTTGTGGTTGCGTGCCGACGAAGCCACCGCGATCTCTATCCCCTTGGCCCATGTCCAAAAACAGAGCTTGGTCTTTCGGTTTTTGCCACGTGTGATCCAGATGCAGATGCCCCTTGAGCGCATCCTCCAATCACGACAACTCCATCTCTGGCTCGAACAACATCCCGACGAAGAATCCTCCGAGACCTTCCCTTCATGGCGACTTTGTCTCGCAGGCAACCAAGCCCAACAACCGTGTGTCTCGTTGCGCATCGTCCGCTTTGATGCTTCCGATCACCTGATCGCAAGCGGCACAGAAACACTCTTGCCCTTGCATGGGGAGTTGCAACTCGAAGGAGTCCGCCTTCAAATCCTCCCAAGCCTCTACGACACCCGTCAATCCGCCACCAGCGAACGCGAGATCTGGGATCTCGTTTTGTGTGAAGATGAAGACGGACCTCGCCGCATCCGCCTCACCCACCAAGGGACAGGATGGATGCGTGTTCAACGCCTCACAAAAAATACCTCCCACCCCGCCCACCAAGTCCGCGCCTTTTGGCTCAGTTGTGGCCCCGAAGACCAGATCATCCCCAACCCCAACGAACGCAACCCCGAAGGCGGCCCCTGCTTCGCTTTTGGCCTTGGATGGGGCCAAACTCAAGAGATGGCACAGATCCGCCCCACCCAAGAGGGCTTTCGTCTCGCTCGGCATCGAACCCACCTCGTCGTTCGCACCGATCAAACCGAACTACTCGTTAGCCCTTATACGCATCCCGAAGGCATCCTGCTCAACCAAGATCCCCAACAAGGTTGGCTACTTGTCGATCAAGTCCTTCTACACTATCGCTGTTTTCAAGAGGACACTTGGCTGCACACCGATATCGCTTTGCTTGGCTACCTCTGCAAGCGCCAACCCTCCGCTGCCCTTTTGCAATTTTCACTCGGTGAAACCACAAACCTCCCTGCGATCTTGCCCCACCTTCCGCACATTCGACTGGCCAGCCAAGGCCCCGCAGGACGCCTCACCTTTCAACTTCCCGCCCCCATGACACGCCGCGATCCCGATCGTTATCTTCTCCAAGAACACTCCACCCCCACCCTCCCGCAACCCCTACAGTGGGGACAACGCTATCAACGCGGCCGCTTCGCCTTTTCCTGTTGGCGTCTCACACCCACACCCTCCGCATCCCCCCAACACAGCACACCCCAACACGATATCCTCCTCGATATCCGCCAACAAACGGGCCGCAAGCACTTTGCGCTGGCCGTTGTGGCTGGACGCCTTGGCTATTGGAGCGAAGGGTCGGCCTTTTTGCAACAAACCGGCGCAGCCGCCCCCCTGTTTGCGCCCGATCACTCGCGCAAACTTCCCGACGGCCAAGAAGCCCCCGCTGGCGAACTGATCGTCGGCACCGATCCGCGTTTCGCCGACCTCGTGCTTCCTGCATTTTATCCCACCGATGCAACCGTTCTCTTCAGCGTCGCCTACCGCGATGGACGATGGTGGGTCCGTCCTTTTCAAGCCCCTTGTCTCGGCCAATCCCTGCACTTTCTCCATGACGGCGGCCTGACCCGCAGCGAGACACTTTGGACAACACCTTCTCCTATGACCCCCGAAGAAGAACCTTGGAAGTGGTGGCGATGCGGTTCCGCTCTGTTCGAACTCAGCGTAGCCCCTCATGATCGCGAAGAATACCCCAACACCGACGCGATGCTTTCGCTGCGGGGCCTGTTTTGCGCCGCAACAGATCGTTTAGTGATCGGCGGTCCTCCCCGCCTATCCGCCCTTCCCTTGCTTGGAAGCGGTTTCCCCGACGAACAAAAGCGGCCTCTGTTCTCCCTCGAAGCCTCCGGCTTGCAAGTGCGCTTTGACGGAGACGCCATGCTTGGGATGCGCCATCATGAAGCAGGGACCGACCTTTTCAGCAGGTTCCAACACATCCTCACCCAAACTCCCCTCTCTCCCACATCTGCCCACCACTTACCTTGGCGGCTGCTCCAACCCTCCGCTGAGATCGCACCTCCGCTGCTTCCCCCCAACCTACACCACCAAACGCCCGCACATCCGTACGCTTTGCAACACCGCGATCAACTTCGGCTTGGGCAACTCAACTTTCGCTATCGCAGACGAGACGAAAACGACGGTTATCCCGACCCTTCCGTGATCCCTGCGGCCCTTGATCTTGAACCTGCGGATCACGTCTTGATCCACTTCTCAACAACTCCTCACGGATTCCTCCATCCTTCGGGTGAATCCGTGGATCGCTTGATCATTGGCCGCTTGGACCCTCAACAAGATCGCGGCCCGCACCTGCCTTCCGCTCTTGGCGAACTCTGGCTTGGAACTCCCTTTCTTGAAGAAGATCATGCCTGTATGCGCCTGTGTTTGAGCGGCTACAGCCCACGACACGCTCTGCTGATCTCCCGAGAAAACGGGCTGCTTACGCTCCACATCCCCGCCCCCAAAGCCCCCGGAGCCTATCACGTCGTACTCAACGATATCCCCCAACGCACCGCCAAAGAGATCCCTCTCCAAACCCCTATACGCCTCCACATCAACCATCTGTTCCGCTTACAACTTCAGCCCCTCCCCAACAGCCTTTCCATTCTCTTTGAAGGCTACCTACTCGCCCATCCCGAAGGCCCACACCTCCCCGTCCGCTTCTCTTCCGAAAACCGCCGTGGCGTCATCCACTTACGCACCGCTCACCCTCCCGATCTCCAACTCCAACCTGACTCCCTTCCTCCATCATTTCGCGCTGTCGTGTGGCCCACCTCACCCGCGCCGACCCCACCCACCCAAACGAATCCTTCCCCTCATCGGCCTACCACCCAAGCAAATCCCTCTTCTTCTCGATCATCGCTCCAACCCCACACCTCAACGCTCCCCCCCGCGTCGGCTCAGCAAGCCACCACACCCGAGATCGCTGCGATCCAACGATTCACCCCCATCAACGGTCCACTTCGACTTCCCGATGGCGAAGAGATGATGCTCGTCGATCTTTCCGCATGGACACACGACCTTGCCGAGATCGCTCGCCCACAACAAACCGATCGACTGCTTTGGTTTGACGCGCACACCTCCCAAACCGAGCTACTCTTTCCTCCACAAATCACCTCTCCGCTCGCTGCTTCCGCCCTCGACGAAGGTAGCCAATTTGCTTTCGGAGCAGAACCCTCCGAAACCACAGACGATCTCACTTCTCCCCCATCACCCGCCCCCACCGTTCAAGAAGATGACGGAAGCAGCTTTGCTTTCCTCCCCCTACCCAAACATACCGAACACTCGCCCACCTCGCAGCCCATCCGCATCAACCCACCATCACCTCCGTCACAAACCGCCGACTTTACGACTTCTTCACCTTCGTCACAAACCGCCGATTTTATCGCTCCGTCCTCTCCATCGCACCCGTCGCACACCGCCGATTTTACCGCCCCTTCCTCTCCCTCACAAACCGCCGATTTTACCTCTCCATTGCCCCCTTCACAAACCGCCGATTTTGCGGCCCATCCCGAGCCTTCGCACGCGGCTAATCTTGCCACCCCTTCCTCTCCGTCACAAACCGCCGATTTTACCGTCCCTTCACACACTGCCGATTTTACCGCTCCCTCGCATCCTTCACGCACCGCCGACATTGCGGTCCTTTCGCGTCCGTCACATACTGCCGATTTTACCGCTGCTTCCTCTCCCTTGCACACCGCTGATGTTTCAAGCCCACCGACAAACGCCCTTCCATCGGTGACTTCGCCAAATACAAACCACACCGAAACATCTCGTGCGGTCTCTTTGGCTTCGTCTCCTCCCCAAGAAGTTCAAGCGCGCATCGGGTTTTTTGAAAAGAAACCCTACGCCGAGACTTGTTTTGGTTACGCAAGCACACAAGACGGCTGGCAGATCGGGATCTTTGCACGCCAAGATCGGATCTTGGCTCAGCTTCTTCAAGCTCCTCTCGATGCAGAGGGATGGATGGCGGGGGGGCTGGCTGCGATCTGGCGGAATGGAGACATCTTGCCCTTACAGCTTCCGCAGTTTTTGGAAGTCGGCGATCTGATCTTGTGCGGTCCTGCGGCTTTCCTTTGCGAAGAAGCTCCGCAGAAAGAGCAGATGCGCTTGCAGCGTCGTTGGCTTTGGCTCCCGCAAGACAAATGCTGGACACTCCAAAGCCCATCATTGCCCGATCTACCGCCTGATGCGCTCGCACTAAGCCACCACACCACAGCATGGTCTTTGCGCATCGAACCCGCACAAGCTGGACATTTGTTGGTT
The DNA here is from genome assembly GCA_963169055.1 of Myxococcota bacterium. Lineage (GTDB taxonomy): Bacteria > Myxococcota_C > UBA6777 > UBA6777 > UBA6777 > JAKLKB01. The sequence continues at coordinate 11,152 of CAUJFU010000423.1, forward strand.
GCACCCCAAGCAGCGCCCGCACTGCACTGGACCCAAGAGCCGCTCGCTATTTCGCACGCCTCCGAAGGAATGGAGACCTCACCCAAAGCTCTCCCCACCCATCCGACAAATCTTCCTTCTCACCCTTCACCCGCAGCAACGCCCTTTACCCTCTGCGTGGGTGACTCCAGCCAAGGCAACGCACTATGAACCCACCTTCTTTTTCGATCCACCACGTTGAACTGCACATCGACGCGCTTTGTGCGTGGCGCGACCGCTACCGCGAAGTCTACAGCAGCGGCACACAACGCCCACAACTAGGTACAGAGATCTGGTGGGCCGAAGATCACACGGGCCAAGAACGTTGCCTCAAAGAATTCATGGCTGCTGATCTCGAAGACTTTGGGCGCAAGATCCCCGATCCTGCATGGGGATTGGGGGGGAAACCTCGCGGCACACAGCGCGGCCTTGCCCCTCGGCGTGCCGCCATCTACGACCAGATCCACCACGGCTCACTCAAACAAGAGATCGCACGCTTTGGACCCAACGCAAACCCAGAGTTTCGCAGCCTCTTTTGCGTCTCTGCTTTTGAACTCGAATCCTTAATCACCCAATTTGCCCGCTATTATGGATGCCCTCAACTCGTCCAAGCGGATCACTGGGGACCGATCCGCTTAGAAAGTCGCAAAAAAGCCTTTCCTCTGATCGACATGGAACGCCTTTCTCCGCTTACGTTGCCCCACCCAAACGATGCCCTGAGCATCCTCGACCGCGTGTTGGCGATGATGTCTGCGGTCGTCCAACTCCACAGCATGCAGATCCCCTTGCGCTGCTATCCCCCAGAGCTGGTTCCTGATCTCGATCTTCCCGCCTCTTGGAACTTTGCGCGTCCCTTTCATTACGATCTCTCACCCGACCAATTCTTGCTGCGTGCAGGAACCGCCCAAACCACCGACCAAGTTGTCTTGATCGACTTCGGTGCTGCCCGCATCGATCAAACCGATTTTTCCGAATTCGCGTGGCGCAGCATCCCGGGAAAAGACTACTATCAACCCCCCGAACGACGCGCTCATCCTCTTGGACAGACGCTTGCGTTATCGTACCGCTCCCACCCTGCTTATGATCTGTACGCGTTGCTTGTGATCGCCCTCTTCCTTTTTGCTCGCCAAGATCCACACCAAGAAAAGATCCAACAAATCGATTCATGGAACGATATCAAAAGCTTTTATGCCTTCTTGTTCCAAGACGACCTCGCCTCCGCCCTCCAAGCCTTCTTTCCTTCTCGCAAGTACATCGATCCCAATCCACTGCTCGCCTTGATGCGTGCTGTGTTTCAAAAAAAGCCCGAACAGCGCACCGAATCGCTTCTCGCTTTACCCGCTCTCCGCTGGCCCCACGAACAAGACTGGATGTTGCTCCCCCGTGCAATGGATCTGATCGCCAAACAGTCGATGGGACGTCGCTTTCAGACCCAATGGAAACAAAATCCGATCTCCCTTCAACAACACCACGCCCCCTTTTCGCTCCACACCCACCTCGATCCGCAACAAACCCGATGGACTCCCGGAAAATGGGAAAATGGGCGCATCAATCACCCGCTCTATTCACTCGATCAGATCTTCTTCTTCCAAGACGGCGCACTCGGACCCGTCCTTTTTAACGGATATCTCCACCCTCAAACACCCGGGAAACACACAATCTACGCTTCTTTTGGCGGGTGCGTCGACTTTCTCAACCCCCTGATCGTCGAGATACAACCCGCGCCACAACCATATCCGCAGCCTTCTCCACAGATACCCGCACAACCGACCCCAAGCCCCTATCTCGCCCATTCTTCCGCATCTTCCGCATCTTCTGCATCTTCTGCATCTTCCGCCCCTCTTCCAAGCCCGCACGATACGATTCTGGATGATCCAGCTATTTTGCAAGAGATTTGGGAAGATATCACACGAAGTAAAAGCATACCACCCCAAGCAGCCCATGCTCTCGAACAAACCGATCCCTACGCGGTCTCCACACAAACGGCCTCTCACGACACATCCATTCCTTCGATGTCACCGACATTTCACACAACAAACACTCCCAACGCAAGGCGCTCCACCTCCAGCGAAGCCGCCACTTCCGATATCTTTTCTGCTCCCAAAGATCTATCAGGCTCCGCGATCTTTCCTGCCTCCAAAGATCTCGGTGATTCGGGCATCTTTGAATCACCCTATCCCAGAAACGCGCCTGTTTCTGTGCCGTACAACGCATCTGCTTCCGTACACTACAATACACCTGCTTCTGCGCCTTATCACCCGCAATCTCCCGCAGGAACACGCATCCACCACCGCGAAGCAGCACAATCCGCCCCGCCTCCATCAGCGGCCTCTTCGCCCTATCTACCGCCTCCCCCCGCGCCTGTTGGACGGCCCCACCCCAACGACGCAGCACAAATCCCTCACAAGGCCCAAAACGACGGAACGGGATTTTATGATCGTGAAGCGGCCCTTGCTGCCCAAGGCTCTTCTCCGCACGCCCTCGCTTCGCCACCGCCTTCTTCGGCGCATTCGGCACGTCCCGCGTTTGCGGCTTCGCCTCTTCCGACCCCGCGTGCTTGGCAAGCCCCCTCAAGCGTCTCCCCTGAGATGCTCTCCGATCCACCTTGGGTCGCCGATCTGAAAGCCCCCACTCCAAAGCTCCGTCCACCCGACGCCAACGCGCCCGTTTATCCGCCCTCAGCCCATACCGACTTTGGCTCGGGGCGTTCTGTTCGCGCTGATGCCGCCATCGACCAATTGGCCGAACGCTCCGCATCTTCTCGTCCAGATATCTCCGATCCAACCGCATCATGGCTCCAAGAGATCCAACGCTGCGATGATCCCGCAAAGCTGCTGCGCGATGAAGAAAATGCCCAACAAATGGCCAACGAAGAACTCACTACGCTGCTTTTGATCAATATCCTCTCGCGTCATTGTCAGCTTTTGTGTGATCGCCACCAACTGCGAGCGCGCAGCCAAGAACTCCACCGCCTCGCTCTGTTGCGTGATCGCACCATGCCCACCCCACACATCGAAGGTCTTTGGCTCAACAACCTTGCGATGCTTTGTTGTCGCCTCGCTCTCCATGAGCGGATCTGGCCGTTGTGGGATGGCCTGCTCGGTATTGATCCGATCAAAGCCCTCGCTGCGTGGCTCAAACAACACCAAAGCACCACTCCCCCCGAAGCAAGCCCCCGCTTTTGGGAGATCCGCGATTGTGTGCGCGATACCCTCGAAACGGGCCTACGCATCCGCCAATCTTTGCGCAAACGCACTTGAGCGCCGCCGAAAGAGAGCATCCTTAACATGGAATTTCAAGCATATCAATAACGCCGAGACAAAAACGATGATATCGAAGGTCGTCGAAGCATTTGGATACGTTTGCCCAGTATTGTGTTCACCAGAAGAACTTGGGGGTTCAGATGAGGAATGATCCGATCGTAGAAGAAGTTCGCAAGCATCGACAAGAACATGCCGCATCGTTCGACTATGACCTTGCCAAAATCTGCCTTGCTTTACAAGAGCAAGAGAGGAAATCCAGCCGCCCTGTCGTCAATCGCTCTCCTCGTTTGCTGCCAAAGAAAAACGCCACCGAATCCCTTGTTGCAAACCAGCAGTCCTGACGTCAACGACCGATCGTCACCCTCTCTGCTGGTGCTGGAAAATGCACACGGCTTTTTACCACAAGATGAGCGGGAAGGCTCCCACCACAGGCGTGTGTGAGCGAAGCGAACAGGCTTGGTGGGAGACGAAAGCGAATGCTTCGGGTGCTTCGGAGGCTTCAGAAAGAATTGGGTTGCAGAAATCATCGGGTGGGGGTATCTCTCAGAAATGGAGGTTCGAAGATGTACACAACCTACAGCTACCGCATCAAAGATTCAACCACGCGAAAACATCTTT
>CAUJFU010000424.1 GCA_963169055.1 Myxococcota bacterium
GTTTGCGCTGAAGTTTCTGGCCGATGCGCTGGTGGGATCATCGGAAGCGTTGGGTCGGATGCACCGAGAATATGAAGTGCTGGAAAAGCTGACGCATCCGCATATTGTGCGGGTGTTCGATCTGGATCAGGACAAAGACAGTGGTCGGTGGTATCTGCGGATGGAGTATGTGGAAGGCGAAGACTTGGGGAAAAAGATCGCGGTGGTGGCGCAACAAGCGCAGCGACCGTTGTTTGGGATGGATGTGATGGTGGGTTGGTTAGGGCAGATGGTGGAGGCGTTGGATTACGCCCATCAGCAGGGGATCTTGCACCGCGATATCAAACCCGCAAATCTGATGTTGACGAGCGAACCGCAACGATTAAAAGTGATGGATTTTGGGATAGCGCGTGTGGTGAGTGGAACGCATACAACCCAACACACGGCAATGATGGGTTCGATCTACTACGCTGCCCCAGAGCTTTTGCGCGGTCAAGCGGCGACTCCCTCAGCGGATATCTATTCGTTTGGTGTGTTGGTGTACGAGATGTTGACGGGGGAGCCGCCGATGGGACATTTCGAGAAGCCGTCTTTGGTGGTGGATGGGCTTTCGGCAGACGTGGATCGACCGCTGCTTGGGATGTTATCGCCAAGCCCGACAAAACGGGGTGGTTCGTTGCGGGAGGCTTGGTCGCCGTTGCGGGATGCGCTGCTTGGAAAAACACCGAGGGTGATCGCGCCAGGCCAGCCCACGCCAGCACCGCCACGCCAGCCCGCGTCAGCATCGCCAAAGATCGAGGTGATCGCACCGCCTCCGCCACCGAAGATCGTGGATCCGTCGGCAGGAGAGCAGTGGGTGTTTCGTGTGGGTTGGGCGGAGTTTGCGATGCGCTGGATCCCTGCGGGGCGTTTTTGGATGGGCGCGGGAACCGACGACATAGAGGCCAACGACTGGGAAAAGCCGCAACACGAAGTGACAATCACGCGGGGATTTTGGATGGGAGAAACGCCTGTCACACAAGGCCAATACCAAGCGATCATGGGCAATAATCCATCCCATTTTCAACGTGTGGGTGTGGATGCGCCTGTGGAGTCTGTGAACTGGTACGATGCCGCAACCTTCACAAACAGGTTGTCGGAGTTGGATGGGGGGTCGCCTTGTTTCGCGGGAAGTCGCGAAAAAATGGAAGGTGTGGGAAACAAGGGAAGTGATTACGTGGGGTGTAAGGGGTGGAGATTACCGACAGAGGCGGAGTGGGAATACGCTTGTCGTGCGGGAACCACCTCACCGCGCTACGGAGCGTTGGGCCAGATCGCATGGTACGGCAAAAAAAGCGGAAACACCACGCATCGGGTGGGGCAAGAACAAGCCAATCTGTGGGGGCTACACGACACGCTGGGAAATGTCTGGGAGTGGTGCTATGACTGGTTTGGTCACTATTCGGCCCAAGCCGTGATGGATCCGATCGGAGCAGCGACAGGCACGAATCGCGTGGGGCGGGGTGGTAGTTGGGGTGACCTCGCCAACTACGTTCGGGCGGCGCGGCGTATCGATCTTACGCCAATACACCGCAACAGCGGCATCGGTTTCCGTGTTGTCAGGTCGAGCCCCTAGCGACGGGGTGGAGGTTGACCGAGACGTAGCTGTATAAATTTCGAGGGAAAAGTATCATGCCTTACCAAAAAGTCCGTGGTATCGAGATGTATTATGAGTGGCATGGCCCCCCATTGGGCGATGTCGTGGTCTTTGTGAATGGCCTTTTTGCGGATACCACAAGTTGGTCGCTTCAGCGCGATGTGTTTGCGGCGTCGTATCGTGTTCTGTTGTATGACGCACGCGGCCAAGGGCGATCGCAAAAGCCCAATGGCCCGTACTTTCATCACGATCACGTCGCTGATCTTGTTGCGCTGTTGGAGGCTTTGGTGGTCTCGGAAGCCTTGTTTGTGGGGATATCGCATGGAGGGACCGTGTCGATGCGGATGGCTGCGGAACATCCTGCGCGTGTGCGTGGGTTGGCTGTAGCCAATACCTTCGCGCATTGCGATACGTTGATGCGGGCGAAGTTATCGAGTTGGTTGCGTGCGTTGGAATGGGGCGGTCCAGCGGGGCGTTTTGATATCTCGTTGCCTTGGGTCTGGGGGCGACGCTTTGCTGCCGAGCAATGGTCGCTTGTTGAACATCTTCGTGAACTCGCTGAGGATGCCGATCCCAACGCCATCCGCGCTCTGATCGAAGGCGGTTTGAACTACGATATCCGTCCGTTGCTTCCGAAGATTCAAGCGCCCACGTTGGTGATCGCGGCAGAAGAGGATGTCTTGACGCCGCCGTTTCTTGCGCGTGAACTGGTCGCAGCGATCCCGCAAGCCGCTTTTGCATCCATCCCCGATGCCGGCCACGCTGTGAACTTTGAATCTCCACACGCATACAACCGCTTGATCCTCGATTTCCTTTCCCATATCACATACCCTGCTGCTTAGGTCCGCCCTGTGCTTATCTGGCGCGTTGTCGTGCTCTAGCACCGCAGCACCGATCCCAAGAACGCTGCTCGAAAAGGAACCAAGTAATTATGGATTGGAAGGAAAGAATTGCGGTGGATCCGCATATCTGTCATGGAAAGGCCTGCATCAAAGGCACTCGAATTATGGTTTCTGTTATCTTGGACAATTTGGCTGTAGGCGAAAGTATCGAGAAGATCCTGCAAAGCTACTCAACATTACGCAGAGAAGACGTGCAAGCTGCGTTGTTGTATGCTTCGGAGCTTGTGCGAGAACGCTTTGTTCGCTTGCCCGAGGCTGCGGTATGAACGGCGCGTGCGGATCCGTTGACGGGAGCAGCGCTTCGTATAACAAGGCATCTTTTCACTTCAATTGCCCTTTGTATCCTCTTCTTTTTGATAAAAAATTGCATACAAAAGAGTTTGCCTCCAAGATCGGACGTGCGCGAGGCGATGCTGCGGTGTGTTCGGCATCTTGCGCATTTGGGAAGATTTTTAGCCGAATCGCATGCGAAAAGAAGCGCATGATTGGGCGTTTTGATGATTTGTGGAGGTTGTGATGTTGGAGAGCAAACGGATTTGTCGTGTGGAAGCTTTGAGGACAGGAGATATCCAATCGATGGGGGCTGGGGTGATGTTGCGTCGACGGGTTGCGGTTCCTCAAGACGCTCAGTTTCACGGGCTTTTTTCGGACTCTTTGCGCGAAGAGATGCGAAAACAATTGCGCGACATCTTTCGTGAAGCGGTCCTTGCACCCGCAGACGAAGAGTGGTTGGCCGATCATCTGTGCAAGGCGGCTGTTAAAGCCGCCCAAGGCGACGTGGAAAAAGTCGCTCGCATCGAAACACGCGCTCAACAGGTGCTTGTGCATACAACCCAACAAACGCTACGTTTCGGCTGGAGTGGAGTTTGGCGATTGGAAGGCGAACCTCGCGGTATGAACGCCATGATTGATGAATTGGTGCGCGCTCTTCTTGAACAATAAAGAAAGCTCCTTGGAGTGAGGGTACGTTGATGCAGTGGGTGAAAAAGGCGGCGATGTGGGGATTTGGGATGGTTGTGGTGTTGGGTGTTGTGGTGGCCTTGGGGCCGCGTGTCGATACAAACGCCACGACCCAGCCTGTGGTGCTGGAAAGCGATCTCGATGCCTTGCTCAAAAAGCAAGAGGCGCGCTTCTCCGATATACGGCCCCAAACGCAAAAGATGATCCGCTGGTATCATCCAAAGACCAAAGCCCAAACGCCCCTTTCTATCGTGTTTTTTCATGGCTTTTCAGGGAGCCGTATGGAAGTCGAGCCCCTCTGCTCCAAACTGGCGGATGCTTTGCAAGCCAACGTGTTTTTTCCTCGGCTGCGTGGGCATGGGCGTTCGGGAGATGCCCTTGCAGAGGGGAGCGTGCAAGCATGGGCGCAAGATGCCCGCGAAGCCTTGCAGATCGGGCGGCGCATCGGGAAAAAAGTGATCCTTGTGGGGTCTTCGACGGGGGCGACTCTTGCGGTGTGGCTTGCAGCGCAGCCTTTTGCGAAAGATATCTTTGCGCATATCTGGATGTCGCCGAACTTCGGGCCTCGCGACAAGCGGGCGGATATCTTGCTGTGGCCTTGGGGCAAGCAGATCGCCACGCTGATCCAAGGCAAGCGTCGCCGATGGGAACCGATCAACGAGGGCCAGAAGAAGCATTGGACTTACGATTATCCCATCGAGTCGTTGCTTCCGATGATGGCGCTGGTTCGGCTCGCTCGTCAAATCGATCTTCGTCGTCACCAAACCCCCACCCTGATCGTGTATTCGCGACGTGATCAAGTTCTCGATCCCCAACTGATCGAATCGCGCTTTCCGTTGTTGGGGAGTCCACACAAAAAGCTCGTTGTCTTGGATACATCCAGCGATCCAGCCTCCCATGTTCTTGCGGGGGATATCCTTTCTCCGCGTACAACCCCCGTCCTTTTTGACGCAGTGCTGGGGTTTCTCAAGCCTCTTCTTCCCAACACATCTCTTTCTCCCGTTGCGCCAATCCCCGCTGTTCCTGCGCGTTAGAGCGAAAAGCCGTCCTTTCTTCTATAGACCTGTTCGCCTCCTCCCCAAGCGCTGATTTGAAGATATCCGCCCACGCTGTCGGTACAAGAGCGAACACTCCCGTGTTCTCGGCACTTCAAGCGGAGCCGCCGTTGGTTTGAAAGACCTATGATCGTTCCGCCGATACGGGGTCAAGGGGGCGGTGCTCCCTTGCGGGGCTTGGTACCTCGCCCCACATCATCGACCTGCGTTGCTCCTATCCCATTGACAAACATTTGCGCGGATTGCACTAATCGCCCGCCTTTTCTAAGATGAGTTTTTGTTTGAATGGCCCAAGATAGCGATGGGATGGAGGAGATGGCGATGGCACTGCGTTACCATTACCTGATGCGGGTGGGGATCATCGGTGGCGGTCAGCTTGGTAAGATGTTGGCACTTCAAGCCAAGGCGATGGGGTTTCATGTGAGCATCCTTGATCCCTCTCCCCACGCACCTGCGGCGCTGATCGCGGATACGCATATCCTCGGAAGCTACCACGATATCCGCAAGCTGCGAGAAATCGTTGATGCTTGCGATATCACCACCTACGATCTCGAAGAGATCGATGCCGAGGCTCTTGCTGCGCTGGAGGCCGAAGGCCACGCGATCGCACCTTCTCCGCGTATCTTGCAGATCATTCAAGACAAGTCGGCTCAAAAACAATATCTCGCAGCAAAAGGAATTCCCGTTCCTCGTTTTCGAGAAGTCGATGCGTTGGATGAGGCAACTTGCGAGGCTTTTGGATTTCCCTTGGTGCAGAAACTGCGGCGGGGCGGGTATGATGGGCGCGGCGTGATGGTGATCGATGATGCGCGGGCTTTGTCGCGTGCGCTGCAAGGCCCCAGTCTGATCGAAGAAAAGATCGCTATTCACAAAGAACTTGCGGTGATGGTGGCACGCAATGCCAGCGGCCAGATCCGTTGCCATCCGCTTGTTGAGATGGTCTTTGATCCTGCGGCCAACATCTGCGATGTGGTGATGGCTCCCGCTCTTGTGGAAAAACACATCGCAGAACGCGCCGTCCAGATCGCCTCCGACGCCATCCAAGCGCTCGAAGGTGTCGGGATCTTTGGTGTCGAGATGTTTTTGGCCCAAGACGGGCGGCTTTTGCTCAACGAGATCGCACCTCGTACCCACAACTCGGGGCATTACACCATCGAAGCCTGCATCACAGATCAATTTGAACAGCATCTACGGGCCATTGCGGGGCTGTCGCTTGGTGAGACGGATCTCTTGATCCCCGCCGTGATGGTCAATCTTCTCGGTGCGCCCGACGCTTACGGACCGCCGCTGATCCTTGGGATGCGCGAAGCGATGGATATCTCGGGCCTATCTTTTCATCTTTACGGAAAAGCCGAGACACGGCCTTTCCGAAAGATGGGTCACATCACGATCGTCGATCACGATGTTCATCGAGCGCGTGAAAAGGCCCAAAAAGCCCGTCAGATCATCCAGATCATCTCCACGACTCACAACGAAAAGCACAAAGGAGCGCCCGCATGACCGAAGTGATGGTCGGGATCATTATGGGCAGTGACTCCGATCTGCCCGTGATGCAAGAAGCTGCAAAAGCTCTTGATGAGCTTGGGATTCCCTACGAGATCACCGTGATTTCGGCCCACCGCACTCCCGATCGCATGGTGGCGTATGCCCAAAGCGCCGAATCAAGGGGGCTTTGCGTGATTATCGCAGGGGCGGGTGGCGCGGCCCATCTGCCCGGCATGGTGGCTTCGATGACTGATCTTCCCGTCATCGGGGTGCCGATCCAGTCGGCTGCGCTTCAAGGGCTCGATTCTTTGCTCTCCATCGTACAGATGCCGAGCGGGATCCCTGTCGCGACCGTTGCGATCCAAAACGCACGAAACGCTGGACTGCTTGCTGCGCGGATCTTGGCTGCTTTCTCTCCCGCTATCCGTATGCGCTTGCGCGACCTGCGTGCTCGCATGGAAGATGCTGTTTTGGAAAAAGCCCACAAGCTCGAAACCCTCGGTTATCGCGCTTATCTCGCCGAATCCTCGAAACCCACCCCTTGAGATGCCTTTTGTTTTCCCTGCGACGCGTATATCTTGGGCGGTAAGTTCTTTTCTTCTTCGGTGTCGCTTGTTGGGTTTGTTTGATGGGGCTTTGCCCCACACCCCACAAGGGAGCGCGGCCCCCTTGGCCCCGTGTCGGCGAAGAGATCATTGTTTTTCAAAACAACCGCTATGTCGCTCGAACAGCCGAGAAAACGGGGCGGTCAATAAGTCATGCCTGTCTTCAACCGTAAAGGAGTTCACGATGCGAAGCGTATTTGTCGGTGTATCCGCCCTGATCTTTGGTGCTTTGTGGAGCTTTTCTCAACCCAATTACGCACACGCAAACAAGTCTTGCGTTCAACTGAGCAAAAAAGTCTGTCAAACCTTTGGCTTTTTGAGCTTTGCTTGTCGTGTGCATGAGCGTGTTGCACGTCATCCGAGTGCTTCGCACAAGATCTGCTCTGAGCGCATGAATGAACAATGGACTGCGTGGGAAGCTTATCTACGCAAACAAGAGACCAATATGCAGTCGCTCGAAAAGATGGCCGAAAACTACGGTAGCGCTGGTGAAGCGCGTGTCGAAGCCTTTCGGCAGAAGATCTCTGATAACATCCTCGCCCAGATGATCGGGATGCAATCTAATGCACAAGCCGATCCTAGTGCTTGTCGAAAACTCCGCAAGCTGGTTTGTGCGGACTTTGGCCCCAAAGCCTTTTATTGCCAAGTCTTTACGCTCGCCACAAAAGCCAACGGCGTCAAAGCCGAACGGTGCCAAGATATGCGCGAAAATTGGCCCACACAGAAAGAAACCTACGGAAAGCAAGAGAAGATCTTGTTTAACCTCTACCTTCAAGCCCGAAAAGATCGCTCTCTTCAACCCAAATACGTGCAAACTCAACAAAGCGAATTGTTGCGCATCCTCGCTTATCTCCGCAAATAAGGCGCTTCACGCTTTTCTCGAAGCCAGCGCAGCATCCTCAAACACACAGGTCGGCGATCGTTTTTCTCGACGCCAGCGCAGCATCCTCGATCGCGCAGGTCGGCGATCGTTTTTCTCGAAGCCAGCGCAGCATCTTCAAACACACAGGGTAGGCCATGCCACCGACGGCACAAGATATCCGTTTTGATCAAAAACAATTGATGATCCGTTGGGATGACGGGCAGATCGCGATGTACGATCTGCTTGCGCTGCGGAAACATTGCGCGAGCGCGCAGTTTGAAGCGATCCACTCCGAAGAAGCCCGTCGTTCGCTTGAAGCGTTGCGCACGATCCAGCTTTTGCGCTGGACGCCTGTTGGGCATTACGCCATAGAGCTGCATTGGTCCGATGGTTACGGCCCTTGCATCTATAGCTTTGATCGCTTGTGGAGCCTTTTTGAAAAGGCCCTGCAAAGGCCGATGCCCCTTTCTTCCTCGAAGTGACTTCTTCTCGGAGTGGCGCAGTGGCCAACACCCCCCATGTTCGGGCCATTTCAAGCGACTAAGTCATCTGTGTGCAGTCGCCAACACCCCCCATGTTCGGGCCATTTCAAGCGACAAAGTCGTTTGTGTGAAAAGCGATGATCTTTTCGCTCCTCTCGGGGTCAAGGGGACGACGTTCCCTTGCGGGGTACGGGGTGGAACCCCGCAAAAACGATCCAAGAAGTCACCTCTACCTCAAAAAAAAGATGATCTACTCCACTCGAAATCGGGCGGGATGCTTTGGGTGTAGACCTTCCACAAATCAAACAACAAACAACAACATCGATCTTTGCGCGGGGATGTATTTCAAGTCGTCGCAGTACATGCCGAAAAAATCGGCTTGACGGGCGTTTTGGCCTTGATTACAACGCCTCCCATTCACTAGAGGATGCGCGATCTTAGCGCATGGCTCTGCTTTTGTGGAGGTTTGTTATGTTTGCTCACGCTCGGCGCTTTGCGACCCATCGATGCGCCACCCCTGCCTTTTTTGCCCGTGTGTGCGCTGTGTTCAGCGTGCTTTTTTTGTCTCAGACTGTTTTGTCTCAGCCTGTGTCTGCTGACACCCCACCGACCGCTGCTTCGGCGAACACGACATCGAAACCAACGGCGAAAACGACCTCGAAACCATCGGCGAAAACGACCTCGCAGCCTTCTCATCGAATGGCTTCCGAACCGTTGGCGAAGACGACGCCGACTGTTTCAAAAAAGCCTGCAACGGTTGCTGAAAAGAAATCAGCCGAAGAAGACCGTCGATCGGGTCGTTTGGCGCAATCCAACCCACCCACAGACAAGAAATTACGAGAGTCTTCGGAGGAGATCCTTGTGCCTCAGATCGACGTGATCGGTCGTCGGCGTTCTGCGCTAGACAGCGTGCCGGGGTCGGGGACGGTGATTACGCCGCAAGAGATCCAAAACAGAGGCCCCGCTCACATCGAAGAGATGTTGCGCACGACTCCCGGGATCAATGTGACGTCTGAGGAAGGCCAAGGCTTGCGTCTGAATATCGGGATACGTGGCCTTGATCCGAACCGCTCGCGTCGTGTGCTTTTGTTGGAGGATGGTGTGCCGCTTTCGATGGGAGTATATGGGGAGCCCGAGGCTTATTATACCCCGATGATCGAGCGTGTAGAGCGCATCGAGATCCTCAAAGGCAGCGGTTCGATCCTTTGGGGGCCGCAAACGGTGGGGGGGGTCGTGAACTTTATTACCCGTGAACCTCCGAAGCGTTTGACGATCGGCGCACGTGCGGCGTATGGAAGCTATAATTACTTTCTTGCACAAGCCTTTGCGGGCGACACGGTGGGAGCGTTTGGTTATTTGTTCGAGGCCGCCCACAAGCGTTTTGATGGGCATCGCAATCTTGGGCTTGCACAGACCGATGTGAGCGCCAAGTTTCGTATCCAGATCTCGCCTCGCAGCGTCTTTGGGATCAAGCTGCACTTTTACGACGAAAGCTCTCGTTCGACTTACCTCGGGCTGACGACCCCACAATACGAAAACAACGCAGCCGCCAGCCCTGCGATCCATGACCGTTTCTTGGTGCGCCGTTATGCGATATCCGCAACGCACAAGCATTTTTTCGAGACAGCGGGGAGCCTTCAGACGACCTTTTACGCTTATCAGATCGAGCGCGACTGGATGCGCCAAGACTTTGATCGTGAAAACAAAGGCGCAAACTACGAGCGGATCGTCGACGGAAACAACCAAGTCGTCGCAAGCAGCGACAGCAAAGACGGAAGCACGTTGTATTTTCGCCGATCCACAGGAAACCGAGATCGGTTGTTTCACAACGCTGGGTTGGAGACCCGTTATGTCGTCAACTTTAGCTTCGGAAATGTCGTAGACAACGAGCTTTCCGCAGGTGTGCGTTTGCACGTTGAGGCTGCGAATGAACAGCACATCAACGGGGAGCGCGAAAACTCCCCGAGCGGCGATGTGCGCGATGATGAGCGGCGTTGGGCTTTTGCGAGCGCGTTGTTTTTGCAAAACAAGTTTATGTTCCTAGACAAGCGCTTGCAGATCACCCCCGGGGTTCGCGTGGAGATGCTTCGTAATGAGCGCCATATCTTGCGCACGCGAGTCAAAGATGCCAACGGAAAAGACGTTCCCACCGATGTGGATCGCCTCGCAAACAGCTTTACTGCAACGCCCATCCCCGGGCTTGGCATCTCGTACCAACCGATCAACGGCCTTTCGATTTTTGGAGGGGTTCATCGTGGGTATGCGCCGCCTCGGATCAAAGATGCGATTACTGCGGGTGGTTCGAGCATTGAGATCGATGCTGAGTTTTCTTGGAATTATGAACTTGGTTTGCGCTCGCGAATTAAGCGCTTCTTTCAAGCCGAGTTGACGGGCTTTTTGATGGACTTCCAAAACCAAGTGATCCCACCCGCCGAAGCCAGCGGTGCGGTGGCCAGCGATCCCGCCAACCAAGGCAAGCCCTTTGTCAACGCAGGGCGTACCTTGCACGCAGGTCTCGAAGCATCCGCGATGTTCGATCTCGCGGATGCGATGCGTTGGGGATTCCGCTTGCCGTTGACCCTCACTTATACATGGGTTCCGTTGGCGATCTTTGCAGAACCCGGAACCAAGTACTACAACAATCGCCTTCCTTATGCTCCCGAACATCTGGTCTCTGCAAATCTTGGATTCTTCCATCCCATCGGCTTTTCCGCTTCGGTGACCGCTCATTACATGAGCGAGCAATTCGCAGACAACGCGATGACCGTTCAAGCGAGCGCCGATGGTTTGGTGGGTCGCATTGAGGGACGTTTCTTGTTGGATGCGCGGATCGCTTACACGTACCAGATGTCGCATTGGAGTGTGGGGGTGTTTTTTGAAGGAAAGAATCTCACCGATGCCCGTTACATCGCATCGCGTCGCCCCCAAGGCATTATGCCCGGGATGTTCCGCCAGTTTATCGGAGGCATCCACGGGAACTATTAGCCCCGCCCATCCGTGTGAATGAGTCTTGGTGGTCGCCCAACCTCAGGATTTCGTATCAGATCTCTTGACCGATCGTGTGGATGCTCCTAACCTGCTGTTTCTGCCCCAACCCAAACGAGAACGGAGCAACGCAGTTTTGATACCTCCGTACGAAAGAAAGAAGGAGCATCTATGTTGGCTCGATGGTCCCTGTTGTTGGTCGTTTTGCTTGGTTTTGCTTTTAGCGCGTCCACCCAAGACGCGCAAGCGCGGCGCAAGAAACCCAAAAAAGATCCCGCCCATGCGCGTGCAATCAAAGCGTGGCAAGCGTTCCCTTTTGTCGGCAATTGCAGTTGGAAAAATTGCGCAAAAGACGGATGGTCTGGCAATTACGGCTCTTCGCGTTGCAGCTTTTCATCTTGCTTTAAGGACGGTTGGTCTACGTCTTATCGGGATGGCAAGAGTTCTTCGACGCGATGTAGTTTTAGCAATTGTCAAAAAGACGGATGGAGTACACAACTCCCCGATGGCTCGTCGGCTTCGACTCGCTGTTCGTTCGGGAATTGTTTTAAGGATGGTTGGACCACTTCGTTGTGGGGAGGCAAGTCGATCTCTGTTCGTTGCGACTGGAACGACTGTTTGAAAGAAGGGTATTCGATCCGCCTCCCCAACGGTCGTAATATCCAGTGCCGTTGCAATTGGAAGAGCTGCCTCAAAGAAGGCGCATCCTGCAATTAAGCGACATCCGGGGGCGGCGGGCGATACGAAATCCGCCCATCGTGTACGCGAAAGATGTAGGGGCAGCCCCCGTGGCTGCCCAAGAACAGGGCGTCTACAGCAGATCGCACCCTCCATTTGTGTATACTTCTCTCGGATATCGTTCGATAGCGCAGTCACAAAGCGACATCAGGGGGCGGTGGGGGCCAACAGCGCAATTCTCCGCTTTGATCGGCGGAGAGGATCGCGATATCACCGACAAATGCGACGTGCGAGATCGGGTGTTTGTGTCCAAACATCTCGCGCACGACTTTGCAAGCGTGAAGATCCCACAGCCGAACGCAACAATCGCCTGCGCGTGGATCGGCATTTGGCTGCCCGCTCGCGGTCAGCATCCAACGTCCCTCTTTCGATACGGCCAGATCGTGTACGAAAAAGTCTTCGTGAGGTCTTGCGATAGCGAGGACTTGCTTGTTGCGCTGGACGTCCCAAATCTCGATCCATCCCGCAGAGCGGGTCTTTCCGTTGATCTCTGCGAGACCTTCCATTGCCATCGCTGCGACGGTGCCTTCGGAGAGGAAAGAGAAGCTGTTAACACGACACGGCAGCGGACGGCGGCCAAAAGACAACAGCCGAAAGCCTTCGGTGTCCCATACGCGAAACGGTTGTGCGAGCGTCGCTTCCTTGTTCCCTAATTGTGCAGAGGCCCGTAGCCTCGCTAAGATCACACGATCATCTGATGAAAAGCCTGCTTGCATCACCGCTGCGTCCAACTTCTCGAAGCGATGGACGATACTGGCCTTTTCGAGATCGTACAACACCAACAGCGCGTGTTGTTGGCTTTGACCGCCCCCCAACAAGACCTGTCGGCCATCGTTGGAAAAAGCGATGCTTTGCAATGCCGATAGATCAGGAAATCCCTGCATCTCTCGCAGTGCTGTTTCGCCTTCTGATGGCCAAAATCCCAAACGCCCTTGGCCTCCTCCAACCCCCGCGACCAACAACGCCCCATCATGCGGCGAATACGCCGCAGCATCGACACCATCGCTGTACGCTGGAAGGATCCGCAAACGCTCTCCTGTTCGGATATCCCAGACAGACAGAGCGTCTTCTTGAGCCTCTTTGCGAAGATCCGTTTTGGTCAGTCCCACCGCTGCGACGGCACGTTGCGTATCTACCGCAAGGCTCTGGGTTCGCCATCCGTCGCGGCCTTCCATCAACACTCGTCCTTTGATCTCTGGCAACGCTGTCACCCGAACCTCCTTTTTACGAAGCCTCGCCGATCGGGCGACGCGCCATCGTACAACGAGAGACCGCGACCCGTCGATCTTTTTGATCGAGGATATCGATGTGGTAAACCATCGTCGTTCGGCCTTTGTGAAGCGGCGAAGAGATGGCTCGCAACGTCCCTTCGCTGACAGGCCGAAGGTGGTTGGCGTTGATCTCCATGCCCATCACCACCTCGCGCAACGGATCGATCGACATCGCCGCTGCAATCGAGGCCGCTGTTTCGGCCATGAGTACATAGATCCCACCGTGGACGATCCCCATCGGTTGAAACAAACGCTCGCTGACTTCGGCAGAAACGACAACGCGGTCTGCATCGTAAGAGTCGATGCGTATCCCTAACGTCTGTAAGACTGTATGTGGATAACGCTCGCGCAGCCACGTTTCGATACGCTCTTGAATGCTCGGTTCTTCGGTGCTTTCCGCTTCTTTTTTACGCTCGATCTCTTCGTTTTGTTTCGTCAATGCTTTTTCTCCTTGAGGACTAACTTGTTCGATCGATGTGGGGCTTTGTCCCACATCCCACGAGAGGGCTTCGCCCTCTTGACCCCGTAATCGGCGGGGTGAGCATCTGTTTTTCAAACTAACGGCTCTGCTGATCGAAGTGTCGCGAACATGGATATGAGAAGTACCGCGAACACGGATATGAGAAGTGCCGCGAACACGGATGTGAGAAGTGCCGCGAATCGAGGGATTTGTCTACTGTGTCGCGCTGATTCTTCGACGAAAAATAGTCATGGAACCGCGAAGGCGTTACGCTCCTCGATCGTCGCCGATAGGCGCGTAGGCCGTCGTTTTTTGCCGAGCCTATTCTGCGCAAGATCCGTTGCCGACGCAAGCCCACGAATCCGCTGCCCCTTTCGGAGCATGCCGTGTCCAATCGACACAGGAGACAGACATGCCGCAAGCATCGACCCCAAGAGCCACACCCAAAAAACAAGCCGACACTCCAAACGCCAAGGCACCCGCTCACCCACACGATAAGCCAAACGATCACGCCACGCCTCAACGATCCGCCTCATCAAAAGCATCGCCACCCTCTGACAGGTCGGATACCTCGAAGCCATCCTCTGCTCGGAAAAAAACACCCCCCCGCGCTCCCAACGAAGCGGCCTCGAAACGCGAGCAAACACCGCCGCTTTCTCGCCCCAAACCGCCCACCGAAGATCCCACACCTGCACGTCCCAAAGCCCCTGCATCCAAAGCAAGCACACCCCAAGAACGCCCAGCCAAACCCCGCCCATCCGAAGGATCAGTCGATTCTTCGGATGCTTCGGCGCAAAGAGATCCATCGCTCGCTTCTGCTGGCGACCCATCCATGCGATCCGCCAAAAGGCCACCGCGTCCCGATCAACGCTCATCACCCGCTGTTCCTCAACGTCGTTCCGCGCCTGCTCGTGCGAACGCGCCTGCCCGTGCGAACGCGCCTGTCCGTTCTTCTTCTGCCCATCCCACCGACACTCCCGAAACGATCCAAGATCCTCCTCGCTTTGGGAAGTCCCAAAAATCCCCGTCCAAGCGATCTTTTCTCACGACCCCGCAACGTTGGTCTCGGCTAGATCGGTGGTTAACGGCGTTGGCGTGTTGCTCTGTTCTCGGGTTGATCGGGGTTGTGTACGGTGTCAATCATTGGGCGCAGTCACATGGAGCTCGCAAGCTCCATCCCTTGAGTGTGCATCAATTCTCTGATCGCCTGCTTGCCTTTTTCTCTTATGTCGAATGGACGTGGGGACCCCCAAAGGGCAGTTCTGCAAGTTTGGGGTACGAAAAGGAGATCGTTGCAGCGGCACTTCACGCAAGGCTGGCTCCCCACCTCTTGAAAGCGATGATCCAGAAAAATTCATCGTTCCAACCGCATCTTGTGAGCGCCGATGGTGCGATCGGTTTGATGCAAGTGACCCCTACGATGGCGCGTGTAATGAAGCACAAAGGTAATCTGTTCTTGCCTTCGGGCAACCTGCGTGCAGGTGCGGGTTATCTGCGTTTGCTGCTGACGCAATCCCCTCTCCCCGAAGCGTTGCGCCATTACCGCCAAGCCAGTTGTCCTTCTTGTTCACAACAATCCTTGGTCGTTCGGCGCGGTTATGCCGATCATATCCTTGATCTTTCACGCCGTTTTGCGCGTGATCCCGGAAAGCAGATCCGTCGTCAAGTCCGCGCAAACCGTCATATCCGAATCCAGCAGATCGCCGAACATTCCGAATAACTGGATGTTATCTCAACGATGCCTACGCTTTAGGGAGTAAGATCCGTCAGGTTAAACTCCGATTCTGCTGTCCCTCCTGCAATAACAAGGACTCCGCGCTCGTTGGATTCCCAAGTGACAGTCCCATCGATATCCAAGCCTTGCACGCGGATCACATAGTTTTCAGGCACCAAACCGCTCAATCGTCGTTTGCCTGCGCCGCAGGCTTCGATCTCTTTTTGGTTATTGTTGATGATGATCCGCATATCGCGCACATCGTTCGGACAGCCACCTTGCCCATTAAATTCCCACGCGACCACCAGATCGCCTGTTGTTGCGGTGGGGCCTGTGGAGATGAAGCAGCCTTGCGAAAACAGCATCACAGGGAAGAATAAAATAAACAGCAACATCAACTTACGGGATCTTTTCATTGGAAACTCCTTTGGCTTTCTGCACGGAGGCATTTGGTAGGATAGCGCCAAATTCCATCGGTGTTGTCGCCTATCCTTGTGAGTGGGAGTATTTTGTTTGTGGGGTGGGTCGGATAGTTTGTGGGTTAGGGGAGATCTGCGAGATCGAAATCGGCTTCGACGGTCCCTCCTGCAACAACAACGACACCGCGTTCGTTGGATTCCCAAGTGATGGTTCCATCGGAATCCAAGCCTTGTACGCGGATCACATAGGTTCCGGGAGCGAGATCCTCCAATCGCCGTTTGTCTGCGTTGCAGTCTGCCATGGCTTTGTCTTGGCCTCCGTTGATCAGGATTCGGACGTCATGCACGTCGTTCGGGCAACCGCTTTGCCCATTGAAATCCCACGCAATCACCAGATCGCCCGTTGTGTCACCGGGATTGGGGCCGGGGCCTGTGGAGATGAAGCAGCCTTGTGAAAACAGCATCACAGGAAACAACAAAACAAACAACAACATCAACTTGCGGGATCTTTTCATCGGAAACTCCTTTGGTTTTCTGCCCCGAGGCATTTGGGAGGACCACGCCGATTCCTTGGCGTGTGGCCTTTCCTTGTGAGTGGAAGTGCTTTGCGTTGTACGATGGAGGCTATCCTCAAAAAGCGTACCATCCCAATACAAAGCCACCAAGATACCGATTCTACGAAGGCGGTGCAACTCTTT
>CAUJFU010000425.1 GCA_963169055.1 Myxococcota bacterium
GATGCTTTTGCTTTGGAGGGTTTCGTTGAGTTCGCGTTGAGCGCCTTCTGCGATACCGAGGAGAGTTTTCACGACGGTGAGGTGCTCTCCAAGGCAATCGTAAGCTGCGACATCATTTTCTTTTTTGGCTTTGTCCCGTTCCATGACGATCCATTGGCGGATACGCTCCATATTGCGGAGCATTTCGCCGCTTTTGCGTTTCATGTCTTCGAAGCTGAGTTTCGAGATATCTTCGCTGGTATCGTCGGTTTTTTGTGCGGAAACAGAGGTTGTGATCCCAAGCACACAAAGCGCCAACAAAGCGAGCCATCGTGTGAGGTGGAAACGAGAGCGTAACATTCGCATTGGACTTGATCCTTTCTATAACAGAACCCACATGGGGCTGATCAAACAAGACATATAACATCGCCCACGCCAAAGAGCAACTCTCTCTGTTGGATAGCCATCGAAGGCGATGTTTGAGAGTGACCGATGGTTCGAAATCGGCGAGGAGAGAGCGTTGGGTGCGTGCTGCGAGAAGTGCGGCGCAGAGATGGATTTGGGGTTGGGTGTTTTCTTGCACGCCAGACATGTTATCTTTCGGGGGAAGCCTAGGTTTATCACATCCGCCAAAGAAAGATCTTTTGCAACGGCATGTGTGTGTTGGAGGTGTTGGATGACAAAGCAAGGAAATACGGGTCGTTGGTGTAGGGTATCTCGTTGGGTGTTGTGTTGGGTGTGTGTTGTGGTCGGCGGGATCGGGTTAGGGGGGTGTGGCGGTGGGCCGAGCGGTGAATCCCCGTTTATTCGGCAGTTTCGGTTTACAGGTCAAGATCCACAAGATCCACAGCTGTTTTATTTTGAGATCAGTTGGTTAGATAACCAAGGCGATCTGATCATTTTCCCCAAGGAGGGGGTTCCCACCAATGGTTCGTTGTTGTTTACGCTGCAAGATTTGGATACGCAAGAAGTTCCAAAACAAGTGAAGTTGCCCATTCGTCCGATTGATGTGACGGTAGGGTCACTTGAGGGTGTGATCAGCAAGGTGGGCATTCGTGTCGAGGCGGATCGTTTTCCTTCGCGAATCAAATTCACGTTGTTGATGACCGACGCAAACGGAAACCGATCAAACAATCCTTGGGTGATCTTGCGTACGAATTTGTGATGGACGCAAGCTATACAGCCCGCAACAACCGATGGGAGCGAAGGGATGGCAAAAAAAGACAACTGGGAGCCTGAAGGTTGGCGCAACGAAGCAGAGTCCGATGATCGCGAAGAAGCACAGGACTCGCGTGCGCCAGAGGGGTGGGAGGCTTATGTTCCTGAATTTGTCAAACGTTCGTTGTTCGGCACACGCGAGACAAGCCACCCTCCACGTGACGCCAGCCAACAAGAAGGCGGGAATCGGGAAAGTGGAAGCCGTGAGGATAGCGGTCGAGGATGGATCTCTCGCGAAGTTGCACGGGAACTGGCGAAGATCCCCCGCGAAGTTGCACGCGAGATGGCGCGTGCGATGCTGGCCCAAGCAGATCGTTTGAAAACCGAAACATCCAAAGCCATCGCGCACGAATTGCGCGGATTTTTGGGCCAATTGGATCTATGGAAAGAGCTTCGCAAGGCGATGGACGGGACCACGTTAGAGATCGAGATGAAGGTGCGCTTTCGTTCGCAAGGCGAAGGGCAACGACTCGATCCTGAGATCGAGCATCTCCACGTGGATCGCAAAGAACCCGCTTCTGGGGCGCCACCCGATCAAAGCGAGGCGTCTATTTCGGGGCAAGAAACCAAAGAGCAGACGTCTCAGATATCGGTCAATTCAGGAAAAAAAGCTTCTTCGATGGAGGCCACAGAGTCTACTTTGCTTGATCCCAAACGTGCGGCCACCGATAGCGCGGCCAAAACAGCCGACCCATCGGCTGTTTCGCTTGACGAGAAAACACAGAAGTCCCTCGTTTCTATTGCAAAAGAATCGAAAGAACTTTGACTTAGGCCGGAGACTCGCGCATCTTGTGCGGAGTGGTCGCTTGGTTTTGGTGAGGCTCCAAAGGTCTTTTGTGCAGGTTTCGAGCGGCTTGATTTTTTGATCGTATTTGTGTTGGAGGCATAAACATGGTTTGGCGTTGTACGATTCGTTCGATGGTATGGGTGTTTTTGGGGATGGCTGTGGCGTCTTGTGGCCGATTTGGCTACCAGAACGATGATCCCGGAATTAACGGGAAGATCGCTTTGGGTAATGAGATCTTTCCGTCTGGAAAAGCTCGTTATATCGTTGTCTCTGTGTTCGCGAGCGCAGATTTTAACGTGAGTTTGGGAAGGCCCAAAGAAACGGCAAAGCCCCTCGCAAAAGTCCAAGTGACGGGGTTGAGCACTCCTCCCTATTTGTACGATCTCAAGACAGGCAGTTTGCGCGGGGTGGTCTATCTGTTTGCTTACCTCGATCAAGACGACTCAGGAGGAGATCTACCCACCAACGGCGATCATTATGGCTTTTATAGTCAGCCACTTAACCTCCAAGGGTTCCGTGTACCTGTTGATCTGGTGCTTGATAAGCTGTACCAGTAATCGAATCTATCGGCTGATTGTTCGGATATTCCGAGCATTTGAGCGACTTCCTTTTGAGATTCTGTACATTCTGTATGCGTACGAAGGCACAAGGACGCGATAAGATGCAAAGTCGACGTGGGGAGGTATGGTTTAGAGGGTGGGTTTTTATCGGATGCTGTAGGTGGATGAGGGCGACGACCTCACGGATTTGGGGGAAGCTGTGGAAAAAAAAGAGCACGGGGGGATGGTGTTGCTTATTCTGGGGTGTAGTTGGAGTGGGGAGCGCCCACGCGCAGGAGCGTGCGTGGGAGTGTGCGCTGCCTTTGCGAGATAAATCAGCTTGGGTGGTGTATTCGCTGGTGCGGCCTGAACGGTTGGTGTTGGAGATGCCTGTTGGAGCGGTCGCTGCGGTGGAGGTTTGGCCGAAGGTATGGCCTGTATGGATGATTGGTGTGCAACGAATTACGTATCGCACTGGACGGCAGCGGATGGTGCGGTGGATCTTTCAATTCCGCAGCGTGGTGCGTTATCAGATCCGAACCTCACGACAAGGCGGGTGGAGCTTGCGCATCGATCCACCCGCGATGCGTGTCTTGCCTTGGTTGGCTCGTTACCAGAGGCAGCGAGGAGATACGCTGTTTTCTGAGGAAGTCCACAGCATCTCGCACGGTACAGTCAGCCCGCCGATCCTCCGCGACAAACTGCCAACCCCAACACATCCGCTCGCCCAACACAACACCGCACTCCTTACTCAGCAGCGTGAAAAAGAGCGGATGCAACGTGAAAAAGAGCGGATGCAACGTGAAAAAGAGCGGATGCAACGTGAAAAAGAGCGGATGCAACGTGAAAAAGAGCAAACATACCTAGCGCATCGAACAATCACTCGAACACATCAGGCCGATGCTTCGATATTTTTGATCAATTCTCGTTCGTTTTCGAAAACAGAACCAAGGTCTGATCTTGAGCAAACAAAGCGAGATATCGCGCTGTTTGTCGTGCGGATAGAGCGGTTGTTGACTCAATTGGCCAGAAGGCAGGCCGTTTCGGGGGATCGTTGGATGCGCTGGCAAGAGGATTTGGCACCGCATCCAAAGCAGATGGCAAAAGAGCGGTTGCAGCGTTGGTTGCGAAAAGCGGCATCACAAAAGCATCGGCTACTCGCTGATTTTTTGCGAATGCAACAGCGTTTGTGGGAGAGAGAAGTTTCTGTGATGTTTTCTCCCGTGGCTGTGAGAACATCATCGCCTTGGTTGGAACAACGAAACATCGAACAACCCGACGTTTTAGCCGCATGGTCGAGCTTTTCAGGCAAGCCCGAAGCGTTTTTCCTAAAAGAGGCGATCTGGATACCGAAATGGACGCCGTCTGTGCCAAAGCTTAGAACATCCGTACAAAAGGTCTCTTCAGAGGTGATGCGTTCACGCTCGCCTTCGAAGGCAACACCTCGAGAGCCTTCCGAAACGCCGCGCACTTCCAAATCGGCCAGCCTTTCGGAGTTTCGAGATACGCCCTCTTTGGAGCCGATCATACGGGGACTTCGTCGAGCTTTTTGGCGGCGATGGCTGCGCGAGATCGAAGCACGAGGCACTTGGTTTGTTTGGGGCAACAACATGACGCGATCCCTCCAAGGCGAGGTTTGGCTCACGATGCCGCGTTGGTTGAAAAAGCACATCGAACAGCAACGCGGCGATCTTTGGGGGAGAGCGCAACATCCCGAAGACTCGGATATTGTAGGACGTGCGGTTGGGCGCTCGAAGCTTTCAGAGCGCGCATTGTGGTTGGGGGCTCGGGCAAGATGGAACGCAAGGATTCGTTTTGAAG